>JBDGVT010000244.1:0-5988 GCA_039585495.1 Gemmatimonadota bacterium | reverse complement strand
CAGCGCTCACCCTCCGATTGAGGAAGCGGTCCTACACGTCGGCGTAGAGCGGGGACGAACCGAGGACCTGCAGGGGTCACTCGAGTGGGATCTCGACCGGATCCGGCTCGACGGCGCGGAGCTCGTGATGCATTGGGGGCGCGACCGGGTGACGATCCCGCTCGAGGTCGATCCGGGCATAGCCCTGGCGACGCCGGTCGCGGACGCGCTGCCCATCGTGGGCGACTGGGTATACGACGATGGCCCGTCTCTACCCGCGCCCGAACAGATCGCGCGCTTCACCGGGGGCAATAGCTACAACCCGACCGCGCGGTACTTCGAGGTCTTGCTGGCCGGCCCCCGTCCAAGACCGATCCAGATCGAGCACGACGAGGAGTCGGGGGTGGTCCATTTCGTCGATACGCTGATAGAAGATGCCGAGGCGGCCTTCTACTCGGGGGATGGCGAAGACCCCGTCGTCATCTACGGTCAGGCTCTCCTTCCGCGGGGGCCGGGGTTCTTCGCCGTGGCAGGGACGTTCGGCCGCGAGGTGTCGGCGGTTGATCCACGCTTCGCCCCGATCGTTGAGTTCGAGTTCGACGAAGACGGCCGCGCGGTGTCGTTCACGATTCGGAATCCCCGCGAAGAGGTCGAGGGGACGGGGGTGCGTGCCGGGCGCTGATCGGATTTTCCGCTGTGCTATTCGGTTTGCTGCGGTTTAGGGGTGGAGCCCTTGGGGGGTCCTTGTGGGCCCGGGTGAGAAGCGTGTAAGCTCAGTGCGTCCCTGCCCATTGCGATATCGATTTGAGCGATCGGAGGACTCTATGTCGACCCGTAGGCGCCCCAAACTCGTCCAGAGTTCCATGGTAGCCCTCGTGGCTACGGCCGCATGCGGCATTCTCGGCCTCTCGGGGAGCGGAGCATGCCAATCCACCCCCGTGGAGTACACCTTCGGACTCGTTGTGTACTGCTACAACGACTTCTCGGATGACGAGTGCTCGGTATACAACAGCGATGGTGTAAACGGAGGGCAGTGGAGCTTCCACTCAGGACAGACGTGCCAGGACCGGGATCTCGAAGAGGGCAGCAACGACTGGCCTTAGGATTCCCTGACGGGTGATCCCAATTCAGGAATCAAGCGTTATCCGTGAGCCTCCGCGCCCGCTCCAATGGCCGGCACCTCCTGCCAGCGTCCCCGACGGGCGCCGACGGTGCGACCGATCTCCGTGGGGTCCGGAGTCTCGGCCGTGAGTGTCGGAAGCAGGAACGTCTTCTTGGTCTGATACGTCTGGACAGAAGACAGGATCGTATCAAGCGTGCGTATGGCCGTCGTGATGTAGGGTCCCTTGTTCAGCATGACGCACTCGGCTCGTTCGGCCAGAACGACATCGGAGATCTCACCGCGTGTCGGGATCCCCTTCTTGGCGAGTCGATTCAGGACCTCTGTCGCCCAGATGACCGGAACGTGCGCCGCCTCGCACAGCCCCAGGATCTCTTCCTGCGTCCGGGCCAGTCGCGTCCATCCCACTTCCACGGCCAGGTCGCCGCGTGCGATCATGACACCCACGGCCGGCCACTCCATGGCGGCCAACAAGATCCCGGGTAGGTGACGTGCACCCATGCGGGTCTCGATCTTGAGCACGAGGCCCAGATGATGCCCGCCCGCCGACTCCAGTTCATCCAGAAGGTCTTCCACGTCGTCGGGGTGGTTGACGAACGAGACGTTCACGCCCTCTGCATGCTCAGCCACGAAGCGTAGGTCCTGTCGGTCCTTTTCCGTCAGTCCGAACAGGCCCAAGGGGGTATCGGGCAGGTTGATGCCCTTGAACGCACGAAGCTTGGTGCCCTCCTGCTGGGCATGAGTGATCCGCACCATGATCTCTCCCGGCTCGACGTCGATGACTACGCCGCGGACCTTGCCGTCGTCGAAGGCCAGTTCATGCCCAACCTTGACTGTCTCGAAGACCTCCGGAACCGCACAGGAGACATGAGCCGGTACTGGCGGGCGCCCCTCGACCGAAGGCTGAGCGTTTTCACCCCGCCTCGGGTCCCTGTGAACGAGCAGAGTGTCGCCGATGTGAAGGAGAATCGCGGGGCGCGCCGCCTGGAGCTGTCCGATGAGTCCCTCGGCGCAGACATCCCCATCAGTGTTTCTAAGGGTGAGACGTTGCCCCGTCTCGACATATGCTCGACTCCAGCACGCGATCCGGACCGACTCGGCATCCGCCGAAAGAACGTCGAATGAAACAGGCTTGTCTCGTGTGTCGACCAGCTCGAGGCGATCGCCCGGTCCAAGCTGTTGGAGGAGGTCAGCGGATACGGGAATGCTCTTTCCGGAATGTGTGGTGCGCTGGGGCCCGTCCGGGACGAGGTGCAGGATCGCGGGCCCCTTCACTCTGCCACGCACGTCCGTACTGGGCTTGATCCTCATCACTTCCGGCCCGGCAGCGAGTGGACCCGTACGAATCTTGGGGCCGCACAGATCCATGAAGATCCGGCACGTCCGCCCTGTCGTAGCCCGTGCACGATGGACGTGGGAGACCATGCGCTCCCACTCCGTCGGACCACCGTGCGCGCAGTTGATGCGTGCACAGTTCATCCCAGCCTCGACCATGTCACGCACCAGCCTGTAGTCGTCCGCGGCTTCGTCGGGCAGGGTCACCATGATCCGCACGGAACTCCCCTTGAGCTTTCTGCCAAAGAGGGCGCTCGTCTGCTTCCGGATCCGGATCTGACCCTGCCGAAGAGTCACCGGAGGACGTGCACGTCGGGAATCGAGGCCGAGTAGATGCCGGATGGCATCCTGCACGGCGTACACGCTCGCAAGCACGTGTGACTCTGACTGTCCGAGGCTCGATAGGCCAAGCGACGCGAGCTCGTACTGGAGTTCCCTGACGTCGCCGTGCCTCAGAGCGAGGTAGTGGAGGAGATTCAGACCGCCGGACTTCTGTCGAGGATGAAGTAGCCCGAGTTGGGTCCCGTAGAGATCTTCCAATTCGTGAGCGCGCGCGGCGATCGCGTCCAACTCCCCGACCAGCCGCCCCAGATACTCGTTACGCTTCCTGCTCATACTGGCCCCCGCGGTCCATCCCTAGCCGCCCACGGGCGCGGTGGAAGGAGGAGGGCAGGGGCATTCCCCGTGGTGGGTAGAGGGTAGGGGCCTCTTGGGGCGGGATCAATCGTCCGTCGGTCGCTCTCTTTCGTAGGGAATCTCCCCGCAGTGCTGGGTTTTGCGTCGGTGGGCGTCGGCCAGCGCCGGAAATGCTGAGTTTTGCGTCGGTGAGCGTCGGCGGAGTTTCTGGCACAGTTTTGGAATCGGGACTCGCGAGGCGCTGATCTGCGCCGCATCTTGCTCGCATGGACCCTCCCAATACCGACCCCATCGCCCGCCTGAACGCTGCCCTCGAGGGCCGCTACCGCATCGAGTCCGAACTCGGTGAGGGCGGGATGGCCACGGTCTACCTGGCCGACGACCTGAAGCACGAGCGGAAGGTCGCGCTCAAGGTGCTCAAGCCGGAGTTGGCGGCTGTCGTGGGTGCGGAGCGGTTCCTGGCGGAGATCAAGACGACGGCGAACCTGCAGCACCCGCACGTCCTGCCGCTCTTCGACTCGGGTGAGGCGGACGGTTTTCTCTTCTACGTGATGCCGTACGTGGAAGGCGAGACCTTGAGAGCTCGCTTGGAGCGAGAACGGCAGATTCCCGTGGACGAGGCCGTGCGGATCACATCCGACGTGGCGGAGGCACTTCACCACGCCCATCAGCACGGTGTGATTCATAGGGATATTAAGCCGGCGAACATTCTCCTGAGTAGCGGGCGTCCGCTCGTCGCCGACTTCGGGATCGCGTTCGCGGTGAGCACGGCCGGTGGCGGAAGGCTGACTGAGACGGGGCTCTCCATGGGGACCCCCTATTACATGAGTCCCGAGCAGGCATCCGCGGACCAGTCGCCGAGAGCCTCCAGCGACGTCTACTCGTTGGGGTGCGTCCTTTACGAGATGCTCGTGGGTGAACCGCCGTTCACCGGAAGCAGCGCTCAGGCTGTGCTCGCGAAGATCCTCACCGCGGAGGCGCCGTCAGCGGCGAGGGCCCGCGCGTCGATTCCACCGAATGTAGATGCGGCCATACGAAAGGCGATCGAGAGGCTCCCGGCTGATCGCTTCAAAGGTGCCCAGCGAGGCGTTACGCGATCCTGCGTTCGAGCACGGAACGGTCGGGTCGACCCAACCTCTACCGACTCCGACACGAAGGGGCGTCCTGTGGCCTGCCGTCACGGCGGTCGCCGTACTTTTGGCGGGGTGGAGCTGGTTCCGACCGACACCCCCCGAGCCCGTGTCGCGCTACGAGATCGTCATGAGCCCCGTACCGGTAAGTACCGGAGCGCTCAATTCGCCACTCCTCGACGTTTCTCCCTCGGGCGATGCCATCGCGTTCCTCGCTCGTCCTGAGGAGGGAGGGGCTTGGAATCTGTGGTTTCGGAAACGGGGTGAGCTCGAGGCGACGCCCATCGGAGGCACCGATCATGCTCGGACCCCCAGGTTCTCGCCGGACGGACGTTCGCTCGTCTACGCGGGACCGGATGGGCTTCGGACGGTGGGCGTCGATGGGGGTGGCTCCACGCTGATCTCGAGCGAGGTGTCCTCGCTGGCCGGGGTCGCGTGGGGTGACGACGGCTACATCTACGTCGCCGGAGCGGAGGGATTGAGACGGCTCCCGGAGTCGGGAGGGCCGCTCGAGGACGTGTGGGTGAGTCAAGGAGAAACCCCGGTCGACTTCCGTTGGCCAGACGTGCTTCCGGGCAGTCGCGGGGTCGTCGTGGCGGAGCGCGGTGGTGGTGAAGGGCGCATCTCATTGATCGACCTCGATTCCGGCGAGCGTCAGGTGGTGGGTGAGGGGATTCAGGCCCGGTTCGCCCACTCTGGGCACCTTCTCGTGGCCACCCTCGATGGAACGTTGCTCGCGCGCACTTTCGATCCTCGAACGTTCCGGGCCGGACCAGCGGCCACCGTGCTGGAAGGACTCAACGTGCAGCCGAGCGGGTTCATCGACATGGGGATCAGCGATCGGGGATGGCTGGTCTACCTTTCGGGGTTCACGAGTCAGGACGCGGTCGACGAAGCCGTCTGGGTGTCACGACGCGGCGTTGTGACGCCCGTCGACGGCGGGTGGCGCTTCTCGTCCTCTGGGAATTCGGGTTGGGCCTTGTCCCCCGCCGGTGACCAACTCGCGATCAAGCTCAACGCGGAAGGCGGCCAGGACATTTGGGTGCGTAATCTCGCAGGCGCCGGCCTGCGGCGGCTCACCTTCGACGACGCACTGGATCAGCGCCCACGGTGGCATCCCGACGGGCGCTCGGTCACCTTCGTGTCTGCCCGTGGCGGCAACATGGATCTCTATAGTCGTCGGGTGGACGGGGTTGGAGTGGCAGAACTCCTCATGGATCTTCCCGACCCGATCCTCGAAGCGACCTGGTCGCGGGACGGGCAGTGGCTGCTGGCGCGCACCGGAGGGTCGGAAGTATCCGGCGCAAACGTGCGGGATGTGTGGGCGAAGCGATTCCAGGGCGACACGGCGACCTTCCGTCTGCTGACCGGCGAGGCCGATGAGCGCGCCGTCTCAGTTTCGCCGGATGGAGGATGGCTTGCCTATGAGTCCAACGAGACCGGGAGCGACGAGGTATACGTCCGTCCCTTCCCCGAGGTGGACGCCGGGCAGTGGCAGATCTCGCTGTCCGGGGGCTCTGCTCCGCTCTGGGCGCACAGTGGTCGCGAACTCTTCTACATGAACACGCGCGGGGAGCTGGTCGCCGCCGACCTGTCGAGCGGACCGTCGAACATCGAGAACCGCGAGGTGCTCTTCTCGTTGGAGGGGTTCCGGCAGTCCACAAACTACACGTGGTTCGACGTGCATCCCGATGACCAGCGATTCCTCATGGTGCGCGAATCCGACCGTCTCGAAGCGCCCATCGTGGTCGAGAACTTTTTCTCGGTGATCGAGGCGCGGGTCCCGCG
>JBDGVT010000243.1:0-4327 GCA_039585495.1 Gemmatimonadota bacterium | reverse complement strand
CTGTGCACGGTATTCTCGGCGATGCCCGAGGCCGCCAGCGAGATCGTGGGTGCCGGGAACGAAGGCCTGACCTTTATCTGGGTACCCCAGCTCTTCGCCCAGATTCCGGGTGGGCGCTTCTTCCAGGCTCTCTTCTTCCTCGCGCTGGTGTTCGCAGCGTGGACCAGCCTCGTGGCGATGATCGAACTCGCCAGCAGGGTACTCATGGATTTGGGCGTTCAGCGGAGCCGCGCGATCAAGATGGTCGGCGTCGCCGGTGTGCTGTTCGGGATCCCTAGTGCGCTCAAGCTGGGCGTCTTCCAGAACCAGGACTGGGTCTGGGGCGTCGCATTGATGTTGTGCGGATTCTTCTTCGCCTTCGCGGTCCTCCGGTTCGGCGTCACGAAGTGGCGGGAGACCTACATCAACCAGGAAGGCTCCGATATTCATATCGGACCATGGTGGGACTGGGCCATCCGGCTGGTCGCAGTGGAAGCGGTGGTCCTGGCCGGTTGGTGGCTGTGGAGTGCGCGTGGCGATGACTTCCAGGCCACCTGGACCCTGTTCAGCCCGTACAACGTCGGCTCGGTCGTCATCCAGTTCGCCATCGTGCTCGTGATCCTGATATCAGCCAACAAGTGGCTCGCGGCTGCGGTCAGCCGGGAGCCGGAGCCAACGGGTGACTGAGGACACCTCGTGGACTTCGCCGAATTCGAGCGTCGCGTCCGACGTGCCTTCGAGGAAATCCCCGAGCCCTATCGTGAGGGGGTCGACGGCCTGACCGTCACGCGAGACGCTCCGGGGCACCCTGAACTGGAAGGGGTATTCACGCTCGGAGAGTGTCTCACCGAGGAGCACCCCTCGGATTTCGGTGGGCCTGAAACGACCCGATCGATCATCGCGCTCCACTGGGGCTCGTTCCGGTCGCTGGCCGAGGAGGATCCCGATTTCGATTGGGACGGTGAGCTGTGGGAGACCCTGACTCACGAATTGAGACATCACCTCGAGTCGCTGGCCGGCGACGATGCCCTCGAGGGGGTGGACTACGCCGCGGACGAGGCGTTCAAGCGCTTTGCGGGGGAGGTGTTCGATCCGTGGTACTACCAACACGGCGAGGAGGTCTCCGAGGGTGTGTTCAGGGTCGAGCGAAACTGGTACTTCGAGCAGGTGTGGTCGGCAGCCGCATACCTGGACGCCGACGCCCTCTCACTGCAGTGGGACGGACGGGCCCTGACCGTCCCGAAACCGGATCGAATGGGGGACGTCCAGTTCATTCTCCTCAGGGGACTGGGGCTCGAGGACCAGATGGTGGAGATCGTCATCGTCCGGCGCCGCACCTGGTGGGAAGAAGTGAGGCGAGCGGTCGGCTCGTCGGGTTTGGTCGTCGTGGAGTCGGAAGCGACGGTGGAACCGGTCGAGTCGGAGGGGTAGCGACCGACATGTCTCTTCACGATACCTATGCGCGCATCACACCGTGGGAGCTCGCCTTCCGAACTCTCGAGGACGCGGAGGCCCTTTCGCATTCGGTCGCCGAGGAAGCCGAGGGCCGTGGCACCGATGCCGAGGAGCCGCACGCGTTCGTCACGATGGGAGCGGTGGGTGCGTTCGTCCGTGAACTGGAGGGTCCCGATGCCCCCCCGGGCGCGGTCCATCAGTTCGGAGCGCTCGCGTTCCATGGTGTACACTACACGCGAGCCGGCTGCCCGCTCTTCGTTCTCACCACGCACGTGGCGCGGTACCTGGTGGGCGGGTCTCCCGATGTGACACCGACACCTCCAACGGCGGCGGGGTATCTCCAGCTACCCCAACACCTCTTCTGGGCGGACGGTGGAGGGGGTGTACCCGAATCTGTTGACGGGATCTTCTGGACCGTGAGCGGTCGGGGCGTCATTCACACGCTCCTCGCGACGGGGCTGCGCCCGGATCGACCCGGAATCGGGGTGATCCCTCTTCCTGAGGCCCCACTCGCCGAAGCCCCGGCGTGGTTGGATGCCGATGTACGGGGCGACGGGAAGGATTTCGAAAGCTCGATGCCGGGCAGCGACATGGACGGACTCTATTCCTTCGTCGCATCGGGCGAAGCGCTCAAGTTGCTCGCTCGCTTCTTCGCCTACCTCAACGCCGTGCCCGGGAGTGCTCGACCGCACGAGCCCGAAGGGACTCAGGCGGACGTCGGCGACGCTGCCACCTCCGCGTCCGCCGATGGCAGTCCCCGTCCTTCGCGACTTCCCTTCACTCGTGTGGTCCTCGATGGCTAGAGAATCGAAAAAGGCCCTTCGCGAGCGTTCGGCCGAGGTCTTCGATCTCCTCGCGAGGGAATATCCCGACGCACATTGCGAACTGACGTTCCTGAATCCGTTTCAGTTGGCGGTGGCGACGATTCTCTCCGCGCAGACGACGGATGTGCGCGTGAACATGGTCACGCCGGTTCTGTTTCGGCGGTATCCGGATGCGGTCGCTCTTGCCAGCGCCGCTCAGGAGGATGTGGAGGAGATCGTTCGAACCACGGGATTCTTCCGGAACAAGGCGAAGAATATCATCGGCTTCGCACGAGGCCTCATGGGGGAGCACGGTGGAGTGGTACCGAAGACGATCGCCGAACTCTCGGCCTTGCCGGGGGTGGGGCGCAAGACCGCGAACGTGGTGCTCGGCAACGCGTTCGGGATCAACGAAGGCGTCGTGGTCGACACCCATATCAAGCGACTCTCCACACTCATGCGTTTCACGAGCGCGAAGACTCCGGAGAAGATCGAGCAGGATCTGATCGAGCTCTTTCCCAGCGAGCGGTGGACGTTGCTCGCCCATCTGCTCATCTGGCACGGCCGCCGGGTCTGCGACGCTCGAAAGCCCCGGTGCGAGGCTTGTGTCGTATCGCACCTTTGTCCGTCATCGCGGGTGTAGCAGATTGATGAACAGGTCCACACGCTTTCGAGACGCAGATCATGCCTGACCGAACCGACGCCGTAGCCCTGCTCGAGGAGTGGGTAGAAAACGAAGGGCTCCGAAAGCACATGTACGCCGTGGAGGCCGCCGTAAGGCACTATGCGCGTATGCGCGGCGAGGACGAGGACCTCTGGGGTCTTGCCGGGCTTCTTCACGATCTGGACTGGGAGAAACACCCGGAACAGCATCCGCTCACGGCGGTCGAGCACCTCCGGGGACTCGGCTACTCGGAGGAGATTCTCCAGGCGATTCTCGCGCATCGCTCCGAGTTCACGGGCGTCGAGCCGTCCAGCGAACTGGACAAGGTCCTGGTGGCCTGCGACGAGCTTTCCGGGTTGGTCTTTGCAGCATGCCTCGTGCGACCGACAGGCATCGACGATATCAAGCCAAAGTCCGTCACCAAGAAGCTGAAGGACAAGGCATTTGCCGCAGGCGTGAGTCGTGACGAGGTCCAGAGGGGCATCGACCTGCTTGGCATCGAGCGGGCAGAGCACATCCAGAATGTCATCGACGGCCTGCGGGTCGTCGCTGCGGACCTTGGCATCCGGGGCGAGGACATCTCGGGCTAGATCCCGGCTCTGGCCGGAACGCCGGACTCGGAACCGCGATTTCACGGCACGTGTAAGGTTCTAGCCACCTCCACTCCTCGGGACCCGCTCGATGTCTCGCACCCCTCTTCTTCCGGTCGTTCTCCTCGTCGCGCTGTCCGCTTCGGACATCGCCGCGCAGGACATCGAGATGCTTGGGCGACGGTACGGGACCCAGCCGCCGGCCGGATATCTGGAGGCCATCGAGCGCGATCCGCAGCTGTTCCGACTGACGCGTGGGCGTGCGGGTCGAGGCCCGTTCAACGCCGTTCCTCAGACCAGTCAGGGAGACCTCGCCCTTGGCCTGGGACCGCGAAGTGGGCCTGTCCTAGGGGACATCTTCATCCCGATGGTGCTCGGCAAGTTCCTCGACTCGCCGTTCGCGCTACCCTTCGATCGAGCCGAGATCGAGACCGCGTTCTTCGGAGACGGCCCCGGTACGGTCAAGGACTTCTACACCGAGGTCTCGGGCGGCCGGGTCACGATCATCGGACAGGTGACCGATTGGGTAGGGTCGTCGCTGAGCGCCCGGACGGTCACGGGTGGGGAGAGTGCGATCGATCCCTCGTCCACTCAGATCGGCCAGTTCATCCACGATCTTCTGGGGGAGCAGGTCGGCATCGACTGGGGCGCTTTCGATAACGATGGCCCAGACGGCATCCCGAACTCGGGCGATGATGATGGTTTTGTCGACGCCCTCGCAGTCATGCATCCTGATCGGGGCGGCGAGTGCGGTGGAGCCGGCGCTGGAGACCGCATCTGGTCTCACAAGTGGAGTCTCGTGAGTGCTGGGGCCGGCGTCTACACGACGGAATCGC
>JBDGVT010000242.1:0-6255 GCA_039585495.1 Gemmatimonadota bacterium | reverse complement strand
GCGGCGGCAAAGGCTGCGAGCGAGACCGGAGGAGTGACGTTCGAGATACAGCCGAAGTAGAAGATGAACATGTGCGCTGCGAGGAGCGGCACGCCCAGCTGGACGAGCGCCGGTGCACCGAGTGCAGCGAGAACCACGTACGCCGCCGTCGTCGGCAGGCCCATGCCGAGCACGATCGAGCCCATGGCCGTGAGGACGAGTGCCCCCAACAGGTTGCCCTGTGACAGTGTGATGATCAGCTCGGACATCCGGAGGCCGATGCCCGTGAGTGACGCGACGCCGACCACGATGCCTGCCGCCGCGCACGCCGCGGCGACCTGCACGGCTCCGCGTCCGGCTCTCTCCATGATCTCTCGGAGCTCGGGCCCGGTCGGCCTCGTGGACGGTCGCACCACGGCCATGATGAACGCCGACGCCACACCCCAGAACGCCGCACGCATGGGAGAGCGGCCCATGCCGAGAAGCACGACAATGATCGCGAGCGGAAGGAGAAGGTGCAGGCGATCCAGAATCGGCTCGGCCTGCTCATCGGTCGCCGGTTCGATGCCCATGCGGCCAGCTCGGAAGTGGATGGCCGCCAGAACCGCTGTGTAGTAGAGGATCGCCGGAATGATGGCCGCGACGGCGACGTCGATGTACGGAATGTTCGTCCACGTAGCGAGGATGAACGCGCCAGCCCCCATGACCGGCGGCATCAACTGACCGCCCGTGCTCGCTGCCGCTTCGATGGCACCAGCGAAGAAGGGCCTGAAGCCCGCGCGCTTCATGAGTGGGATCGTGAAGGAACCGGTCGTCACCACGTTCGCTACGGCACTGCCCGAGAGCGAACCCATGAAGGCACTCGCCACGGCCGCCGTCTTGGCCGGCCCTCCACGGGTCCGACCGGCGACCCTGTTGGCAATCGCGATGAGCAGTGCCCCGCCCCCAGCGGTATCGAGCACGGCTCCGAACAACACGAACAGGTAGACGAAGTCTGCCGAAACGCCGAGCGGGATCCCCCAGATGCCCTCCGTCGACAGGTAGAGGTGCTCAATGAGACGTGTGGGCCCGTATCCACGGTGGGCGAGGAACCCGGGCATGAATGGCCCGGCTAACGCGTAGATCAGCGCCATCCCGCAGATCGCGATGAGTCCCCACCCCGTGGCTCGCCGTGCGAGTTCCAGGACCAGGAGGACAGCGGTGGCACCCATAACGAGGTCGAGTGTGGTGGGGCTGCCCGAACGCCCGACCAGTTCCTGATTCTCGAATGCCAGGTATCCGCATACGACGATCGAGAGCACCGCGAAGATCCACCCCGACCACTTCGCGAGAAGCTCTCGAGTAGAAGGGCCCCCCTCTTCCGAAGCTCCCCCTTCACGTCGGATCCGCTGTACGCCGACGCCCAGGAAACCGAGCGTCGCCATGAGGGCGAGATGCACGGGGCGTTGGATCAGCGCCGTGAAAGGCGAATACCCCGCCGCGTACATGTGGAAGAGTCCGGCGAACACTGAAGTCGCCGCGATGATGAGCGCTGTCGCGCGACTTCTCGCGACCGTCACACGAGGACCGCTAGATGAAGTTCGCGATCAGCATGGCGAACGAGACCAGGATCACCATCAGAATCGTGGCGGCACTCTTGAAGGAGCGCCGCTTGTCGATGGCGTGGGCGCCCTGAGCGATTACCAGCGTCGACCATATCTGCGTGAGATCCAGGGCCTGAAGAACGTTCAGGAAGTAGCCTTCCGGAAGGAAGAACGCGAAGCTGGCCATGTTGAGCGTGAACTGTGCATTCCCCGTGGAAATGCGTAGTGGAGTCAACAGGAGGCCGACCAGAAGGGCAATCAACCACGCGTGTGTGACCACCGCAAGGTACTGCGCGTACCGGCCCTCGTCGCCGAGAATGAAGGCGAAGATGATGGTGTACAGCCCCGCGATGATCGCAGGGTGGTCGTGAGGACCGAGGTCAGCGGAATGACGATGCGCATGGCCCGAATCGCCCGCTCACCCAACTCCGGAAACTCGGCCCCGCGCTCGAGCGCAATCTGTCTGTTGGCCCCGAGGAAGAGCTCGACCGGAATCAGTGCCATCGTCAGGCCGACCACGAGCCCACCCATGATCAGCGCCCCGATCCATCTGGGCTGCTCCGCCAACTGCTCCATCAGCCGACCGGGGCTGAAGAAGACCGCCACGAGACGAGACGCCAGGCCCGGCATCTGAGACCCGTCGCCGCCCTGCTCTTCGCTGATCCGTTCCATCGACTTCGTCACTCCTCCCTGCTCGGGCAGGCCGTCCTACGAACCCTGCAGTCGAACCGCACGCACCGACTCGATGTCGATCGGCATGGGCGCCGGGGCCACCGGAACTTCCACGTTACCACGGCCCTTTGCACGGGTGACGTGCTCGAACATCAATCCCGCCTGCGCGTCCCACAGGACGTGTCCCTCGATGTCCACCTCGGACGCCTGCGAGATCACCATCCCGGCGGCCTCGAAGTCGGCGGTGGTCGCTGAAGTCCCCTCCACCGAGATCATGAGAAGGGAGCGTCCGGACACCACGGTGTCCCCCAAGGCTGAATAGTGTAGGACCGCGTTGGCGGACCGCCGGCCTGGGCCTTCTTCTCCCTCATACGTCACCGTATCGACCCAGCTATCCCCCACGGCCACTGCGCGCCCGGGTAGACCCGGGAAGAGCGTGTGCGCCAAATCCAGGGCCGAGACCATCTGGCTGGCGCCATCGGCCACGACAGGCCGCTCCATGAGGCTCGGATTGCCCCTGCGGTCGAGAGCGAATACAAGCGCGCCTTCCACGTCGCTCTCGTCGATCCTGATCGGGGCGCCCATCGGCTGGTTGATCGAGGCATCCATGTCCTCGACGGTCAGGGTCACCAGGACACCCTCGGCCACGGGCTCGAACGTCATGGCATAGTCTGCCACTCCTTCCTGGCTCATTTCCATGCTCTGACCCATGAACGAGACGCTCACGACGGTGTGGTCCTCGTAGTCGTATACGACGCTGGACGTGGATTCAGCCTCATACGCCAACGCCGGCGGGCTGGGCGGACCACCACCACACGCGGACAGCCATGCCGCAAGGACCAGGGACGAGGCAAGACGATGTATCATGAGATGCTCTCCGTGATGTCGGGACTTCAGCCGCCGGGTCGATGCGGGACCATAGGATAGCGCACCGCCGCGCTCAGGGTACAACTCTTGCCTAAGCCAAGGCCTTGGCGGCAGTTAGGTGACCTGATATCGTGTTCCACTGTGCTCGAACCGGTATCGGGCTACGAAAAGCAAGACGAAGTCATTCACGACCAGGGTTCCATGAGTCTACGCACCAATCCAGATCGGATTCTCGACAACATCGACCGCGCCCGAAATCGGGACGCGGAGGCGGCGGGGCTATATGTGGAGCGGCAGGCTCAGGGCCGCGATCTCGACACCGAGATGCCAGACCTCGATGCGACCACGACCGAGAGGCTCAAGCGGGTCTTCGCCACTCTCGAGCGCGCATACGTCAAAGCGGCGCAACGCTCCGAACTCGGCCGCCTCGCCTCGCGCTTCCAGGCCGTCGGCGACATTCACCATCATCACGCGCGTGGCGACGTAAGCATCTCGATCCAGTACCTGGATCATGAGCGCTACGACGACGTGGGTGTGTCCCCCTTCGAGATCCGCCCGTACGAAATCGCGGACGCGAAGAAGGAGACCAAGACCAGCAGAGCTGACGTCAACGCGTTGAAGGTGCTCCGCAAGGAGCTGCGCGAGGGCCTCCGTGCCGCGTATCAGAAGCTCGAGCCTCGGGTCAAGGACGCACTGCGTGATCGGGCTGATATGGGCCACGTGCAGATCCAGGTGACCGTGGATCTTCGCCCCGCGGAGTAAGATCTCCGGCCACCCATGGCCGCCACTCCCAAGGTCCTCTTCGTGTTCCTCGACGGCGTCGGTATCGGCACCGGCGACCCCGTGACCAATCCGTTCATGAGCGCACGAATTCCGGTGCTCACATCCTTGATGGGCGGACGGGTGCCGACCCTCGAAGGACCCGTCGTCCAGGGCCCGGCAGGCAACGCGTTTCCCCTTTCAGCCACGCTCGACGTCGACGGAACTCCTCAGAGCGGGACCGGACAGGCCGCATTGCTCACCGGAGCGGACACTGCTGAGATATACGGCCGACATTTCGGACCGTGGACCCCCGTGCGTCTCCGTCCGCTCGTCGAGGAGACGAGCGTCCTGAAGCGTGCACGGGACCGCGGGCTCGACGTCGCCTTCGCAAACGCCTATCCGAAGTGGTGGCCGGGTCCTCGCGGTGGGAAGCGCATCGCCGGGCCTCCACTCGCCGCTCGAGGAGCAGGTCTTCTGACACGCCACGAGAATGCGCTGGGCTCCGGTGAGGCGGTCTCGAGCGAAATCGTGAATGACGGGTGGCGGAATCACCTCGGCCACGATTGGCTACCCGACGTCACCGCTCCGGAGGCAGGGGCCAACCTCGCCGGCATCGCAAATCGACACGACCTGACACACTACGCACACTACGCGACGGACACGGCGGGGCACCGGGGGAAGATGAACGGCGGCGTGGAGGCGCTGGAACGCGTGGATCGGTTCCTTGCCGGTGTGACGGAAGCGCTGGACGACGACGTTCTGCTTCTGGTGGCGAGCGATCACGGCAATCTCGAGAACGTCACCGGTGGGCACACGACCAATCCGGTGCTCGGGGTAGCGTCCGGACCGATGGCCGAGCAGGCCACCACTCTGAGAGACATTCGCGACGTGTGCCCCTTCATCCTGAACGTGCTCGACTCGGACTGAAGCTGGCCCGCCACGCCATCGAACAGCCCCGCTGCGCGTGACATCGTGTCGGATGACCACACGTCCGAGGATACTGGGACAGCTTCTCGTCGAAGCAGCCGGGGTCGACCCCGTCGCTCTGGAGGAAGCTCTAGGACCGGCACGACGTCCGCGAGAGCGGGTCGGGGAAACGCTGGTTCGGCTCGACAGAGTGACCCCGCTCGCCGTGGCGCGCGCGTTGTCCGTGCAACTCGGCTTGCCGTTCGTCGACGCCCCTCTAGTGCCCGAACCGGCAGCCATGGAGTTGGTGCGGCCTGACCTGGTACGGGCACACGTCCTGCTTCCCCTTGCTCTGACCGGCCGAACGATCCGCCTCGCGATGGCCGACCCACTCAACGTCGCCGCGATCGATGACGTTCAGTTTCAGACAGGTCGCCGTGTTCACCCGGTCGTGGCTGAACCGTCCGCGGTTCTCGAGGCCATCGGACTCCACTACGACGGCACGTTCTCGGACTTGGTCGACGCGCTGCCGAGCAAACTGAAAGCGACGGCCCGGGTCACGTCGGACGCCACGTTGGAGAAGGCGACAAAACGAGCGCCGGTCGTACGACTCGTCGACCAAATTCTGCGAAGCGCCATCGACGACGGAGCCAGCGACATCCACATCGAGGAGACCGGCGCCGATGTGCGCATCCGTCTCAGAGTCGACGGGGTGCTGCATCAGATCGTGGATCTCCCGGCGGCCTCGCGGCGCGCGGTCTTGTCGCGTATCAAGGTGATCTCCGGAATGGACATCGCGGTGAGCCGCCGCGCCCAGGACGGGAGGATGGCCTTGGATCACGAGGGCCGAACGCTCACGCTCAGGGTGAGCACGCTACCGGTGAACGGCGGGGAGAAGGCGGTCGTACGGATTCTCGACTCCGACGCCGCACCGCGGAGCCTGGACGTGCTCGGGATGGCACAGCCCGACCTGGCACAACTGCGTGGCCTCCTGGGTCGGGGAGAGGGTGTGTTGCTGGCCGCCGGCCCGACGGGGAGCGGCAAGAGCACGACCCTGTTCGCCGCCCTGAGCGAGATCGACCGGAAGGCCCAGAACGTGGTTACCCTGGAAGACCCGGTCGAGTATCGACTCCAGGACACGAGCCAGGTTCAGGTAGATCGCCGGGCGGGTCTGAGCTTCGCCGACGCCCTCCGGGCCGTGCTTCGACAGGACCCGGACGTCGTGATGGTCGGAGAGATCCGGGACAGGGAAACCGCAGAGATCGCCATGGCAGCGGCCGTCACCGGACACATGGTCCTCTCGACCATCCACACGACGGACGCACCGGGAGCCGTCACCCGGTTGCTCCACATGGGTGTGCCTCCCTTTCTCATTGCCGGCGGCCTCGCTGGAGTCGTGTCCCAACGGCTCGTGAGACGTTGTTGTCCCGAGTGCCAAGGTTCCGGCTGTGCCGATTGTCGAGATGGCCTCCGTGGGCGAACCGGT
>JBDGVT010000241.1:0-10635 GCA_039585495.1 Gemmatimonadota bacterium | reverse complement strand
GACGCCGCGAACATGAGCGGAGTCTGACCGCGATGTGTCTCCCGCCGGTCGAGTTCCGCACCGTGCTCCAGCAGACTCGTCACGACCGAGACGTTCCCCGACGCCGCCGCAAAGTGGAGGGGAGTCACGGCACCCGTCGAGGTCACCGCCGACACGTCAGCCCCGTTTTCGAGGAGCAGCCGGACCGCAGACGAGCGAGCCCCCTTGCTGGCCAGGTGCAGCGGGGTGTAGTCACCCAGTCGGGTCACGGCCGAGACGTTGGCGCCGGCGTACAGAAGAATCTGCATGAGTTCGTCGTTCCCGGACTCGGCAGCCCAGTGAAGCGCGGTCATGCCGTCCCCGTGCGCGGCGTTCACATCAGCCCCGCCCCGCAGGAGTGTCCGAACCTGATCCGTGTCTCCACGCATGGCCGCGTCGGCCACCGGCGAGTCCGCGGCCGGGGCGCTCACCAGGAGTGTGGTCCCGAGGAGCACCGTCCAAACATCGACGCGGAGCTTCACGATCCCCCTACCCCGCCGACGTTGGCGGAGAAGCGAGCGAGAAGTCCCCGGTGCTGTCTCCGAAACTCTCCAGATCGTCCATCCCCAACTTGTGCATCAACGTGAGCATGGCGTTCGCCATCGGTGTCCCGTCGGGCGCCTTGAGATGCAGATCGCCTTCCAACCGACCGTTGGCACCCCCGGCCACGAGGAGAGCCGTAGATGATCATCGTCTTGTCCAGGAGGTGCGCGTCACCCTCCTGCAGGCTAGCCAGCTTCTCGAAGAAGTAGGGCAGCATGCTTACGTGGTACTTGTTGAGCAGATAGAAGTCGAGCACCGCCTCTTCACGACCTCCATGATGCGACGCAGGGTGGAAGGGCCGTTCAGTACCGCTTTCGGGGAAGACCCTGGCCGATGAGTCGCGACCCATCTTGAAGGAGAACACGCGTGTCGTGTCGGAGGCGAAAGCGAGCGCCTGGAGATCGAACATGATCTGTACGTGTTGCTCGAATGAATCGGGCACCCCGGCTGGCGCAGACGGCAGCGCCCGCTCCTGCCCGCTCGAGTTTTGAGCCTCGACCATCTGGATGCGACGCTCGAGCTCACGGACGTTCTGCAGATATCGGTCGAGCCGCTCACGATCGTTCGGGCCGAGTTCGCGCTGCAGTTCCGCCACGCGCCCGGTCACCCAGTCCAGGATCGAAGCCGATGTGCGACGCCTCGAGGCACGCTCTTCGGCGGTTCCTCCCGCTCCGAACAGCTGTTCGAATGCCACGCGGGGGTCACGAATGACCGGGAGCGGCTCGGTCGGCGAGGCCCAGGAGATCGAGTCCGTGTAGACGCAGGTGTACCCGTATGCGCAGCCCCCCGACTGATTGATGTTCTCGATGCAGAGTTGCATGGAGGGGATCGGCGTGTCCTGACCGAACCGCTGCGCATACATCTGATCGAGAGAAGTCCCGACGTAGACGTCCGAGCCCTCGGTTTGCTTCGGGTGTTGCTGCGTCAGGAACACGGCGCTCGAACGGAAGTGATCACCACCGATCTCGGGGGCCTGAAAGGCCTCGGCCATCCGAACGTCCGTGTTGCTGATGATGGTGAGGTACTTCCGCCACGGATCGAGCGGCAGAAGCGCGCTCGGCGTGAGGTCGAAGTCACGACCCACCACAGCGGGCGCCCACAGGTTTTGCGAAGCGCCCCACTCGTTGCTGCCGGCTGCGCCGTGCACCATCTCGATCGCCACCAGACGTGTCGGATCGACCTCGGCCGCCTTCGCCGCACTCATCCGCCCGGCCGGCACCATGGCGTCGAGAAACGGAAGCGCGAGCGAAGCGCCCATCCCTCGTAGGAAGGTGCGACGCTCCAGGTGCTTTCCGGAAATGAAGTGCATGTGTCCTCGTTCTCCTCAGCGTCACTCTTCACGACGCCCAGCACGAACGACGACATCCTGTATCCGTTCTCTTCCGCGTCCCGCACGATCGCTCTGACAGTGGGCTGATCGAAGTACTCGACCCGTCGACCCAGAGCATACGCCATCAGGTTCTGAGTGAACGTCCGGACGAGAGGAATCGGCCGCGCGATGAGCGCCTCGTTCAACTCGGAGGGACTCGTGACGGGCGTGCCGTCGTACAGCTCACCGCGCGTGTCGAGTGGCATGCCGTTCTCACGAATCCGCCAGCGGCCTGTCACGTCGTAGCTGTCCAGCGCCAGCCCGATGGGATCGATGAACCGGTGACACGCGTTGCATGTCGGGTTCGAGCGGTGCTGCTCCATGCGCTCGCGCGTGGTCAGCATGCGCCCCTCGGCCGCGTCGGCCGTCTCGTCCAGATCGGGCACGCCCGGCGGAGGTGGAGGTGGTGGCGTGCCCATGAGCACCTCCATCACCCACTTGCCTCTCAGGACTGGCGATGTCCGACCCGCATGAGATGTGAGCGTCAGAATGCTCGCGTGCCCGAGGAGTCCCCGCCTCGAGTCGTCGGGATAGTCGACGCGCCGAAACTCGTCCCCGATGACCCCTTCGATCCCGTAGTGACGGGCCACCGTCTCGTTCATGTACGAATAGTCGGCGGTATAGAGATCGAAGACGCTCGCGTCTTCATGGACCAGACTCGCGAAGAACGTCTCCGTCTCGCGACGCAGGTCATCCGCCAACTTCTGGTGGAAGTCCGGATACAGGAGTCGGTCCGGGTGGACCTTGTCCAGGTCGTCGAGCCGGAGCCACTGCGCGGCGAATCGCGTCGCGAGCGCCTCCGAACGAGGATCAGCGAGCAGTCGCTCTACCTGGTCTTCGAGCACGTCGGAATTGGAGAGCCGCTCGGCTTCAGCGAGGTGAATCAACTCCTCGTCCGGAGGGAGGCCCCACAGGAAGAACGACAGCCGGGTCGCGAGATCGACATCGCGGATTCGGTAGTCCTCCCCGATCTCGATCCCCCTTGGAGCTTCCTCGAATCGGAACACGAAGTCGGGACTGGCCAGTAGCGCCTCCAGGGCCGTCCGAATGCCGACCTCGAATCCGCCTTCCTCGGCGCCCTCCGTGTAGAACCTCAACAACGCTTCGCGATCGGCTTCGGTAAGAGGCCGGCGAAACGCCCGAGGACCGAGCGTCGAAATGATCCGCTCGGCGCACGGAAGCGCCTCTTCGGGAGTGGTCGGCCGACAGCTGAAGATCCGGTCACGCGTGGGCGTCTCAGAAACACCGGTCACGTGGTCCGGTCCGGCGATGACCAGATCCTTGAGATGCGCGAGCGAGGTGATGCCGTACCCGCTCACACCGATCTGACGGTCGGAAAGCGACCAGTCGTGTGGAGACAGCAGGTCCTCGACAGGTCCCTCCCCCTGTACCAGAAAGGCCGCGCTCACCCGCCGTGCACCCGCGCGCACGAAGACGGGCTCGGTTCGCATATTCACGCCGTTCGGATCGGCAACGCTCATCCATCGATCCATGTCCAGAAGCGCGACCCGTTCGCCGTCAATCGACACCTCGATCTGCTCTCCCCGCGTAACACCGCCGAAATAGCCGCCCGTCGTCGTATGCTCGAAGGCGAGTCGGAATTCGTAGGAGCCGTCGGCGATGAAGTTGTGCGTCACCGAGATGCCGCCTCGGGTCCCGTACGGCGCTCCATCGACCCGCTCCCACTGGGAGACGTATCCACCGTTCGTGTACGTCGTCGAGCCGGAGGCCGCGCTCGGGTCGCCAACGGCCATCCGCGCTACGGTGGCCGCTGCGTTCAGGTACGCGTCGAGCAAGGTCGGTGACAGCATCTGAACGTCCGCGATGTTGTCGAAATTCGCACTCTTCGTATCGAGGGGCAGCAAGCGGCTGGCGTCGATCTCGAGTCCGAGAAGGTCGTAGATGGAGCGTTCGTACTCTACCTGGTTCAGTCGCTGGAAGGACCGTCCACCGGGATTCGGATTTCGGTCGGCGGCCTCGTCGACGCGTGCTTCCAGCGAGGCGACCAAGGCCGCGAGCGTGTCTCCGGCGGGGCGGGCGACACCCGGCGGTGGCATCATTCCGGCGCGGAGCTTCACGATCATCTTCTCCGCGAGTGCCGCGTTCTCTTCGGGCCTCGCCGCGTCGAAGGTCTCGAGCGACATGTTGCCACGCATGCGGGTGTCGCTATGGCACCGGACGCAGTACTCCTCGATGACCTCGTTGTCCGCTCGGGGTCTGGCCGTCACTCCAGCGGGGTCGACAAGGGCATGTTCGCGGGACCACTGCAGCGACGTCGGTGACAGGCTGCTCACGCACACGAGTGCAGTACCGGATACCGCGAGCGCGGCGGCAAGCGTTTTCATCTAATGATCGTCGTGGTTCAGCTCGTATTCGCGTTGCGTGTGCGCCCGCTCTGAACCTTGCCTCTGGTCGCGTTTTCGGGCCGCCCGCATCGCCTTTTCGTGGGTACCGGTCGACTGCACGGTCGGCAACGAGAAATGCCGCTCCAACTCCTGGCCTTCACACTCCGGACACGAAGGTGCGTCTCCCCCTCGAATCAGAGCCTCGAAGGAGTGTCCGCAGCCTTGGCAGGAGTATTCGTAGATAGGTATGATGCCACCCGTAACCTTGAGTCACGCCATTCTTCGACCAACGGTACCCCCAAGAGAGAAGAAGTGGCAACTACAACGGGATGGGGTTCGGCAGTGACGTTCGCAGCCCCGACCGCCGGGCCCTCGCGGGGGACCTCTATGAATCGCACACCGAGCACCCTCGGCCTCCCAGCAAACATCATCCTGATTCTGTCCGTGATCGCGTTGTCGCCTGCCCAGGCGAGAGCTCAGGACGGGGATCTCGATCGGGAGCTACTCACACGCTACGCTCAGGCTCACCTTCAGGCTCACCTCGACCTGAACGACGCCCGCGACGAGTTCCATGGGAAGGTCGGTCGTGTACACGATGAGGAAGGCCGGCGGCGGGCCCGAGAGGAATTGGAGGCCCGCGTCGAAGAGATCTTCGAGCAGCACGAGATGACGCCGGCGGAGTACGACGACATCACGCTCACGATCAGCCTGGACGGCGCCGTCCGCAGTGTGTTCGAGGAGATCTTGCTGGCTCTCGAGGAGGGCGAGCCAGGTGGATCAGCAGGAGACGCAGTTGTGGTTGTTGATCGCTCCGAGGCTCTCGAGTAACGCAATCGTCGAGGGGAACGGGCTGATACGCTGTACGGGGCCGTTCGCCATGTCGACTGTCGTCTGACCTCGACGGCTCACAGCCATGACGTCCCCACCCCGATCGACCAGATATCGGATCATCTCGTCATCACCGCGTGCGGCGGCATGATGAAGTGCGGTGTAGCCGTTGTGGTCCCGCTCGTTGACGTCGGCCCCGAGTTCCTCAACCAGATAACGGACCGCCGGTAGCCAGCCATCCGGCACGACCCGGTGGATGTTCGCCGCATATCCCTCGCCGTAGCCGACTCCTGAAGCCGCATGGATCGGCCAGGCTCCGGGTCCGCCCACCGGAACCGGCGGGAGTCCCGACGGGTCGAGGGGAGGCATGGGGCGGTCCGCGCTGCCGCCCGCACCCTGGCCAAACGAACGCCCCCCGGTTTTGAGCGTCGGGAGATTCGGATCGGCTCCGTGGGTCACGAGCAATCGCATTGCATCCAGGTCGAGCGCGTAGGCGGCCCTCCAGAACACGGTAGCCCCCATTCGGTCGATTCGGAGGTAGTCGTCTCCGAATGTCGTGAACCACAGTTGTTTCGTGAGGCGTGCATTCACATCGACGCCCCCCTCGAGGAATGCTCTCATGAGGTCGAGGTAGGTGACCTCCTGCTGCATGTAGTCGGCCGGCTGCGGGTGCCGCGACTTGGGAATCCACTGCGTGTTGAGAGTCGCATAGAGGGGCGTCGCGTTGGCATCGCTCCCGATGCCGGCGTCGGCTCCGCGCTCGAACAGGAACATCGCGAGATCGAAGTGACCGTTGATCGTCGCCATGAGAAGAGGTGTGGTGTGATCTCCACCGGTCACCTGATCGATATCCGCTCCGTAATCGAGCAACGCACCCACGACACCGACGTGCCCTTCCCGGGCAGCAAGATGCAGTGCCCCCAGTCCACCGTATCCGCCCACGAGCTGCGCATGCGAGAAGCGTGACGACGGCACCCGGTCACGCTGCTGATTGTCGATATCCTCACGACCCGCTCGCACGGGAGCCATCTCCCGACCCTCCTGCGCGGCAGTGATACGCTCTTCGATCCGCTCCCGGCGGCTCCGATCGTTCCGATCCTCCCGTTCCCGCTGGTCCATGTCCATCACGCGGCCGGTGATCGCCGGGTCTGCGCCGAGCGCCAGAAGGGCCTCGACCGGAAGCCGCGGCGAACATGAGCGGAGTCTGCAGCCACATGCTCTCGCGAGCATCGACCTCTGCACCGTGGTCGACCAAGGCGGCCAGGGCCTGCATGTCTCCTGCCTGCGCAGCGAAGTGGAGCGGGGTCGCACCTCCTGTGGACGTCACCCGGTGCGGACTGGCTCCCGCGTCGAGTAACACCCGCACGACCGAGGTCGACGCCGCCTTCGCCGCGAGGTGGAGCGGGGTGTAGTCCCCGAGCCTCGTGACCGCATCGACGTTGCCACCCGCTTGAACGACCATTCGCGCCATCTCGGCATCGTCGTGCTCAGCTGACCAATGGAGTGCAGTCATGCCATCGCCCTGCGCCGCGTTCACGTCGGCCCCCGTGCGCAGGAGCGCCCGCACCTCATCGGAGTCACCACGCATCGCGGCATCCGCCACGGGCGAGGTGGCGGGAGACCCGGCCCACAGCAGCAGCGACAGCCACAAGGGTCCGAGCATCTCGGACCTCAGGCGAACAGGACGCGGCATCGCTCCGGCCTCAACCCGCGCGCGGTCCGGAGAGCGTCAACTCGCCGGTACTGTCACCGAAACTTCCCATGTCTTCATGCCCGAGGATGTGCATCAAAGACAACATTGCGTTGGCCATCGGCGTGCCGTCGGGCGCCTTCATATGCAGCTCGCCTCCCAGTCGACCGTTGGCGTGCCCGAGTGCGATGAGCGGGGCCCGTCTGTGATTGTGGATGTTCCCGTCGGCCATGGGAGATCCGAAGATGATCATCGTCTTCTCGAGCAGATCCGTCCCGCCCTCGTCGATGTCCTTCAACTTCTGAAGGAAGTACGGAAGCATGCTCACGTGGTACTTGTTGATCACCGAGAAATCGAGGATCGCCGCTTCTCTCCCTCCATGGTGCGATGCCGGATGGAATGGCGTGTCCGTTCCGCTTTCCGGATAGACCCGCGACGACGCATCGCGTCCGGTCTTGAGCGAAAACACACGCGTAATATCAGAAGCGAAGGCGAGTGCCTGCAGATCGAACATGAGCTGCATGTGCTCCGTGAAGGAGTCCGGTACACCGGCCGGCGCACCGGGCAGAGCGCGCTCCTCCCCGGTGCTGTTCTGAGCCTCGACCGATTGAATGCGCCGTTCGATTTCCCTCACGTTGTCGAGATATCGATCGAGTCGCGCGTGGTCGTTCGGGCCCAGCGTACGCCGCATCCGCGCCATGTCCTCAGTGATCCAGTCGAGAATGCTGCCAGCCGTTCTGCGTCGCCGTGCACGCTCTTCGGGTGAACCCCCGGCGCCGAACAGAAGGTCGAACGCAACCCGCGGATCACGGATCATGGGCAGGGGCTCGGTCTCGGAGGCCCAGCTGATCGAGTCCGTATAAACACACGAATACCCGTACGCGCACCCGCCCGCCTGATCCACGTTCTCGATGCAGAGCTGCATCGAGGGAATCGGCGTGTCCTGACCGAAGCGCTTCGCGTGGATCTGATCGAGCGATGTCCCGACGTAGACATCCGAGCTCTCGGTCTGTTTGGGGTGCTGCTGGGTGAGGAAGACCGCACTGGACCGGAAGTGGTCGCCGCCGATTTCGTGCGGCTGGAACGCCTCGGCCATCCGCACGTCGGTGTTGCTGATGATGGTCAGGTACTCCCGCCACGGATCGAGAGGCAGGAGCGAACTCGGCGTCAGATCGAAGTTGCTCCCCACGTCTGCGGGTGCCCACAGATTCTGCGTCGCACCCCATTCGTTGCTGCCCGCCGCCCCGTGTACGAGTTCGATCGCGACGAGCCGGGTGGCATCGGTCACATCGGCAGCGGCCCTGAGACGCCCGGCGGGCACCATGGCGTCCAGGAATGGCAACGCAACGCTGGCGCCCATTCCGCGCAGGAAGCTCCTGCGAGGCATCTGTCGGCCGGTGATGAACTCCATCTTTGTCTTTCTCCAGGGGCCCTCGGGGGCCTTCCTCAGTTCAAATCGTCGGTCGCTCGTTCGGTCACCCGCTGCATCCGGAAGGCATCGCTCTTCACGATGCCGAGGAAGAACGCGGACATCCGGTACTCATCCTCTTCGGCCGTCTTCACGATCTCGCGGATCGTCGGCTGGTCGAAGTACTCGACCCGACGTCCGAGCGCATAGGCCATGAGGTTGCTGGCGAAGGTCCGCACCAATGGTATGGGTCGGTCGAGGAGCGCCTGTTGGAGCTCCACCGGGTTGGTGATCGGAGTCCCGTCGTACAGCTCGCCGCGCGTGTCGAGAGAGTTTCCGTTCTCGCGAATCCGCCACTTGCCGGTGACGCCGAAGCCGTCGAGCGCGAGACCGATCGGGTCCATGAAGCGGTGGCACGCGTTGCATGTCGGGTTGGTGCGGTGAATCTCCATGCGTTCACGCGTGGTCAGTACGCGTCCGCCCTCGGCGGCATCCGTCTCCTCCAGATCCGGAACCCCGGGTGGAGGGGGCGGAGGCGGCGTACCCATCAGCACTTCCATGACCCACTTGCCGCGCAGCACCGGTGAGGTACGGCCGGCGTGGGAGGTCAGTGTGAGTACGCTCGCGTGACCCAGGAGTCCGCGACGGTGCTCGTCCGAATACGTGACCCTTCGGAACTCCTCCCCCGTGACACCCTCGATACCGTAGTGACGCGCGAGTCGCTCGTTCACGAAGGTGTAGTCCGCAGTGTACAAATCGAAAACGCTGCGATCGTCGCGGACGACACTACTGAAGAAGAGCTCGGTCTCACGGAGCATCGCGTCCGCCAGCTGCTGGTGGAAATCCGGCTCCAGGCGCACATCCGGATGGACCTTCTCGAGATCCTGAAGTCGAAGCCACTGTGCCGCAAAGCGAGAGCCCAGCGCCTCCGATCGGGGATCGGCGAGCATCCGGCGAACCTGCCGCTCCAGCTCTGAGTCATCGGAGAGGTCACCCCCGAGCGCGAGGTCGAGCAGCTCCTGGTCCGGCGGCAAGCCCCAGAGGAAGAAGGAAAGACGTGCGGCGAGATCTTCGTCGGTGATCTCGTACGATTCTCCCGGCTCGATATCGACCGGGGCCTCCTCGAAACGGAAGACGAAATGCGGGCTGGCGAGCATCGCTTCGAGCGCCGTCCGTACTCCGATCTCGAAACCGCCCTCCCGCGAACCGAAGTCGTAGAAGCGGAGGAGAGCCTCCCGATCGTCATCCGTGAGCGCACGGCGAAACGCCTGTGTGCCCATGCGTTCGATGATGGAGGCCGCACAGGGCCGCTCTTCTTCCGCGTCAGTGGGTCGACAGCTGAAGATGCCCCGGCGGATCGGGTTGTCGGATACGCCCGTCACGCTTCGTGGGCCGACCACGACCAGATCGCGCATGTGTGGCAGCGACATCACTCCGTACGTACCCGCGATCGCCGTGCTCGCGAGGGACCAGTCGTGCGGCGAGATGAGATCCTGAACCGGGCCTTCGGTCTTCTGGATGAACGTCGCGGAGACCCGGTGAGGGCCGGCGGTAACGGCGATCGGGCCTGAACGCATGTCGACACCGCCCGGATCGGAAACGTGCATCCACCGATCGATGTCGAGCAGTTGCACACGCTCTCCGTCGATCGATATCTCGACCTGCTCGGGAGAGTCCGCAGTGGTGTTCAGGTCCGAGCTCCCATTCCCGACGGCCGTACCGGTCGTCTCGTGATGGAAGGAGAAACGGAACAGGTACTCGCCGTCCGCGGGGAAATTGTGAACGACCGACACGCCTCCGCGGGTCCCGTACGGTGCACCCTCCACTCGTTCGGTCTGTGACACCCATCGAGGCACTCGGTACTGTGCTTCAGCCGACGTCGCATCCGGATCGCCGACGGCCAGCCGACTGATTTCCGCCGCCGCGTTGAGGTATGCATCCAGCAGCGTGGGTGACAACATCTGCACGTCCGCGATGTTGTCGAAGTTGGCGCTCTTGGTGTCCGGCGGCAGATAGTCCGCGCCGTCGATCTCGAGCCCGAGCAGCTCTCGTACCGAGGCGGAGTACTCGCTCTGGTTGAGTCGCTGGAACGTCCGTCCGCCCGGATTCGGATCTCGGCGGGCGGCTTCGTCCATGCGGCGCTCCAACGCCTCGACGAGGATCTCGAGGGTGTCTCCCGAAGGCCGTGCGACACCCGGTGGCGGCATCATGCCGGCCCGAAGTTTCACGATCATCTTCTCGGCGAGCTCACCGGTCGGCGCCGGATTCTCGGCGTCGAACTCCTCGAGCGACATGTTCCCTCTCATGCGTCGGTCCGAGTGGCACCGGACGCAATACTCCTCGATGACGCCGTTCTCGTCGGCCAGGACCGGTCCGAGCACGCGGTCGCCTGCCGCGTGAATGGCGCTCCGCGGGTGCACAGGGTCACGGGTGG
>JBDGVT010000240.1:0-6594 GCA_039585495.1 Gemmatimonadota bacterium | reverse complement strand
TCCCTCACTTCGCGTCCTGCGGACCTTCTCTTTGAGTCCGATGGCGGCGACCGGATCGAGGCCGGCGGTCGGCTCATCCAGGATCATGATCGGGGTGCGATATCTGAACGCGAGAGCCGCGTTCACCTTCTGGCGGGTGCCCCCGGACAGGGTGCGGAAGGGCTTGTCCATCTCTGGACGCAGGTCGAACACATCGAGCAGTTCCTCATCGGGATCACCCTCGAAATCCCGAAGATCGTCGAGCATGTTCGCCAGTTCCCATCCGGTGAGCTGTGAAGGGAAGTGAGGCAGCTGAGGCATGAAGCCGATGTCGTGCCGATACTCACCGGTTCCGTTCGCCTTGGTGCTCCCCACGGTCACGCTTCCGCGGTCGGGTCGCACGAGGCCGAGGACACACTTCAGCAGGGTCGTCTTCCCGGCACCATTGGGTCCGAGGAGCGCGGTGACGCACCCCGACTCGAATGTGAGCGAAAGCCCGTCGAGAACGGAGAGCGGACCGAACTTCTTCGAGAGTCCCGCGACGTTGACCGAGCGTGGGGCACGGTTCCGAGAATCAGGCTGGGAAGGGAGGGACATCAGGAACTCCACCGTGTGGAGAGGCGTGAGAGTGCGGGTTGTGAGTCGGCAAGATTCTCAGGCGTCAGCAAAGGGAGGACCTGCTCTGCGATGTCGAGCAGCATCACGAGGGGGCTGCGCTGCAGCACGAGTGCCGGCTCGTTCTGGGAGACCACGAGCGAGAAGAGTCGCACGGGATGAAAAGGTACATCGCCGATGCCGTCCGCGTCGCGATCATAGCCGCGATACCGATCCCAATAGTTGCCTTCGAATTCGCTGTACGATCGACGGCTGTTCGTCGCGACGTCAAAGGAGTTACCGAGGAAGTTGTTTCCGGTGACGGTGCTCCCCTCGGAGTTGGCCATGATCTTCACCGCCCATCCATTCTCCACGAAGTCGTTTCCGTCGACGATGACCCGATTGACGCCCTCGGCGTGGATCGCGACCGAGTTCCGGTGGAACCGATTGTTGCGAATCTCGGAGTCGGTGATGTCCTTGAGCAGCAGGCCGAACGAGGCAGTTCCTCGGTTGCTCCGGAAGTCGTTTCCGTCCATCAGGATGTCTTTCGTGTACATGACCGCGACGCCCGCGCCATTGTCGGCGAATACATTGCGGCGATAGTCGCACCCATCCGAGAACATGAAGTGGAGGCCGTAGCGGATGTTTTCGCGACTGTCGTTGTCCGACACGTCCGAGTCCTCTACGAACTCGAAGTAGATCCCGTCCCGGTGACCTCGAATGCGATTCCCCTCGATCCGGATCCGCGTCGAATACCAGAGGTGGATTCCGTTGCCGGCGTGCGTCTCTCGCTCCCCCTGCGCCGTGAGCACGTTTCGGACGACCTCACAGTCTCCGACGTTGGCGAGGTAGATCCCGAAAAAGGTGTCGGTGAGCAGGTTGTCCCGAATGGAGCAGTATTGGGACTTCTCCACCAGGATCGCTGCACGGTCTTCCGTAAAGGACAACCCGGTGTTCCTGAGCGTGAATCCCGCGATCGTCACCGAGTCGCTGATTACGTGGAAGAGGCCCCGCTCGCCGTTACCATCGAGGATTGCGCCTTCGTACCCGAGAAGGACGATCGGCTCATCGAGCACGATGGTCGGTTCTGAATAGAGGCCTTTCGAGACCCGCACCGTGTCTCCCGGTGACGCGGCCGTGACTGCGGCGCCGATCGTGGCGAACTCCATGCCCGGCCCCACACGCAGGGTAGCGGGACTGACCTGGAGCGTGGCGAGAAGAGCGAGGATCGGGAGGGTCGTCATCGAGGATCAGTCTGTTCGGTCCGGGGGTACGGCGCCGTCAGGGGAGAGCGTGGAGGTGTGGCCACCGTGTGACATCTCCGGGCGCCCGTTGGGCCACGCTTGCGCCACGAGGGCCTGGACGCCCGCCCATGTGAGGGGCTCGCCCCCGAAGGCGTGCACCGCACCGTTTCGGTCCTCGGGCCTTCCGAACGCGGTGATACCGAGGCCCATCGGCGATGTCAGCGTCGGGCTTACGAGGTAGAACGCGTCTTCGGCAGGAATGAGGTCCCCGGGGTTGGAAAAATCCGTGACCCAGAGGGAATGCACGACTTCCCCCCCCGCGGACGTAAGGAGGTAGTTCGTCATGCACTCTGCCGAATCGAACGTGTGGATCTTTCCGGTGCGGGTCACGATTTGTCCTCGCACCCGTCTACCCCCGCTTGGAGGGGCCTCGGTTGGGGCTCACCGCACCCCATGAGAAAGAGCGCGGCCAAGGTGGCTGTCGTAGCGGGTCGTAACGGAACTCCGTCTGGAGGCGGCACCTCATCTTCTCTGTTCTTGTCTTGGGGTCGGCGCCACTCGCTCCCTGCCACCGCGACCGCGGTGATGACCGCCAGAATCGCCGCGAGTCCGCCGCCGCCTGGCCACGAGTGAGCCTTGAAGTTCAGTATCTGTCGCGATCCGATGAGTGGGGGCTGATAACTCATCCCGGGGATTTTGATGATCGCGTTTTCTTCGTCGAGGTTGTGGCCGTAGTCGTACTCCCACTTCCAGAAGTCGGCCATTCCGACGAGCGATATCCCGACGAGTAGCACCACCCATCCGTAGAGCGGTCGCTTCCGCCCGATCAGCGCCACCAGGCCGCCGAGTACCATCAGGACGGCCACGACGACCGGCATGATCTTGAGCTCCGGGATCGACTCAGGGACGATCCGCTGCATGCCGATGTAGTGGTTGAGGTTGTTGATGTTGTCCAGGTCGTGGCGTTTCTTGCCCTCGATCGTGTTGATCTGGATGACCATCCCCAGTCCCTCCGGGTACTGGGGTGCCTCCAGGTTGATGGTCCACACGGGCAGCACGTACATCAATCCCATGGCCAAGGAGGCCAGGAGAATGAGGACGCGGCTCCGTTTCGCCATCATGGTGTCCTCCTACGAGAGAGAGTGAAGGAGCGGGCCCGACGACCGGGCCCGCTCCGCAGATCGAAGAGCGTCAGTTGGTGTTCCAGCTTCCGCCTGTTCCCCACCTCAGTGGCACGTCGGAGCCGCGCGCCGACACCCGGACGTAGCCCTGCATCTCCTGGTGGAGGGCCGAGCAGAAGTCCGTGCAGTAGAAAGGCACGATGCCGGGTTGGGTCGGCGTCCACCTCATGGTCCTGGTCTGCCCGGGCATGATCAACAGCTCGGACGTCTGTGCTCCCATCGCCGCGAATCCGTGCGGCACGTCCCAATCCTGTTCGAGGTTCGTGACATGGAAGTAGACATCGTCACCGACCTGGATGCCTTCGATGTTGTCCGGCGTGAAGTGACTTCGGATCGAGGTCATCATGACGTGGACCTCATTGCCTTCCCGGACGACGCGGGTCTCGGACTCGGACTTCGCCGCATACGGGTGGTTGTTCTCCTCGAGCGCGTAGAACTGGATCTGGTTGTTCGCTACCAGTTCGGCGGCGATCCCCTGCGCGTAGTGAGGTTCGCCCTGCGTCGGGAAGTCGAGCAGCAGGCGCATCTTGTCGCCACTGATGTCGATCAGCTGGGCCGAGTGCGCCAGCTCGGGGCCGGTCGGCAGGTAGCGATCCTTCGTAATCTTGTTCAGCGCGACGAGGTATTTACCGGCCGGCTCCCGTGAGTCTCCACCCGGAATCATCAGATGACCAACGGAATAGTAGACGGGGATCCGGTCCACGACCTGCCATGTGCCGATCTCCCACTTCACGATCTCGGACGAGATGAAGGCGGTCGTGTATGCGTATCCATTCCCGTCGAACTCGGTGTGGAGCGGACCCAGGCCGGCGTTGGTGACCTCACCGGCCAGAACCGACTCGTACCGGAGCACGGGGATGCCATCGATGACTTCCTCGAAGTCCTCAGCCTCGATCGCTGCGATCATCTTCGAGAACGAATGCACCGGGATTACGGTCGCGAGCTTCCCGCCGGCTGCGATGTACTCGCCACTTGGATCGACGTCCACGCCGTGCGGTGACTTGGGCGTCGGAAGGAAGTAGACCAGGTCGGAGCATTCGGACGGCTCAATGACACGAACGCTGGTCAGCATGTCCGATTCGGCGATGTGGTCTTCATTGAGGTAGTTGTGCGCGTACCGGGCTGGCATGATCTGGCCGGCTCCGGCGGCGACGCACTCTTCGGCTCGCCGATAGTTGACTGCCGCTACGAAGTCCTTGTCGCGACGTGACGCGTTGATTTCGAGCAGCGTGTGCTCCTCCTCCGTGTTGTAGGAGGTGAAGAACATCCACCCATCCGACGGCCCCTTACCCGCGTGCGCCAGGTCATAGTCGTACCCGGGCATGAGGATCTGGAACGCGATTTCCATGTTGCCAGGATCGTTGGCGCGGACGAAGGAGAGCGTGCCCTTGAAGTTCCCCCGGTACTCCTCGATGGACATGTCTCGATTCGGGACAGGCACGCTGAAGCGTGTCGAAGCCACGAGGTAGTCGGAGTTCGGCGTGATGAACGGCGATCCGTGGTTACCGGCCGAGTTCGGAATCTCGAGGATCTCGGTCGTCTCGAAGCTGCTGAGGTCGATCCGTGCGACCCTTGGGGTGTTGTTGCCGTTGATGAAGATCCAGCGCCCATCCGGGACGCCGTCGGTCATGGAGAGCTCAGGGTGATGCGCGTCGTCCCACGGAATGAAGCCGTATGAGGTCTCGAGCATCGCCTTCGTCTCTTCAGCGTATCCCCAGCCATTCTCCGGATACTGAGAGAAGACCGGTACCGTCCTCAGCAGGCGCCCCGACGGGAGCCCCATGACGGTCAGGTTTCCGCTGAAGCCGCCGGACATGAATGCGTAGAACTCGTCGTACTCTCCCGGGGCCACATAGACGGCTTCGGCTGCCGCGACCATGTCGCCGGCGCCGACCCCGCTGTTCGATCCCGATTGGCACGCGTAAGTCCCCACCGTTCCCAGCACCAAGATGGCTCCGACGACCGCGAGGCCTCGGTTGGGAGAGCGAGTCATTGTCTTCCTCCTGTGTACCGTGTTGATCGTCCGGCCCGGCGATTGCCGGCGCCTGGACGTGTGGATTATTGAGGTTCGATCTGGGCCGAGCGCAGGTATTCCAGAATTGCGCGCGCTTCATCCTGCTCCGTCACCTGCACGGGCATCGGCGTGAAGAACTCCGCCAGGAGCGCCTGGACTTCGGGGTGTCGCTGAACCATCTCGTTGGCGTTCAGCATCATGTTCATGACGAACTCGGGCCGCCTCCGAGAAAGCACGTTTCCGAGCTGAGGCGCCACGTACCGTTCCTCGATCTTGTGGCAGGCTGAGCATTTCATGGTAAAGGCTGCCTCGCCTTCCTCTGCCAGCGCTGGATCCAAGGGACCGAGCGCGAGATCCCGGATGGGTCCGATGCCCTGTTCCAGCTCGACATCGGTCAATGGCGCGGTGGACGGGCCGGCTGCTGCCGTCGCCTGTGCCTGGTTCGAATCACCAGGCGCTTCTCCTCCTCCGCATGCGCTGAGGAGGGCGGCGAGAATCAGCACGGACGGGGCTATACGTGACATCATGATTCAGCTTCCGGTCTTCAGATAAGGAGTTGTTGGCGGGCGCCCACTCGCCTCCCCGTCTCTTGCGGAAGGTTCGAGCAGGTCGGTCAGGTTCGTGCCGGCGAGGAGCTTCCGGCGCACTTGATTCCACTCGAGGCGCCTTTGGTGTGCCGGACAGGGGCGCTCCTCGTCGCACGGTCCGCCCATGAGGCAGGTTATCGGCGGTTTGATCTCGTCGAACGGGGCGACGATCTTCTCGACGGACAGGTCTTCAGGGCCGACGGTCAGCCGATAGCCGCCGCGCGAACCCCGAGTCGAGGCGAGAATCCCTTCACGACTGAGTCGGTGCAGGACCTTCGCCAGGTAGTCGCCCGGCAGGGACAGTTGCAACGCCATCTGAGCAGCTGACACGGAGGTGCCGGAGGGCTGTTGAGCTAGATGGAGCGTCGCCTGCAACGCGTAGAGGCCGCTTCGGGAGAGCATCGCTGCCCTCAGTTCGCGGCGATCAGGAAGACCTTGTCGACGACGTGCACGATACCATTCGTGGCCGGCACGCTTCCGAGGATCTTCGCTCCGTTCACGTAGGTGCCATCGTCCCGGACCTCGACCTTGATGTAGTGTCCGGTTGCCTGATAGAGGTCCATTCCATCCGTCAGAAGCTCCAGCGTGAATTTCCCGGGACTCGCGTGTGACGTGACGATGTTGTACAGCGTCTGCTTATTCTCGGGCTTCAGCAGATCATCCAGAGTGCCCGGGGGCAGTTCGTCAAACGCTGCGTTCGTCGGTGCGAAGACCGTCAGCGGCCCCGCGTTCACCAGCACGTTCTCGAGTTCCGCAGCCTGCACGGCCGCGACGAGTGTCGTGTGATCTGCCGAGCCGATGGCGATGTTCAGGATGTTCGGGTCCGAATTGCCGTCGTTGATGAATGCCTGTCCGCGGTTGGACTGGGCATCGAACGAGTCGGCGGAAGCTTCCGCGGTCTGCGCCTGGTTACAGGCGCTGAGGAGGGCCAGCGAAAGGGCCGCGACGAGGGTGCGACCGGTGAGCGGGAACTGAGAGTACATAGGACTCCTCCT
>JBDGVT010000239.1:0-4389 GCA_039585495.1 Gemmatimonadota bacterium | reverse complement strand
GGTGAGTGCGCGGGCAGTCTCAGGACGGCGCCTGCGGGCTCGGGCAGAGGAACACGACCTGCTCTGAGGCCGTCGAGCCGGGCCAAGAACTCGGTCAGATCCATCGGCGCGCCCGCAGCCCAGAGTCGGGCGACGGAACGAGCCAGGGGCTCAAGCCCGGCGCCCTCATGGGGATCGAGAGCCACGACCGTATGAGGACGACCTTCGAGAATTCTCCCGATGGCCCCGGTCAGAATCGCCCGCGGCCCGTGCTCGATGAATATGCGTACCCCGTCCGCGTAAGCCTGCTCGACTGTCTTCGGGAAGTCGACCGGATCGATGGCCTGTTGGGTGATCGCATCCGCGGCTGCCTCGCGGGTCGGGACATACGCCCGATTCCCCGCGTTCGTGTAGAAGCGAATGTCGGGGACGCTCGATGTGTCGCGTACGTGGATATCGTGCCACACCGCCTCGAAGGGTCGGAGCGGTTCGCAGTGTACGACCATATCCAGGCCGAGATCGATCGCGCGGTTTCGGCCCACCTTTTCGACCACTCGGGCGCATCCGTCAGCGTCACCACCGATCACGACGTCCTCGTAGTGGTGGATGACGGTGACGTAGACGCGGGCCTCGTCCTTCATCGCCTCTTCGACCGTCTCGAGCGCGGCCGCGATTCGGTAGTTCTTCCACTGCGGGATCTCCCCCTCAGGGAGTCCCCAGTGCCGCGCAGCAGCCCGGCACTCGCCGGTCAGCTGGTTCACGTACATCTCGGAGGTATCGATCTCCGCGATCATGTCGTCGAGATCGTTCCACACTCCGAACGCCATGAGTGAATTCGTCTCACCCGACGACAAACCCATCGCGACCTGCGGCTTCATCCCGAGGATGTGGCGTGTAAACTCGGTGTGGGCCTGGCACACAAAGGACGAGCCGGTGAGTTGCGTCTCCGGGGAGAACGAAGTGATGTCCGCCCCGTACAGATCGGCGGCCAGCTTCGGCGTTCCGGCGAATCTCTTCGTCAGGTTGTGGCCGATGCGAGGGAACGCGAGCAGCAGGTCACGGGCCGCACCCGCGTACGCGGCGGCCGCGCCGGTATAGCAGAACGCGACCTCTCCGTCCGGCTCACCCTGGCCGAAGTAAAGACCCGGGGCCGCAGGGATCCGTCCTGCGCTCAACTCACTCCGGGCGTGTTCCCGGAGCGCGTCCAGATCGGCCTCGGAGTTGGCGACGCAAGCCACCCGCACCGCGCCGTGATCCACCGGGCGATCCGAAGCGACCGCATCCGCGAGGGCTTCGAGTGAATCGGCGGAGTAGAAACGGGTCAGCGGCACCTCGACCGGGCTGATGGCGCCGTGGGTAACCTCCGGGGCGGCGAGTTCGATAACGTCCTCGAGCCCCGAGAACGACCGCACCTGAACGCGTGTGTGTACGGTGTCGGGTCGTCGTGGTGCCGGCCACGCGCCATCCCGGTCGAGTTCTACCCCCAGGTGCGTCGTAATGGCCGCGGCGGCGACGTGTAGCAGACCCGACGCCCCGTGAGCGTGGCCGAATCGGGCCGTGACCTCGCTCGTCCCGATTTCGGGCATGAGCCCTAGCTCGACCGCGCCTGCTTCAGACGTCTCCATCGTTTCCACGAGCGAGGCGAAGATCGGATAGCCCTTCTCCCGGGCGTCGCGCTCACGCATGAGGATCAGCGCGACCGCCGCGTCCCCGGGCTCCTGGCGATCGTCGGGTAGCACCGAAGCGGCGGCGGCCTTGTGGGCACCCTCGTGCGAGAAGTCCGACGCACCCACGAGGGCGGAATCGATCTCACCAGCCTGGAGGGCCCGCACTGCGAGTTTGAGCGCATCCGTTCCCGAAAGCTCCTCACTCGCGACCGAAAAGCCCGGCGCACGCCAATCCTGCTGCGCATGCACCCGGTTCGCGGGGATGTTCGGCATACACCCTATCACGCCCGCCGCGGTCAGGTGGCGGGCCGCCGCCGCGTTTGCCTCTCGCCAAGCGTCTGAATCGGCGGCGCCCGAAAGCAGCTCATTCAGCCGAACGCGCAGCCCATGTCGGGCTGCTTCGGGATCAACACACATCCCTACGTAGACACCGGTGCGATCCGGATTGAGGCCACCAACCTGACCGAGCACCTCGTCCACGACCGCGAGGATCGAAGTCTGTTGCGCGAGGCTCTCCTGCAGGTCGTTCGGAGGGAAGCCGAGGCCGGTCATGGACAGCGCGATCTCACTCGTACGGGTGCTCTCCCATCCGCGCCCCTCCACGAGTCGTCGCACGAAGTCGGGCAGCCCGAGGCTCTCACCGGTGAGCACCCCGATCGCGGAGATCGCGATCGGCTCAGCCCGACGAGTCTCCGCGTCTGCCCCCGCGGTCACGGCGGGTAGAGACTGGCCCGTCCACTCCTCGATAATCAGATGGGCGTTGTTTCCCCCGAACCCGAAGTTGCTGATCGCTGCGCGACGTGGCCCGTCGCTCTCCCACGGCTCCGCCTCACTCAGTACGCGGAAGCCGTAGGACGACACCTCGTCCAGCGGGTCGTCACACGGGGTCGGCGGCAGGATCTTGGCGTCGAACGAGCTGAGCATCTTGAGCAAGCTCGCCACACCCGAAGCCGTAATCGGATGTCCGATGTTTGCCTTCAACGAGCCGATGGCCGGCTTCGCACCCTCGCCCCATACCTGAGCGAGGCTGTCCAGCTCTACCGTATCGCCACGAGGCGTACCCGTGGCATGGCACTCGATGAAATCGATATCCTGGGGCGCCAGACCCGCCTGTGCGTACGCCGCCTTCATGGCTCGGATCTGACCGTCGGTGGCCGGCGCGAGGAATCCACTCTGGCGGCCATCGTTGGAGAGACCGATACCGCGGATGATGCCGAAGATGTGATCTCCGTCGCGCACGGCGTCGTCGACTCGCTTCAACACCACCAATCCCGCCCCTTCCGCGGGCAGGAGGCCGTCCGCGCCCTTGTGTAATGGACGCGCCTGACCGCTCGGGCTCAGTGCCTGGAGCGCAGTGAACCCCAGATGGATGAAGAGTGGATCCGCACGGGCTACTCCACCCGCCAACATGAGATCGGACTCTCGATCCTGGAGTCGCCGACAGGCGATTTCCAGAGCGTAAAGAGAGGAAGCACAGGCCGCGTCGAGCGCGAACACGTCTCCGGTCAAGCCGAACGCCTGAGCCACGATATGCGCAGGTCCGCCGGAGGAGAACCGGTTTCGTGGGTCCGACAAGACACCCGCGCGGCCCGGCAGAGGCGCATTCTCTCCGGCCCCCAGCCAGTGATCCTCGACAAACCGCGTATGCTCGACAGTCGGGTAGGAGAGGTTGCCGATCACCAGGCCGGAACCATCGGGAACCTTGTCGACCCCGGCCTCGTCGAGCGCGGTCCGGGCACAATGCAGAAGCCACTGCGTCAGCGGATCGAGACGTTCCGGAGCGTCGATCCGATCTGCGAAGTGACCGGCGTCGAAAACGTCCTCGAAACCCGTCACGTAACCGCCGCGATTGCTCACCACATACTCTGCGCCCGGGCCGGGCGAGGACGCGTGAATCAGCTTGTCGGAGTCGATGCCCCACGCGCCGTCCGGCGCAGGACCGATCAGAACCCGCGCTTCGCGGACCGCCTCGAAGAGCGCTTCCGGGCTCAACGCCCCCGGAAGCACACAGGCACGACCGACAATAGCGATCGGCTCGAAACTACTCATGTCAAACTCCGTTCCTGTCTTCGATCAGGCCGCCGGGGCGTCGAACTGCACTTCTCGCAGCTCTGCCACCAGATCCCCTTCTTCGGTCGCCAGGATGAAGTCGAATAGCGTGCCCTTGTCGGTCCTGCGGGCCCGGAAGCCCGAGCGCAGTTTCTCGGGGAGCGTCTCGAGATGATGAACGACCATCGTTCCCATTCGCGCGATGCTCTGCATGGCCCCGGCTTTGTGGTGCGTCCATAGCTCACCGAGCTGCACCAGCCCCTCGAACGTGGCCGGATCGAACCCGCGCGCGAATCCTTTGGGCGGCCATCCGATTCTCGCTGCACTCCTGATCAGAGCCATCCCTCCTTCTTCAGACACGCCTTCGAGATTCAGGATGGATCGGTGATAGCTCGACATCCCGCGGACGCTCTCATACGCGGCCTCGGCCTCGAAGGGCCACGGCTCCAGGTCGCCCGAAGGCACCGAAGGGGGCGGCTCCGAGCCGCCTTCGGAGTAACGAACCATCGTCTCGGAGTGCGCGTGCCCGGCCGAATCTTTGAAGATCAGACGGTAGCCCGGGATCGCGGCCACGATCGGATGGATCTCGACCGTGTGCCCGCCCTCTGCGGCCTCCCCGCCACGCATGGCGACCACGAAGTCCTCGAGATAAGTCCTCATGTTCCGCATCGGCGCCAGCGCCTGTCCTAGTCGG
>JBDGVT010000238.1:0-7363 GCA_039585495.1 Gemmatimonadota bacterium | reverse complement strand
CCCTGGCTCCGCCTGAACGAGTACTCGATGGTCCAGTTCGGCCACGGTCGCTGGCAACAGCGCATCCAGGCCACGATCACGTCACGGACTCCGCATATCTCGGTCGAAATCGCCTCCGACAAGGAAGAGACCAACAAGATCCTCGGCGACCTCGGCCTGCCGGTTCCCGAGCAACGGCTCGTGTACAAGGCGCGCGATGCCGTCCGGGCCGCCGAACGAATCGGCTATCCGGTCGTAGTGAAGCCGTTCAACGCGAATCACGGACGGGGCGTATCCCTCGATCTCGCGGATGTCGAGCACATCGAGACCGCATTCGAGAAGGCCCGCGAACACTCACGTGGTGTGCTCGTCGAGGCGTTCGCGAAGGGCTTCGATCACCGCATGCTGGTGGTGGACGGCGAGTTGGTCGCAGTCTCCAAGCGGGTGCCCGGCCACGTGGTGGGCGACGGGGAGCAGACGATTGAACAACTCGTCGAAGAAGTGAATCGGGATCCGCGCCGGGGAATCGGGCATGAGAAGATTCTCACCCGCATCGAATTGGACTATCAGGCCAAGCGGCTTCTCGATCTCCTTCACTACACGCCGGAGACCATCCCCGAGCAAGACGAGGTGGTCTACCTCCGCTCGACGGGCAACCTCTCCACGGGTGGCACGTCGGTCGATCTGACCGATGTGATCCATCCTGACAACGCCGACATGGCACGGCGAGCCGCCCGCGCAATCGGGCTCGACATCGCCGGGATCGACTTCATCACGCACGACATCTCGGCCTCGTACAAGGAGGAAGGGGGCATCATCTGCGAGGTGAACGCAGCCCCGGGCTTCCGCATGCACACGAATCCCGGAGAGGGGACACCCCGCGATGTATCGGGACCGGTCCTGGACATGCTCTTTCCTCCCGGCACCCCCAGCAGGATTCCGATCCTCGCCGTTACGGGTACGAACGGAAAGACCACTACGTCACGAATGCTCGCGCACATTTACAAGCTCTCGGGACGCTGCGTCGGCCTGGCGACCACGGATGGTGTGTACATCGACGGTCAGCTGAGCGTGGAAGGCGACATGACGGGCCCGCGCGCGGCACGTATGGTGCTGAGGGACCCGTCTGTCGAGGTCGCGGTCATCGAAACTGCGCGCGGTGGGATTCTCCGCGCGGGTCTGGGTTATCGGCGAGCCGACGTGAGCGCGTGCCTGAACGTCCGCGAAGATCACCTGGGCCTGCGAGGCGTCGACACACTCGAACAACTCGCCGAGGTGAAACGCGTGGTCGTCGAGGCTGCGAAGGACACGGCGGTCCTCAATGCCGACGACCCGCTCTGTCTCCAGATGGCAGGACACGCCGAGGCGGACCACGTGCTCTACGTGACGACGAATCCCTCGCACGACCTGGTCCGGGACCACGTACGTGCAGGGGGCCGGGCGATCGGGCTCGAGGAGGGCATCAACGGCCACATGATCACCCTCTACGACAACGGATCTCACATCCCGTTGCTGTGGACGCACCTGATTCCGGCGACCCTCGAGGGTCGGGCCCTGCACAACGTTCAGAACGCCATGTTCGCAGCCGCGATGGCGTACTGTGGGGGAGTCAAGCTCGAAGATATTCGGCACGGCCTCAGGACCTTCGATACGTCGTTCTTCCAGGCCCCAGGACGGATGAACGTGTTCGACGAACACCCGTTCCGCGTAATCCTGGACTTCGGCCATAACCCGCACGCGGTCCAGGCCATGTGCCAGGTCACGGACCAGCTACCGACGCCGGGACAGAAGATCGTCGTGCTCTCTGCGCCTGGTGATCGGAGAGACGAGGACATACGCGAGACTGCGTTGGCCGTCGCCGGGCGCTTCGACACGTACATCTGTCGCCGAGACGACTCGCCGCGTGGCCGGTCTCCCACCGAGGTCCCTGACGCGCTTGCCGCGACTCTGCGCGATGAAGGAGTGTCTGCCGAGGCGATCCATGTGATCCCGTCAGAGATCGCTGCCGTCGACCATGCGCTACGAATGGCGGACCAGGACGACCTGCTCCTCATCTTTGGAGACAATATCCCGAGGACGTGGAAACAGATCACTCAGTTCCGACCCGACGCCCCGGACGTCGTCGTCTCGTCAGCGGACGCGAACCCGGAGGCCGGCGTGGCTCTTCCGGATCTGGACAAGACCAGCGTGGACGTCGGTGGTCGTGTCATGAGAGATGAGAGAGGTGTGTTCCTGGCGCCTGAGCTCGACGACTAGCTCCCATGCCTGTCCCTTCGGTCGAGCTTCAGGATTCGAGACGTCTGACGGGGCCCAGCCTTTTGGCCGACAGACCCGGCGCTGTGATCGACGGGAACGTCGCCGACTCGATCTCGAGCCGCTTCGTCGACGCCTGGCGGGAAAGCGTTGCGGCGGCGCTCGATGCCGTGGGCTGGGGCGATGCGGACGTTTCGGTGCGGAGCTACACGGGCGGCGTGACGGTCTTCCATTCGGCACCGATCGATGCCCTGTACGCTGCCACCGAGGTCAACGAATGGGCCTGGAGGGCTGCTGAGACGAAGGTGGGGGCGAGTGCGGCGCACGAGCCTCTGGAATCGGCCGTCCCCCGACTCAGGCGTTTGATTGAAGAGGAACGAAATCCCGGCTTGCTCGCGCTTCAGGCCTCAGCAGAGAAACGAGGCGTCAGCTTCCTGTGGGATGATGACCATGCGTCCGTAGGAACCGGAACGGGCAGCCGCACCTGGCCCACCGACGACTTGCCTGGCCCCGAAGAGATAACGTGGGACGAGATCCACGACGTACCTCGAGTGCTGGTGACCGGAACCAACGGGAAGACCACCACCGTCAGGATGGTGGCGGCGATCGCCGAGGCAGGAGGCTTGACGGCGGGGTTCAGCTGCACCGATGGCGTCTACATAGGCGGGGAGGTGGCCGACGCAGGCGACTGGTCGGGTCCTGGAGGAGCTAGAGCCGTGTTGCGCGACCGTCGCGTGCAGGTGGCGATTCTGGAGACCGCCCGGGGCGGAATGCTACGCCGAGGGCTCGCGGTCGATCGCGCCGATGGTGCGCTCGTGACCAACGTCGCCGCGGACCATCTCGGCGAGTGGGGTGTGCTCACCGTCGACGACGTCGCGACAGCGAAGCTCGTCGTGGCGAAAGCAGTAGCGCATGGGGCCCCGATGGTGGTGAACGCCGATGACACGCACCTGGCGCGGATCGCTCGAACCCTCGACCGGCCCCTCACATGGATCGCGCAGGACGAGTCTGCCAAGGTGAGAGAGCACATCGGGCCGTCCGATGTCGCGTGGGTCGTCGACGACGGGTGGCTGGTCCGGCTAGAGGGAGCCCAAGCGACGCGGGTGGTCGACGCGGCTGACATTCCCGCAACGATGAACGCGGCGGCTGCCTACAACGTGAGCAATGCACTGGGCGCGGCAGCGCTGGCCGAAGCCCTCGGCTTTCCCATCGAAGCGATTCGATCCGGTTTGACCGGATTCGACGGCACGCCTGAGCGCAATCCCGGGCGCGGCAATCTCTTCGAGGTGGGAGGCATCCAGGTGCTGGTCGATTTCGTCCACAACTCGCACGGATTCGAAGCATTGGCGAGGACCGTCGCGAGGCTCGCCGCAAAGCGGGTAGGGATCACGATCGGTCACGCGGGCGACCGCGACGACGAGTCGATCAGAGAGTTGGCGAGGGCCGCGTGGGCCATACAGCCCGAACGTGTCGCGATCAAGGAGCTGGGCGATTACCTGCGTGGCCGCGAGTTCGGGGAGGTCCCCGCGGTCATCCACGACGAACTCTCGCGCAGCGGAGCACCGGAGGCCGCCATCTCCGAGCACCCGAACGAGGTCGAGGCGACCCTCGCGCTCCTCGAGTGGGCCCAGGAGGGGGACTTCCTGTTGATCTCCACGCAGACACAACGAACTGACGTCCTCGACTTGATCGAGTTCCTCGAGGAGGAGGGATGGACCGCCGGCGCGGAGTTCCCTCAGCGCTGACGTCTCGTCCCTCCTATGATGTTCTCATGGAGCGAGCGAAAGCACCCCCTGAACTGACGGACGTCACGAGAGCCCTTCTGGTACTCGGCGGCCGAGGTACGCTCGGAGACATCGTTCTGGCGACCGGACTTCCGTGTGACGACGCTCAGAGAGCACTCGAAGCTCTGATGGCCCGCGAGCAGGTGCACGTAACGGTCGCCGAGTCGGCCGTGGTCACGTATCGCCTTGAGGAGCGCAGGCGAGCCGTACGCACGGTCGTTGACCGATGGAATCCGATCGGCAGGATATCGTCCTCCATCCCTCCGTTTCGCGAGTTCGATCGAAAGACGCTTCGGCTCATCCGCGGACGGGGAGGAGTGATCAGCATCGCGGAGTTCGTCGAGCACACCGGCCTCTCTACCCAGAAGGCGGGCAAGGACCTTCGGCGACTTGCGAGGCTCTACGGCGGGGAGGCCCACACATCACTCGACGAGCACACCGTCTACGCTTTCCCCGAGCTCGTGGTGAGTGCGCATGGACGGTTTTCGGTACGCGAGCCTCGTCCAGCCTGGGTCCGAGCACGTGACCCGATGCGGAGCATGGCGAAGCGTGGTCGGCGACCAACGGTGCGGCTCGCTCTGGCAGCTGGAGGGTTCGTCGGCTCCGTGGCGGCCCTGGGCTTCGTCGTTCTCATCCCGGGTTCCGTCGGACCGGGAGTCACTGCCTTGCTGAGTGGACGCGCGCTGTTCCGTTCGATCAGAAGCGCGCCACGCTTCCGATTCGACGATCAGGCCACGCTCCGTCGCTATGCCCTGGGCTACGTCTTCGAGACGGCGCTCAAGGGAAAAGGGGTCGTTTCGCTGAATCGTACTCAGGCTTACCTGCAGGCGCGGGCGGGCAGTCGTCCCGTCAGACGGGCCACGGTAGAGCGAGCGCTCAGACAACTCGCAGACGAATTCGACGCTCCGATCACCGAGCTGAACGGCGACCTGTTCTTCGGATTCCGCAACGTGAAACGGCAGTTTCTGGCCAGTCATCTGGAGCGGGCGCGGCTGCACCTCGATCGCCATCCCTCGGGGAGAACGCTCTACGACAGCGGTGACTCCCCGCTCGATGCGTCGGAACGCGAGCTCGATTCGTTCGATCGTGCGCTTCGCGACGGCTCCTACGGATCGAGCAAACCTTCCCCTTGAATGGCGGAGCGCGGGTCCGCCAGCAGTGCGCGCCTCACCGGCACCATCGTCGCGAGGGCCGTCGCGAGGCCGATCACGAGGCTCGCGACCACGAGGCTGGTGGGATCGGTGGGACTCACACCATGCACCAGACCCTGTATCAGCCTGGCGCTGAAGAGTGACCCCCCGAGCCCCAGAATCATGCCGATGATCGCCACAGCTGCGCTCGACCTGCCCACGAGCCCGATGATCGAATTGCGGGGCGCCCCAAGCGCCATGCGAATCCCCAGCTCGCGCGTACGGGAAGTGACGGCATAGGACATGACGGCGTAGACGCCGACCGCCGCCAGCATCAGCGCCGCGATTGCGAGCGCCAACAGAATGGCGGCCTGGAATCGTGGCCTGACGAGCAGCCGATCCTCGGCCTCGGTCAGGGCCCGCGGACGTCTCACCGTAGCGGTTGGATCGACCGCCTTGATCGCTTCCACAATGGCCGGTAATGCCTGGCTGTGATCCCCGGAGACCCGCGCGACGAACCAGGTGGCGGGACGCATGATCTGCCGGTTGGACCAGTAGATCTCCGGGTACGTCGCTTCCCCGGGTGTAAGTGGGGGGACATCCCGGACGACGCCAACGACCTCGAACGAGCGATCCAGTTCAGGAAGTATAAGCGTCTTCCCGATCGCTTCGCCGTCAGGCCATGCAGCCCTGACCAGGGCTTCGTTCACGACAGCCAGAAGCGAACTTCCGGGTCCGTCATCCTCGGTGAACACTCTTCCTTTGACGATCGGAATCCCCAGGGTCTCGAAGAAGTCCGGCCCGACGTCAAACCATCGAACGGACCCTGGGTCACCTGCTCCGTCGGCGCCCTCCTGTATGAACGACGTGGCACCGTCGCCTCCGCCGAAGAGAGGACCGGACGACGCGGACGACGCGGAGATCACTCCCGGTGTGGCCTCGAGACGCTGGTCGACACGCTCGTAGAACGTTCGCAATTCCCCTCGCGTCGAGTACCGCCCCATATCGACGAAGCTACTGACCGCGAGCAGCGACTCGTGCTCGAAGCCGGGATCCCAGTCGAGGTACTCCATGAAACTCCGGGAAAGCACGGCGGCGCTACTCAGCAGCACCACACACAGCGCAACCTCGGTGACTACGAGCGTATTCTGAAGACGACGAGCGGCTCTCGTGCCCCCGCCCTTCGCTATGTGCCCCAGGTCGGAAGCCGACAGTCGTAACGCTGGGAGCACCGCAAATGCCACGGTCACGAGCACCGCCAGGGCCGTTGAGAAGGCAAGGATGCGCCCGTCCATCGACACCTCGTCCAGCCGCGGAATTCCTGGAGGCGCGGATCGGACGATCAGTCGTGTGGTGCTCGCAGCCATCAAAAGAGCGAGTACGGACGCCGAGCCCGCCAAGACCCCGCACTCAACGAGGATCTCACTGACAAGTCGACCTCTTCCGGCGCCCAGCGCAGTCCGCACGGCGAACTCGTCACGACGGGCGAGGCCTCGGGCGAGCAGGAGATTGGCCACGTTCGCGCAGACGATCAGGAGCAGGATTCCGGCACCTCCGAGGAATGCGAACAAGACAAGGCGCGTGTCACCGACGACCTCGTGCAACAACGACTCGACGCGGAGGCGCCACGCGTCGTCGATCTCGTCGTACCGTTCGTCGAGGCCGGCGTAGAGGCTGATCAGCTCAGCCGACGCGGCCTCGACCGACGAGCCCTCGGCCAGTCGCCCGACCACCCTGAATCCTCTCCACCCCCGCACTTCGGGATCCATGGGGTCGAAGTGCGGCGGCTTCCAAACCTGGACGCCCGTGAGGTTGAATGGAGACTCGAATTCCGGGCCCAATACGCCGACGACCTCGTGGGGGACGTCGGAGAGTCTCAGGATGGTCCCGACCACCGAGGGGTCTGCGCCAAAGCGCGCAACCCAGAAAGCGTGACTCAGGAGGACGACTTTGTCGTCGTCCGGCCCGAACTCGTCGTCAGAAAACAGCCGACCTACGACGACCTCCGCACTGAGGGCACGAAGGTAGCCGCCCGTCGCGATGCCTCCTCGAACCCCCTGGCTCTCATCACCATCCGTGATCGAATAGGACCACCCACGCCCGTAGCCCAGCTCCGAGAGAGTCGTTACGTCGCGGCTCATGTCGGCTGCATTAGCCGGCGACCCGATGCAAAGGCCGGCCAGGCGCACGTGATCTTCACACACGACCACGAGGCGG
>JBDGVT010000237.1:0-4762 GCA_039585495.1 Gemmatimonadota bacterium | reverse complement strand
CCCCCTCCCACCAAGCATCGACTCCAAAAGCCAGCAAGATGGAGAGGACGATGACGGCTCCCTCGACCACGAACCGACGGAGCGGAAGTTTTGGTTGGCCCATTCTACAGGTCTGCCTCGCGTTCTAACTCCCTTTATTCAACACTTCTGGTGTGGAATCCGCAAACCGACCGGGTTGCCCTTGTCCGATTCCCCTGCCAGAAATGCCACGAGGTGCCTGCACTATCTCCGCATGTGGCGTGTCCGACGGGTTCTCTCGGCTGGGTGATTATGCAGCGCGCTGCATAAGTGCCCCGGTCAGGGGCGGTGACCGTGCGGAGTCATGCTAGCCGAATTGCTCCGGTTGGCAACTAGACTGGGTGTTCGAGGTGTCTCACTCGGTGAGCGAGTGACTCTTGGGCAGGAGGTACATGAGGGGCTTGTTGACGAAGGTGCGAGGTGTCCTGGGGCTGGGTGCTGTGGGAGGCGCGATCGGTGCCGTGTTGGGCGCTGGCTGGGCGATGGTGACCGGGCTGATGGCTTGGGGCGCGATTATCCCAGGCAACATGCTGGTCGGGGCCATGGTGTGGGGCGGGTTCGGTGCGTTCGCTGCCTCGGGTTTCGGCGTCATCCTCGGTGTGATGGGGGCGAGAGGTTCGCTCGACGATCTTCCGCTTTGGAAGGCCGGGCTGATGGGGGCCGTGGCGGGTGCCTCCTTCCCGTTCGCGCTCTTCGCGTTAGCGACGGGCGGCTTGCTCAACCTGGCATTTCCTGCTTTGCTCTCGGTGGTCGGGCTGTGCAGCGGACTCGGCGCGATGCTGTCGTTCGGTATGGTCGCGATCGCGCGCCGCGGTGACGGACCATCGATCGGAGGGCGCGAGTCCTCGACGCTCCCACGGGGATGATCTAGCTACGGTCCCGACATCCTCTCATCACATCGAGACCATTGACCACCTCACCTGAACAGCCGGCCAATCCCCTCCACGGAATCACCCTCAAGCGAATGCTGGAGGACCTGGTCGAGCAGGTGGGGTGGGAGCGCATGGGACGCCGTATCTCGATCGGGTGTTTTACCAGCGATCCGAGTATCTCGTCGAGCCTCAAGTTCCTGCGACGCACACCGTGGGCGCGGGCAAAGGTCGAAGCGATGTATCTCGATCTGGTCCGGAACAGCCCGACGAGTCCGCCGACCGGATGACGTCCCTCAGCGCAGGGCGTTCCACTCCTCCACGCTGGCAGGGGACTTCTGGTATTCCATCATCATCTTCCAGCCGTCCTTCTTGACCAGCAGTCCTTCGAAATGAACGTACTGGTCCGTGACCTGGCCTGAGGCTGCCTCGAAACGGTAGTTGAAGATTCCGGTTTCGTGGGCCGTCACCCCGTCGTTCAGTCGCTGAGAGAATCGGAAGCTCACGGAGGCCTTGGTCCTGCCTGCCTTCGTGTCGATGAAGCCCTGCTCCCAGCCTTCCAGTGCATTCTCGATGGGATGGCTGTCGGTCGTGAAGTTCGAGACGATTACGGCGTCGGCGTGGTAGAGCGCCGCGTAGGCCTCGAAATCGCCGGTTTCCACGGTGCGGGACACTTCAGCCCAATAGGCATCGAGCTCCGCCGTAGTCTGAGCGCGAAGCTGGTCCGCAGCCGTCAGCTGTCCGGCCAGAGCCAGAGCGCATGCGCCAGCAACTCGTAGTTTCGTCCTCATTCCCCATCCCCCCTTTTTGGCGACATCGTCAACCGTTCGAATGAACTTTCGGGGCGAGAATAGGGGGCGGGCCGACTCGGGGCTAGCCGGAATTGGGGCACCCGGTCTTGGGGGTGAACGCGGCGCTGGTTATCGCATGTCGACAACCGAAGCTCTATGATAGGGGGCTCTGCCGCGCCAACCGCTTCCTCACCAGAATGACCCGAGATCCAAGGCGCGCCCGCCTCAACAAGGGCGATCTGTCCGGCGGACTCTCGTCGGCCGTCGTCTCGATCGGTGGCAACGTGGCCGCTGGGGTCATTGCCTTCGCCCCGCTGGGACCCGACTACCTCGGCCAGGCGATTCTCGCCGGTATGCTCAGCTCGATTGTCGCGGGTTTGCTCGCGTCGCTATCGGGTAACGCACCCGGGATGATCGTGGGGCCGCAGGCCACCACCGCGATGGCGTTCGCTGCGCTCCTGAGCCAACTCCTCGCGACCGGTCACTTCGACGGACGCCCCGAGTTGCTGCTCTCGCTGGCGTTCTCGGCCGTGATGATGAGTGGGAGCATCCAGATCCTGCTGGGGGCCTTCCGGGTCGGTGGCCTGGTGAGGTTCATGCCCTATCCGGTCGTGGCCGGAATCAGGAATACCACGGCGATCCTCTTGATCATGGGACAGTTCTGGCCGCTCATCGGAGTCGAACGGGCGAGCGGGGCTGACGCGACGCCGTTCTTCCAGGCCCTGGGCGGACTCCAGCCGGCTACGGTCGTCGTCTCCCTCGCGACTGCGCTCATCGTCTGGAAGGGTGCGCGTTTCATGCCCACAATCGCCGTGCCGGTCGTGGCGCTCGGCGTGGGTACGGGGCTGTACTATCTGTTCAAGCTCCTGGGACCCGGTGTCGGGTTGGGACCGCAGCTTCCTCCCATCGAGGCAACGCTGCCCAGCCCCGACTATCTCACGAGTATCTTTTCCGGTCTGGGCGAAGCGGCGACGCTCGGCGTCGTGACCATGGTCATCACGGGTGCCGTGGCGATGGCGGTCCTCGACTCGGTCTCGTCCCTCCTCACGCTCGTCGCGTATCAGGGCATCGCCGACCGACGCTTCGCCGCCAATAGCCAGCTGGTGGGGCAGGGGGTCGGAAGTGTGGCTTCCGCATTTTTCGGTGGCCTGACCGCTGCGGGCAGTCTCACGCGGTCCGTGATGAGCCACGAGTCCGGCGGTCGGACACGAGCTGCCGGCGTCGTCAACGCCGTGAGTGTGCTACTTCTGATCATGATCATGGCACGGCCGCTGAGCTGGATACCGCAGGCGGCGATTGCCGGCCTGATCATGGTGATGGCGACGAGCATGTTCGATCGCTGGGTCCTGGGCCAGGCAAGGGGAGCGCTGCGCCGTGACGCGGAGAACAGGCGCGACAAGTGGATCGCGGTCGGCCAGATGGTATTCGTCGTCTTCGTCGGGATGCTGCAGGGCCTCGTGGCGGCCGTCGGGGCAGGGGTCGCCCTGTCTGTGGTGGTCTTCGTTGCGCAGATGAGTCGGTCACCCATCCGAAGGGTGCGAACCGGTGTCAGCGTCCGCTCAGCGAGACAGCGCGCCAGGTCATTGGTCGACGTGCTGGAGGCGCATGGCGAGCGCATCGCGGTCATCGAGTTGGAGGGCACGATCTTCTTCGGCTCTTGCGACGCGTTGGCGACGAGAGCCGAAGAGCTCGCCGCAGGCGGAGCGGAGTATGTGCTCCTCGACTTGAAGCGTGTCCATGCCATCGACACCACGGGGTACCAGGTTCTCGGGCAGGTCTACCATCGACTGAGGCGGAGGGGCTCCACCCTGGCGTTCAGTCATGTCGTACCGGGGTACCTGAACAAGGAGGTCGCCGAGGACCTCAGCCTGAACGGTGTCCCCGACGGCCAGATGTTCGAGAGTGCCGACCGTGCGCTCGAGCATTTCGAGGAATCGCTCCTTACCGAACTCGGGGCAGACGCACTGAGGATTCCCGACTGGAGTCTGTCGGACTTCGGGAAGGCGTGGGGGCTGACGGACGACGAGTGCGTGGTGCTCGAGAGGTTTCTGGAGCCGCAGAAGTTCAATGCCGGCGAAGTCGTCTTCGCGGAAGGGGACCTGGGCCGCTCGATGTTCTTGCTCAAGCGAGGGACCGCGGACGTGACGATCCCGATCCAGGATGGTCGACGCAGCAGGCTCGCGACCTTCCAGCAGGGCACGATTTTCGGAGAGATGGCGTTGCTCGACGGGGAACCTCGCGCTGCGCGAATCGAAGCCACCTCCCCACTCGAGGTCTTCGAGTTGACCCACGAGGCGTTCGATCGACTCCACACGGAAGAGCACGTCGTGGCGATGAAGATCCAGGCAGCCGTCGGCCGGACTCTCGGTGGCCGTCTGAGAGGGGCGAACGAGCTGATCCACGAACTCGATTCATGAACCGGACGACCGGATGAGACGACGGCTGATCCTTGTACTGTGGTCTGTCCATCTGTTCGCGGCGTGTTCGGATCTCGACTCGGACGAGCCTGCTCGACAAGCCCGCTCACGACTTCCGGTGGCCCTGGTCGAGTATCAGGAGCTCGCGCGTTCTACGATCGACGGTGTGCGGGCTCGGGATCTCGTCGCCTTCATGGATCATTACGTGCGGCTGCCGGGCAACCGCGGCTTCGATGCGTCCATCGAGAAGGTCATCGAGGAGCTCGAAGCGGCTGGGTACAGAGACGAAGAGGAAGATGCAGTGGGTGCCCCCACAGGGAAACAAGAATCCAGGTGACCTCTTGACTGAAAATACAGATATAGTAATATCTAGATGTCTATGAATTGAGGGGACTGCATGGCCAGCAAGACGACCGCGACGATCGACTCAAATGTCCTGGATGGGACCGCCCGAATCCTGAAGTGTCTCGGGCATCCTCTCAGGCTACGGATCCTGGACCTGCTCGAACGCAATCAGGAGTGCACGGTGACCGAGGTCTATGAGGCACTCGAGGTCGAGCAGGCCGTCGCATCGCAGCATCTGACGAACATGCGGGACAAGGGCATCCTGGCCCGAAGGAAGGACGGTGTGAACGTCCTCTACAGCATCGGCGACGTGCGCGCCCTC
>JBDGVT010000236.1:0-7278 GCA_039585495.1 Gemmatimonadota bacterium | reverse complement strand
TGGGACCCTCCCTGGACGAGCGAGAGAATCACCCCCGAAGGCAGAGCGAAGTTGCGTGCCCTGGGAGTCAGCGCGTGAGCGTCGACGTACCCTTGCGCACACGGTATACAGGAGAGGTATAGGAACGATGCGAGAAATCGTGTTTGACGTCTTCACGCGAAAGGACCGTGGCGATCAGCTGGTCCACATCGGATACGTGGACGCCTTCGATGAGGAGACGGCGAAGGTCTACGCGTGGAAGACGTACGACGAGGAGAAGTGGTTCGAGATGTGCGTCGTGGAGCGGACGGCCATCATTCCGGTCAATCGAGACGACGGCCCGTTCGCGAAGGCCCGGAGGGCTGCCTCATGACCGATTCGCTCAACGTCGGAACGCTCGATACGGCACAGAAGGCTGCGCTCACACGGCTGATCATCACGCTGGCCGATACGAAGCGTATTCTCGGGATCCGCTACTCGGACTGGCTCCTTGGCGCTCCGTCGATCGAGACGGGCATCGCCGCGTCCTCCATGACGCAGGACGAGTGGGGCCACGCCCGACTGCTCTACGCGATGCTCAAGGATCTGGGTGTCGATCCGGTCGCAATCGAGCACGAGCGACCGGCTGAAGAGTACGCTTCGATGGCGGCACTCGACGACCAACTACCGGACTGGGCGGCGCTCGTTGCGGCGATGACGTTGGTGGACGGAGCCCTGTCGGTGGTGCTGGCGTCGTTCGCGTCAGGCTCGTTCGAGCCGGCGCGCAACAGGGTCCCGAAAATGCTGGCAGAGGAGGAATTTCACTCGAGCCTCGCCACCGCATGGTACCGACGACTCGCTGGGGCGGAGGGAGAAGCCCACGACCTCCTCTCAGGAGCGACGCGTCGGATGCTCCCCGCCATTCTCGCGTGGGTCGGTGCGTCGGACGAATCGGCTCGGTTGATGGTCGAGGCGGGTGTCGTCGATTCTGCGGACCAACGTCTTGCGGCCTTCAGGGACGCCGTCCGAGAGCTGACGTCGTTGGTCGGCGTCGATGTCGATGCCACGGATTTGTCAGACGAATGGGACATCACCCGCGGCCGGACCCTCGGGCGTCCCAGTGACGAGTGCATCGAGCGAGCGCGTGGCGACCGCAACCGTGCCCTTCTCGTCGAGTAGGGCTGAAGTGGCGACCAAGCCCCCTTTCCGTGAGACCGAGGTCGGTGGCGAAAAGCGGGGGTCGTTCGATGCGGTCGAGCGAAGGGAGGAGGCGCCTGATTCGCTGCCGAGCGATCCGTCGTGCCCGTTCTGTGATGGAGCGGAGACGGAGATCATGAACGCATTCGGGGCGCACGCGTCGGTGAGCACATACTGGTGCAGGACGTGCAGAAGCCCCTTCGAGCTGATGAAGTGGAGGGGGCGGCTCTAGGCGCTGTTAGGCGTCCGGAATCCCTGCCTCGATGAGCTCGACTTCTTCCAGGAAGTCGCGAAGCGGGTTGGCAACCGCAACCGCCCGCTCGCGTAGCGCTTCGGAAGCGGACTCCAGAGCGCCGTCTCCCATTACATGCCTCGACACCACGGTACCGAGCTTCCCATCGGACTCGGCCGCCGCCTGATGATACTCCGCATACCGAGCGCTCACGCGCTGCTCGAACAGAGGTAGCTGCGCGGACGGGGTGCCGTTTTCGACCATGTCCTCGAACACCGCCGTGTGAAGTGCGTCGAGACCCTGCCGAATCCGTTCTTCAGGGGTGCGGCCGAGAAACGCGAGCTGTGCGCCGCGCGTGTGGGCCCACATGAAGAAGATCAATGCTTCCTCGGCTGTGCGAAGCGCGGTAACATCGTCGTCGTATAGGGTATCGACACCCGGAAGGGGAGTCTCGACGTCTTCCTGAGCAAGGAAGTCGGAGAAGCTTTCCCAAACCAGCCGGGCCAGGCTGTCGCCCAGCTCGAAGGGTGTCATCGTCTGAGGCGCGCGAAACTCGCGTACGTCGTCTGTAAGTGTGCTTTGCACCGTTCAGTCCTGTGTGCATTTGGTTGTCGTAACACCAATTCGGATCAAGGATCTTACTGTGTCAAGGTTGAAGATTATGAGCCCAATGCTCGCGAGGGTGTTCTCACCCCTCTTCATGTCCCGTGGGGCCCGGAATTCTCTAGGTCGAACTGGTGTTCTGGGGACTCTGCTGGTCGCGGGTGCCTGTGCCGCCACGGGTCCGGTTATCCCCCAGCCTCGGTCGATCGTGATCTACTCGGGTGCGCGGATCAGGCCCGATCACGAAGAGATGAAGGTCGTCAACGAGTGGGTCACGCGGGAGCAGCAGAACATCCAGGAGGACCCTTCCTTCTGGATCATCGCCGGGCGCTCGATGAGCGAGAGCTACCCGTGGGAAGGGATGGTCATCAGCAGCGGCCTGGACTCGGTGAACGTCAGAGTGCCCTTCACCGGTCAGGATGGGTTGCTGGTGTACGAGATCTACGGGCACCTGCACCTCATGGCACAGCGGGGAGATCGGGAGGAATGGCTTCCCGAGGCTCCAACCGCAGTCGGGTACGAACTCGAGCGCGCGATTCTCACGCGCGTCGCGGATGCGTGGATACTCGGGCGCACGGTGTATGATTCGAACCCGTTCGGACCGCTCGACGAAATCGCCTACGCGAAGGACGCCGGGTATCTGGACGCCTTCATTTTCACGGCCAGGCCTGAGGAGTTTGCCACGAGCCGGACGGAGTGGGCGAGGGCCAATCCGGGCGGCATGGAGGCTTATCGCGATTGGTTTCTGAACACCTTCAATCGTGAGCCGCCGGGCATCCGTGCCAACTGAGCCGCCGCCCTGTGCAAGGGTCGCGGCGAGGTCGCCCGGTGCGGGCTAGGAGGGAGTGACCTCCCTCGATCCGTCCGGTCCGAGCGAGGCGGTCATTGCTCGGCTTCCCGCCGAAGACCGCGAAGCCGAGTACCCGAATGCGACACTCCGCGCCGTCCGGTGAGACGGCGGTCATTTCGGTGCCCTTGAGGGACTTCACCGGAGGTGCTTCGCCGGACTGCAGACGAAGCCGTAGAATACGCCCCGAATGAGGGGCATCCATCGCGTCGAGGACCCGGAAGGTGAGGCCTTTTCGCGTCGTGGTTTCTGATGACATGAAAGGAAGACTATCGGCATGACGTCGCCGACGGAAGATACCGAACGCTCCGAACTGGAGCTCTCGCCAGAGCGCATGCTCGAGCTCGCGGACCTCGCGGCACGACTGGTCGTGGAGAGGATCGATGGGTTGAGGGGAGAGCCCGCCTGGAAGGGTGGCTCCCGGTCCGAGCTGGAGCCCATCATGAGAGAGGCTCCGCCTGAGGAAGGGCGCGTACCGGAGGAGGTTCTGGAACGTGCGGCCCGCGACATTCTACCCGTCGCCGGTCGCGTGGACCATCCGAGATTCTTCGCGTTCGTGCCCTCGTCCCCGACCTGGCCGGGGGTGCTCGCCGACTTCATGGCGGCGGGTCACAACATCTTCCAGGGCACCTGGCTGGGGGCGAGCGGCCCGAGTCAACTCGAGGTCGTGGTCATCGACTGGTTCCGGGAGTGGCTCGGGTACCCGGAAACGGCCGGTGGTCTCTTCACGAGTGGGGGATCGGCGGCGAGCCTCGACGCGTTCGTGGCCGCCAGAGAGGCCGCGGGCGCCCCGGACCGGCCGACCGTCTACATGAGCGACCAGAGCCATACCGCGCTCAGTCGCGCGGCAACCATCGTCGGCGTGAGGGCGGAATGTGTCCGAATGGTGGGGACCGACGAGTATTTCCGAATGGACCTTGAAGATCTCGAGAGAATGATCGCCCAGGATCGCGCCGATGGGTTCACACCGATCGCCGTGTGTGGCAACGCGGGCACGACCAATACGGGGTCGGTCGATCCACTCGATGCCCTTGCCGACGTCTGCGAGCGAGAAGGGATCTGGCTCCACGTTGACGCCGCCTATGGCGGGTTCGCCGTCCTCACTGACAAGGGCAAGGCCCTCTTCACGGGCCTCGATAGGGCGGACTCGATTGCGATGGACGCGCACAAATGGCTTTTCCAGCCGTTCGAGGCAGGGTGTCTGATGGTGAAGGACGTACGCCGTCTCGAGGAGGCGTTTTCGGTGCACCCCGAGTACCTCCAGGACACGGACTGGGGGCGAGATCACCCCAACTTCGGCGATCGCGGCCTTCAGTTGAGCCGCTCCTTTCGAGCGCTCAAGGTGTGGATGTCGATTCAAACCTTCGGCATGGCGGCCTTTCGCCGAGCCATCGCTCGCGGAATGGAGCTGACGGAGCGGGCCGAGGAATATGTGCGGGCCTCCGAGGTGCTCCAGATCGCGAACCCGGCCTCGCTGGGCATCGTCTGTTTCAGGGTGAACCCGCTGAGCACCGACCACGACGACGAACGTCTGGAGGAGATCAACGAGGCGGTCCAGGCGCGCATCATCGAAACCGGGACTGCGATGATGTCGTCCACGAGGCTACGGGGGCGCTACTCGCTGCGAATGTGCATTCTGAATCACACCACGACGTGGGACGATGTTCGTAGCACGCTCGAAGCGATCGAACGTTTCGGGATTGAGGCACTCGGAGGGTGATGTCGCCGGGCAAGGTCGCGAGGGCCATTACCTGGGCTGGTGTCGCGCTCTTCTGGTTGACGCTGGCTCTTTTGGTGTGGGTCGCCGATCTGCCGGTCATCGACTCGATTCTGCTTGCTGTTCTTCTCGCCGCCGTGCCCACCTTTTCGCTGGCCCAGGTTCCGCTGATCGAAGGTGCGGACATCGTTCGAATGCCTGCCTACTGGGGTTCGATCGTCACGCTCTGGCTGCTCGGCACCGCGTGCTGGTTGGTCGGTACCCGGGTCGAGGGTGCGGCCGCGGTCGGGCTCGTAGGTATCGGGCTCGTACCCCTCATCGCATGGAGTGCCGCGCTCACGGCTGGGGGCATGGCGACGATCGGCCTGTTTCGGATGATCGCGCTCCGGTGGGACATTTCGGAGAGCAGGCTCCTGGGTCAGCTCCTGCCGCGCACATCGGAAGAGCGAAGGGTCTTTGCGCTGCTCTCCGTTGCGGCGGGCAGTGGCGAAGAGATGGCCTACCGCGGGTATGCGATTCCGGTACTGGCTCCGCTACTCGGTGTGCCCGGTGCGGCTGTCCTCACGACCCTGATCTTCGGTGTGCTCCACAGTTATCAGGGTTGGCTGGGCATTCTCCGCACCACGCTGATGGGCGGGGTTCTCGCGTGGGGATTCCTGGCGTCGGGGAGTCTGTGGCCGCCGATCATCGCTCATACCGCGATCGATCTGCTGGCCGGCATCGTTCTCGGGCAGAAGCTCCTGTCACCGAAGGCGTCGAGTGGGGTACTTACGGAGGACCGCACGGCATCCCACGACGACTGAAACGACTCTCATGGAAGTTGATCTCGCTCTCCTTGCCGACGCCGCCACCATCGACGGCTCGGGCAAACTCAACATCCTCGGCATCTTCGACCGACTGGGCACGACATCGTTCCCCACGCGACATCCCAGACTGTGCCTTGTACTCCGCTTTTCGGCTGGGGTCCACGAAGTGGGCAAGCACGGCATCGGCATCGTCCTGAAGGGACCCGAGGGCAAGGAGATCGTCCGGATCGACGGCGAGATGAACCTCGGAGCCGGTCCCAGGGGGGTCACGAATGGCGTCCTCGTGCCGCACATCCTGAACATGGACGGTCTCGTCTTCCCGACGGCGGGCCGATACTCGTTCGACGTACGGGTGGACGGAGAGCACCACGTCTCCATCCCGCTCACGGTCGAAGGGCCGGCGCAGTCCGCACAAGCCTAGGGAGTTGGCGTCGAGTCGAGACGCTTGCCGAAACCTTGGGGTGGTCCGATTAGTACAATAGGTGTCGACGCACCCAGGAGTCTCTGGTGATCCTGCATTTCAGCTACGAAGAAATCACGGCCCTCAAGGCCGGCGCTCACGTCTTTCTCGAAGGTGGAGAGACGGCGGGCGGGGGTGTGCTCGCTCCCCCTGAAGAGCGAGCCCGCGTCGAGGCGCTCGTCCCCCGTCTCGAGGGCGACATCTCGTTGTCCACGCTCGAGGAGCTCAGGTCGGTCGAAGTCGCGGTGGTCGCGATCGTCGAGCGTTTCCGAGTCGAGATGGAGGCGGTCGTCGTCGCCACGCACGCGGCTGACGAGGGTGCGGTCGCTGCGTATTTCGACTTCGCGCATGCCTTGACCGTGGCCAACCGCATCGGCGAGATGGCTTCGGAGATGGAGGCGTTGATCGAACTCATGTCGGGATCGACGCCGACATCGGAGCTCGCGGCGTCGTTCCAATTCCCCGATTGACTCGTCGGTTGTTGCGAGACGCGCTCACGTAGATGTCAGTCGTCGATCGGCTCGCGGTGCTCGAACGCATGTTGGGGAACCGACCGGATGACTCGAGGCTTCGGTTTGGGCTGGCGCTCGAATACCTGAAGGCAGGGCGCCAGGAGGACGGAATCCGCGAACTCCGACTCTACCTGGATGGCGCGGACGACGAGGGTAACGGATGGGGCCGGCTTGGATCGGCGCTTCGAGAGATGGGGCGGGAGGAGGAGGCAATCGAGGCCTACCGACGAGGAGTCGAGGCCGCCATGCGCTTCGGGCACCCGACGATGGCCGATGAGTTCAGGGAGACGCTGAGGGATATGAATTCGTGAGCGACGCTCGGAAACCGACCGTGCCGGGATTCGAGGAGGAGGCACTTCCCCACCTCGACGCCGTGTACCGGTTCGCGCTTCGACTTTCCGGTGCGCCGGATCAGGCCGACGACCTCGTGCAAGAGACCTTCTTGCGGGCGTACAAATCGTGGAACCAGTACACCCGCGGGACGGCTGCCAAGAGCTGGCTCTTCACGATCTGCAGGAACGTCTTCCTGAGACGTCGCGAACGAAGCCAGCGTCACGACGAAATCGTCTCCGAGAACGTTGGACGATCAGGGCCGGGTCCGAACCCGGTGAACCCGGTATGGGTTTCGGTGCTGGGCGTGGATCCGGAAGGTGACTTCTTCGATTCGATCGTCGACGATCAGATCGTCGAGGCCATCCAGGGCCTGCCCGAGGAGTATCGGACGGCCGTGGTGCTCTCGGACCTCGAAGGTCTCCCATACGCGGAGATTGCAGAGTTGATGGAGGTACCGGTCGGTACGGTGAAGAGCCGTCTCTTCCGGGGACGGCGCCAACTGCAGCAGGTGCTCTACGATTACGCGGTCGAGATGGGGTACATCGCGGCGCGCACGGGGACGGACGAATCATGATGGGCGGTCACGATGTCGATTTTCGATAAGCTCAGAAGC
>JBDGVT010000235.1:0-6581 GCA_039585495.1 Gemmatimonadota bacterium | reverse complement strand
TGGCGACGCGTCGGGATGCGCGCGACGTTCGTGATCATGACCCTCATGTCCGTCGTATGGGTCGGCGCGCTCATGACCGTTCGCGATCAGCTCCTCATGACCGACTACGGGTCCCACGTCGGCCTCGTCGTGATCGCCGCCGTGCTCGCGTCTATGACGGTCTGGCTTGCGTTGCAGCGTAGGAAGTATCTCACGTTCCGCATCCTTACCGGAGTTCCGGAACTCGATCCGGACGCCGGTCCGGGCGAAATGCTCACCGAAGGCATCTACGGGAGAATGCGCCACCCGCGGTACGTCGAGATCGTGTTGGGCACGTTGGCCTACGCATTCTTCGCGAACTACCTCGGCGCATACATCGTCGCGCTGGTCACTGTCCCGGTCCTCCACCTGATCGTGCTTTTCGAGGAGAAAGAACTGTCGCAGCGATTCGGGGCGAAGTACGTCGAGTACTGTGCCCGTGTGCCGCGGTACCTGCCCAGGCGCTGAGTCAGCGCGCGATACGGACCACCCGGAGAATCTCGTCAGCGACGAGTTGAGGCTCGTCGAGCTGAATCTCGTGTCCACTCCGCTGCGCCGGTATGTGCCGGCCCGCGACGACGCCCCTGAGAATCGAGGCGTGCACCTGCCGGGCGCCTTCGTTGACGAACCTCTGGTCCCAGCCTCCACCGTCCTGCCGGATGGTAGCCGTGAGAATGGTCACCGGAATCTCCGGCAGACGCCCGGTCCTGAGTCGTTCGCCAAGCTCTACCTCGACGATGCCATCCTCGTTGGGTGATCGCTGGATCGTGGTCCAGCGGTCGTATTCCTCAGGCGGCATGCCGGCCCTGATGCGCTCGAACATGTTCTCGTGGGCCGGGTCGAGCAGGATCAAACCCGACACGTCCGCGGGACGGTCGATCGTGAACAGGCGAGCGTAGAGCCCTCCGAGGGAATGACCGGACACGACGTAGCCCCGATCGAAGCCCAACGCGAGGTGGATTCTCCTCATCTCGTCGAGAAACTCGTACCAGCCGCGAGGATCGGGTCCCGGGAAGCTCTGGCCGTTGCCTCTCCGATCGTACGCGCACGCTCCCACCTCTCCATCGAGCCGCTGGAGCACGGGAATCCACGTGTCCGCCGTCGAGGACCCACCGTGCATGAGGATCACGTCACGCCTCCCGTCGGTGCAGAGGGCACGAATCGACAATCCATCGACGTCGATGCGGATTTCATGGAGGTCGCGAGAACGCTCGGCCGGAACCGACGCGGTCAGGGCCACCGCCGACAGGAGAATGGCGGACCGGAGCACCGGCCGCTTCACAATTCACGCTCCGGAACGAGATCCACATCTCGAACTCGAGTGATCAACTCGTAGCCGATCCGCTGGTAGATGGCGTTCGACGTCGGGTTCGACATGTCGGTGTAGAGGACGCAGAAATCCGCACCCCTGTCGAGGACCTTCTGGCTGACCGACGCAACACATGCACTCGCGTACCCCCGTCCACGATGCTCCGGTGGCGTGTACACGTACCCGACCCTCGCGCCGCCGGGGGTGTCACCCTGTGCCACCGCAATGCACACAGGAGTGCCGCCCACCTCCCAGACTTGGAGCCTCTCGTGTTGGACCCACTCCTCGATCGACGACCGTCGGGTTGGGAACATGACGCCGGTGTCCTGCGCGAATGCCTCGCCCCACTCGACCGCTAGATCGATATCGTCGACAGTGGCGGTGCGAAGGGTCCCCGGCACAGGACGCGGGGGAATTACCGTGGTCAGCCGGTAGATCCCCATCTCCATCCCGGGGCGCCAGCCACCCCCACGCCTCTTCACCCAGGCCATCGCAACCGCCTCCGCTGGTCCGGACGGACCGAGAACTGCCGGAATCACCTCGTAGAGGTCCACCAGCACCGCGGCCAATGATTCAGCCGCCTCTTCAGGCATCGCCGTGATGAGGACCTTGTGCGGAGGTGTACGCATCACGCATCCGACGATCTCGTCGGACTCGAGTGTCGCATACAAAACCTCCGGCTCTTGCTCCTCCTTGGCCGCACGAGCGTAGGCGAGACTCAGAATGAGGTTGTGATCTGCCTCACGCTCGAGGAGCCAGGGCTCGGCTCGGGCCAGGAAGTCCGCAGAATTCTGGTACTGCACGACTCTGATCATGCACTACCTACACCAGCCGCAACGCCCGGGTCTTTTCGACGACCGCCGAGATGACCTCCAGAACGGTCGTCACATCCGACTCGGACACGTCGCGGTGGAGAACCGCACGCACCCCATGCTCACCCTGCGGAAGCATGTGGACGCCTCGCCCATGACAGGCGTCGGCGAACAGGCCGGCGTCGGATTTCACCTCGAAACGAACGATGTTCGTCTGAACGCGATCCATATCCACGGAAACACCCTCACCCTCCATTCCGGCGAGGCCCTCGGCGAGCGCGCGCGCGTTTCGCACATCCCTCACGAGATCCGGCTGGTGGTGCTCCAGAGCGTGGAGTGCAGCAGCCGCAATGACACCTGCTTGTCGCATGCCGCCGCCGAACTGCTGCTTGAAGCGACGCGCACGATCCACGATCTCGCGAGACCCGGCGAGTGCCGAGCCGATCGGCGCGCCGAGGCCCTTGCTGAAGCAGACGTTGACGGTATCGAAGGATGCGGCATAGTCGGCCGGCGCTACGCCCGTTGCAGCGCTGGCATGCCACAGTCGAGCTCCATCGAGGTGGAGAGCGAGACCACCGGATCGAGCCACCTCGCAGACTCCGCGGAGTTGCTCGAGAGGCCAGATGGTGCCCCCGCCTCCGTTATGTGTGTTCTCGGCACAGAGCAGCCTGGCCGGCACCCCGAGCGTCGTCGGGTTGAAGGGGTGGGGTCGGCCCAACGCGGCGGTGACGTCCTCGGCCGAATACACCCCATGTACACCGTCGAGCGGGTACATCGTGACCCCACTGAGGGCGGCGCCCGCTCCCCCCTCCGCTCGTACGATGTGCGCGGTGCGATCGATGAGCACGAGGTCACCGGGCTGCGTGTGCGTCCGAATGGCGATCTGGTTGGACATCGAGCCGGTCGGCACAAACACCGCCGCCTCCTTGCCCAGGATCGCGGCCGTGCGAATCTCCAGTGCGTTTGCGGTCGGATCGTCTCCGTAGACGTCGTCGCCCACCGCAGCAGACGCCATCGCCTCGCGCATCTCAGGGGTCGGGCGGGTCACGGTGTCGCTTCTTAGATCGATCATCGGACTCAGCGCAGGATTCTCGGTGCAGGGAGCGTAAAGCATCCCCGTCTGGCGGTCGGGTCGCAACCCTCAGTCTTGACGAAGCCCGGCTCCGACCGCAGATCGAAGGTCGGTGAAGATCATCCCGGAGACCGCCGTGTCACATCGAACCCTTCGCAAGCTCTTCAGCGTCCTGCTTCTCGCCGGCGTCTACTCCGCGTGTGGCGGCTCCTCGGACGACGCGGAACCGACCATCACGAGGAACCCGCTCCTCCAGCCACAGCGGTTTCAGGAGACGGCGCCCGCCGCATACCAGGTCCGGCTCGAAACCTCGGTCGGCGATGTAGTGATCCAGGTCCACCGGGCGTGGGCACCTCTGGGTGCCGATCGATTCTACAACCTGGCCAAGGGCGGCTATTACGACGACAGTCGCATCTATAGGGTGCTCCCTGACTTCATGGCTCAGTTCGGCCTTCACGCCGACCCCTACGTGACTCAGGCCTGGAAGAGCGAATACCTCGTCGACGACCCGTTGGTCGCCTCGAACACGAGGGGGCGGGTCGCCTTCGCGAAGGGTGGGCTGCACACCCGAACGACCGAGATCTTCATCAGCCACAAGGACAACAGCCAACTCGATGAGCGCGGCTTCACCCCCATCGGTGAGGTGATCGAAGGCATGGATGTGGTCGACGCGTTCTACTCCGAATACGGAGACGGCCCTCCGCGGGGCGAAGGGCCGTACCAGGCGATGGCGGCAGCAAGGGGCAACGAATACCTCGACGCGGAATTCCCGGAGTTGACCAGAATCCTGCGGGCACACCTCATCCCTGGGCGCTGACGCCCAGAGGATCTGACTCAGTCACTGCCGCCGGCCGCGATCTCCTCCGCCGACCCACCGCGGTTCATCAATGCGTTGAAGAAGAACTTGTACGTCCCGTGTGTCTGGGCACGGTGCTGCGCGCGGAAGCCCAGCATGACAATGGTCCCTTCCCCCTGCTCCACTGCGACAATAGCCGCAAGGAAGATGGCCAGCGCCCTGGTCGGCATTCCATATGCCAGTGGATCGGTGTTGTCGACGTCGATGTGAAGTGACGAGCCAGGTGACCAGAAGTCGTTGGACGACAGACCATCGACCGCGTCGCGCACCGAGACGCCGAACTCGTCGAGCACGAGGTCACCCGCCTGGGCGAAGGTGACCAGCGTGCCCCCGTTTTCGACGAAGTCTCTCAGGGCCTGGACGCCCTCCTCGCCGAAACCGCTGCGGTACTCCGGCGGGACCGAATTGGCACCTCCCCGCTCACCGCCTCCCACCATCATCTGTTTCGAGTCGGACGGAAGGACGATCACGTCCCAACGCTCATGCAGAGAACCGCGCAGCAGCTCTTCGTCCATGATCGACGTGTACTCGAACGCGAAGTCCTCGAGCAGCCAACGGGTCCAGCCCTCGTCCATGTTTCCGCCGTAGTAACGCTGATACATCCCGATGCGTTGCGCCGACAAGGGGTACGTGACCCCTGCCGGATCGGAGTTCAGGGCCGTGAAGTCGACGCCGGTCTCCTCGGCGATCTCGCGAATCGCTTCCACGTCGGAACCCGCACTCACCACGAAATCACCGGCGCGTAGTCCCGCGCCGTCCTCGTGCACCCGATGCACCTCCGCCCCCGCCGCGAAAAGGCGATTCGCCGCCTCGAAGGAATCATTGAGTCGGCCATCGAGAACGTATCCGAAGCTCCCGGCAGACACCGTACCGCTTGCGTCGATTTCTCGGGTCACTCTGGTCATCGCAGCAACTACCGCCGATCCGACCGGATCCACGCGCACACCCATGAACTCGGCGATGTTGTCCGTCGACATGTCGTAGGGACGAATGGGGTCGCCGTCACGGGTTCTCGTGTAGCTGTTGTCGGGATAGTGCGTCTGACCGAGAAGCCATCGAATGAGGCCCCGTTTCGGCTGAGCCATCGAGACGATGTAGCTGCCTCGCTGGTAGACGCGCCCTTCATGCTCGAAGTCGCGGGTGGCACGATCGACCGTGATTCCCTGACCGAGCAGCTTGTTCACCATCTTCTGCATGGTGAGCACATCATGCTGGCTCGATGGAATCACATAAGCCTTGGTGTCACCCTCGATCCCTCTTTGGGTCTGGCGGGACGCCTTGTTGTAGGCATTGCGAAGCACCGTTTCCCGGTTCTTCGCGGCGAGTTCCAACGGGGCGAAGGTCGCGACGATCTGGCGCTCGACGATGTCGCGTACGTGCCACCAGCCGCCCTCCCAAGGGCTCGGAAACGTCGTCTGCTCTGCGTACTCCGGGAGCTGTCGCGAACCTCCGAGCTGATCCGGATGCACGTAGAGGGGCGTCGCGAGCCGGGCACTCGCCGACTCGGTGAGCATGCCCGCGATGTTGTGAAACGGCGTGATCCAGTGGAATCCGAAGTGTCCCCACCCAGAGTAGATCGCGGCCCCGATCGAGCCCGGCAGATTGTTCTCGTCCATCTTGAGCGCCATGTGCGAGCCGTACCAAGCCATCTCCCGCCACACCAACGGATCGCCCTCAGGCCGGATGGGTTCGGCATAGGGAGGCAGCGAGATCCTCGCCGTGTACGGCCCCATCTGGTGGTGATCGATGAACGCCTGGGGCACCCACTCGCGGAACATGATCTCTGCACCGTACCTCGACTCGACGGTGTTCTGCATGAATGCGTCGCGGTTGTTGTCGTGGCCGATGTAGTGGTGATAGAGCTCGGGCGGACTCGATCCCTCGTACTCTGTCCCGACCCAGCGATCGTACCAATCCGTGACGATGATATTGCCGTCCGGGTTGAACGCCGGAATCAGGATCGACACCGTCTCGTCCAGGATCTCGTCCATGACCTCGTCGTCGCGCGTCGCGAACAGGTACAGGATCTCGGCTGCCGATTGGCTGGCGGCGACCTCGGTCGAGTGAAGTGCGTACGACTGAACGAAAACCACCTTGCTGTTCTCTATCGCACCATCGATCTGCGCCTGCGTATGCCCCCGCGGATCGGAGACGACAGCGTTCATTCGCTGGATGTCGTCGAGCCGGGCGAGGTTCTGTGGCGACGATGCGTAGATGACCAGGAACGGATTTCCGAGCGTACTCGGACCGACGTGATCGACGACGAGCCGGTCGCTCAGCACCCCGAGCGTATCGTAGTACTCGACCAGCCGATCCCAGCGCACGAGCTGACGGTCGGCGCCCATCTGATGACCGAAGAATTCCTCGGGCGACGGAATCCCCTGGGCCTGGGCGTTCGACCTGCCGAGGGTTGGCGCGGCAAGGAGAGCGACGAAGAACAGAACGGCGGCGCGATGCGACTTCATGGAACGGCTCCTCGAGTCTGCGGCAGGTAGAAAAAGCCTAGGACCCGCG
>JBDGVT010000234.1:0-4470 GCA_039585495.1 Gemmatimonadota bacterium | reverse complement strand
TCAGGCGATCATGCACCTGCGTCGCAAACCAGGCTATTGGAAGGATCGAGGGTAGGCCCGCAGACCCCGCATCCGCTAACAATGCAGTTGCCGGCTTCGTTCGCTGCGCTCACTTCGACGATCACGGCTCGCTGGCGCGAGCCGCGACGGCAACTTTGAACGTTATCGGAAATGGCCGGGTGAGCCGAGCGGAGGTAGATTCGGGCTATGGTTGCGATTGCGGAGGAATTGAGAGAGAAGGTCGAGGGGCCCATGCGGCGCCGGGGCGTAGTACGCGCTAGCGTTTTCGGGTCCGTGGCCAGAGGCGAAGCCACAGAGCAAAGCGACGTCGACTTCCTCGTTGAGTTTGAGAAGGGTCGAACGCTGCTCGACCTCTCAGGCCTACGCATAGACCTAATCGAGGCGTTGGGGTGTGATGTGGATGTGACGACCCCAAAGTCACTCCACCCGGCGATGAGGGACCAGATCCTCTCCGAAGGCATCAAGATTCTGTGACTCGGTCCACCCGGATTCTCCTTGGAGACATCCTAGAGGCCGCGAAGCTGACCCAACGGTACACGTCTGGCATCTTGATCGAAGACTTCGTGAACGACGTCGAGAAGCAAGACGCCGTTCTGCGGAGAATCGAGATTATCGGAGAGGCTGTGAAGAGGCTTCCCGAAGACCTGCGGCGTAGTCACCCGGACGTTCCGTGGCGCGACATTGCCGGGGCACGTGATATCCTGATCCACGAGTACTTCAGAGTGGATCTGGAACTCGCGTGGGACATGATCCAGGTCGACATTCCCAACCTCATCACGCAGGTCGAGGCGATTCTGGAAGAGGTGGACGGGTAGGTCCGGCCACATTCCGATAACAAACAGTTGCAGGCTCCGTTCGCTGCGCTCACTCCGGCCTACATGGCTCGCATTCGCGAGCCACGTCTGCAACTTTGAACGTTATCGGAGATTTGCCTCTAGATTGGTTGACAGAGAGTTTTAGTCATGGTCCAGTTTGACGAGAACACGCTCGGCATCCTCTGCCGACGCAACGGTGTCCACAGCCTCCAACTCTTCGGGTCGGCGGCACGGGGCGAAGCACGCCCGGACTCCGACATCGACCTCCTCGTCCGATTCGATGAGGTGAAGAGCCTGATCGAGATCGTTCGGATCGAGCGCGAGTTCTCCGAGTTCTTCGGGCGCCGCGTGGATCTCGTCACCGAAGGAGAGCTCAGCCCCTACATCCGGGACGAGGTTCTCTCTCAGACTGCGCCGCTGTATGGCCCAGGAAGATAAGCTCTACCTGACGCACATCCTGGATGCGGCTGAGCGAATCCAGGAATACACTGCCGGGCGAGAGCTTGTTGACTTCCTCGCGGACTACCTGCGCCAGGACGGGGTGGTGCGCCAACTGGGCATCATCGGAGAGGCCGTGAAGCGGCTCTCCCCTACCCTCAGAGATTCGCGGGCCGACGTGCCCTGGCGAGACATCGCAGGTATGCGAGATCGCCTTGTCCACGACTATATGGGTGTGAACGTCGAATCCGTTTGGAAGACCGCGATGGAGGACGTGCCCCATTTGGCGGGTGTCGTTCGCGAGTTGCTGGAAACAAACCTCGGCTAACAAACAGTTGCAGGCTCGGGTCGCCTACGGCGCCCCTCGGCCCAAACCGGCCACGACCGTATAGGCTGCGGAAGGGCTATATCGGCGTTAGATCTGGGCAGGCGTTTAGGAGCGGCCCAGAAGGCCGGCTTCTGCAACTTTGAACGTTAGCTGACACACGAGTGAGCAAGAGAGGAGGTCAAAGCTGCTCAAGTCCAGAAGTCGAGAGAGGACCATGGCAGTACTGTCCCTGTTGGTGAGTCTGGCAGGCTGTGGTTTGGATCGGGCAGATTCGCCCTTCACGGAGGCGGTCGACTCCGCCGGCGTAGCGATTCGGTCTTTGGGGAGCGATACGGCGGGGGCAGAGTTGACGCTTGAGAGAGTTGGCGAGCTCTCACTCCCAGACTCGGGCTGGGTGGTGGAAGCCGATGGGATAGCCGTGGATGCCGAAGGTGAGCGCATCTACGTCTTGGATGAACTGGCCCCGAGGCTACTGGTCTTCTCACTGGACGGGGCTCTGGTGGGCGAGGTGGGGAGAGCTGGGGAAGGTCCCGGGGAATTCGAGATGCCGTCGGCCGTCGACGTTGATCCACTTGGGGTGCTTCGAGTGGTAGACAGTGGCCGTTCGCTCGTCCTCTCCTGGGATCGACACGGGAGGTTTCTGGGTCAGGACCGTCTGTCGGTCCTCTACTGGGGCCCTGGGTTCAAGGTGTACCGAGGCAGTCTCCTCTATGTCCGAGGAGACGAGGGCGCCGAATCGGCGGACTTCACCGAGGTTCTGATCAGGGCTGGCGAGGAAGGTGTTTCTGAGTTGATCAGGCTGACCCAAGAATGGGCCCAGGTGGAATCTGCCTGTGGCAGGATTCCGCTGCCGAGACTGATGGCACCCTCACTCATCTGGAATGCGAATGCCCGTTACGTCGTGGCGGCTGCATGGCCCGAGTACTCACTCCGGATCTTCGAAGACGATTCGCTGGCCGCGATCCTAAACAGGGACTTCCCCCCGCACAGAGTCACGGCGAGAGAAGTGGAAACGAGTGTCCCGGAGGGCCCGCTGGGCTTCCTGGTCGAGTCCTGCGGTATGAGCACGGCCGAGGTCCTTCAGGCTGCCGGCTTCGTGGAGCTTGCGAGTCCTATCGACAGGGTTGCTGTGGATCCGCTAGATCGCATCTGGACCCGTGCAAGTGTCCTACGAGGTGACCCAAGCCGGGTCGACGTTCTCGATCTGGAACGTGGATATCTTGGCTCCTCTACTGCGTCAGCCTTTCCTGCAGCATTCATCTCAGGTGAGCGATTCCTGAGCATTGCTGATCACGAGTGGGGCTCCTCGGTGGAGATATGGCGGATCCATGAGGGTGGTCAGGGCTAGGGAGTCAGTCGGGGTGTGCGTCAGCTAACACACAGTGGCCGGCTCCGGCCGCCTGATGGCGGCCTCCGTCCCAACTGGCCTGTGAGCTCGCAGGCGTTGATATGCGATCTGGGTAGAACGGTAGGAAGGTGGCGTAATCACTGGCTCTGGATCGGCCAGTTCGGCCACTTAAGAACGTTATGTGAAAGAGGTTGTTTAGGGGTAACAAGGGTTGATATGGGGTAATGAAGTGGTCCATATTACCTCTATTCGGGTATCTATTACCTCTATTCGGCGGCCCCACCCATGCACTCGCTGGACCTCGCGTTTCTCGATCGACTCACGCTGACACAACAGCAGGGCTCGATCCTTCGTGCCCTCGGTGAGCATCGCGGCGAGCAGGAGCTCCACAGTCAGCAGACGCCGGAGGCGCTAGAAACCCTTCGGACAGTCGCGATGGTCGAATCGGCCGAGTCGTCGAACCGTCTAGAGGGCGTCGTTGCGCGCCCGAACCGTCTCCGCGAAGTCGTGCTCCGTGACGCAACACCTGCGGACCGATCGGAGCAGGAGATCGCTGGGTATCGCGACGCACTGGCTCTGATTCACGAATCGGCGAATCACATGCCTGTGACCTTGAACGTGATCCAGCAACTGCACGAGATGCTGTATCGGTATCAGCCAGGATCGGGCGGTAGCTGGAAGTCCACACAGAACGACATCGTTGAGCGTGCGCCCGATGGTTCGATTCTACGCGTTCGCTTCCGACCCGTTAGCCCGGTCGCTACGCCGGGTGCAATGCGAGACTTGGTCAGCCGTTGGGACCACGCGGTAGATCAGCAGCGGGAGCCCCTCTTGCTGATCCCGTTGGCTGTGTTGGACTTCCTGTGCGTCCACCCCTTTGCCGACGGTAACGGACGTACGGCACGCTTACTCACGTTGCTTCTTCTATACAGGGCGGGCTACGAAGTTGGGCGCTACATCAGCCTGGAGCGGGTGATCGAAGAGAGCCGAGACACCTACTACGAGGCTCTTGAGTTGAGCTCACAGGGATGGCATGAAGGGCAGCACGACCCGTTTCCCTGGCTGGACTACTTCTGGGGTGTGCTCCTGAGGGCCTACGACGAGTTTCGCGATCGGGCGGGTCGTCTGTTGACCGCCCGCGGCTCGAAGACGGCGCTGGTCGAAGGTGCGGTGGAGCGACGACGGGGTCCGTTTGCGATCTCGGATATCCAGAACGACTGCCCAGGCGTCAGTCGTGACATGGTACGGCACGTTCTCCGCCGAATGCGGGATGAAGGCCGGGTGCAAGTGAGGGGCCGCGGTCGTGGAGCTCGGTGGGAGGTCATCGACAGCGCTTCTGGCTAAAGGCGACCGTGCTTCCTTCACATAACAAACAGTTGCAGGCTCGGGTCGCCTACGGCGCCCCTCGGCCCAAACCGGCCTAGGCCCGCGTAAGCTGCGAGATAACGGGTGTGGCGTTAGATCTGGAGTAGACAATGAGGCCGGAGTTGGAAGGCCGGCTTCTGCAACTTTGAACGTTA
>JBDGVT010000233.1:0-10937 GCA_039585495.1 Gemmatimonadota bacterium | reverse complement strand
TCGATCTCCGTTGCCCGCACGCTCGAAATGCTGATGAACCCGAAAAGGAGGATCAGCACGACGTCCACGAAACGAACGACAAAGCCGGACTTCTGCACGGTCGGCCTATACCTCCGTTCCGAATGCGACGAATTCGACGGACTCGCTCGTACCGTCGACGGTCGCGGACACGACGTTCTGACCAACCTGGTTCGAGACCACGAACGGCGTCGCCGCTCTGCCCTGCTCGTCCGTATGCACCCTGTGATCGCCGTTGCCGGAACCGAGGCGCCCATCTCCCTGGGTCACGACGAAGCCCACGGGAACCCCGGCAACCGGATTGCCGAACTGATCGAGGACGCACACCCCGAGCGGCAACGGCAATCTCATTCCCGCCACGGCAGCCTGATGATTGCCCTCCTGATCGACGTGGGCCGGAGCGCCCGGCAGAACCATGATCTCCAGGCGCGTGGGCGGGCCCGGTTGCTCTGGGAGGGTCACTTCCAGCCCGAAGAGACCCGCCGACTCCGGCACCGTGCAGTCGAGCTGAACCCGTCCCTCTTTGTCGGAAACAGTCTTGAGGTGTCGGCCACCGCCGTTCAGCGCGCCTTCGGCCCCCGCGATGGCGATCGCAACTGGAATGTCGGGCGCCAGATCACCTGAGGCGTTGCGTACGAGAAAGCTCAGGCCCGAGATGACCTCACCCGCTCGGGCCATCGGGTCCTCTTCTGTCATCTCGATATACCGCCACGTTGTCGACTGCGGCGGGGGCGCGGGCGCGGGCGGCGGCGGCGCGAGGACCCGAGCACTCGAAACGGCTTCGAGGGCCTCTGCGACCCTTCCGAGGTCCGCCTGGAGGGCGCCTGTGGACTCTGCATCCACCGGGATCGACTTCGGGGCGAGTTCCATGAGCCGGAACCTCAGCTCGTCCGACTTCCTGGAGACCTGTTCGAGACGCTTACCGAAGAAGGTCGAAAGCTCGGTAGCGCTGAAGTTGAGGATGATGCTCACGACCAGGCCCAACAACGTTGTGATCAGAGCGATCCCCATTCCTCGGAGGATCACGTCCTGCTCTGCGGTACCCTGGAAGAACACGGTGAACATGCCCCAGACCGTACCCATGAGCCCGAGTGCACCAGCCGTGTCCGACAGAAACTCCATACGCCGACGGAAGGCGCCGAACTGGTCCTGCTGGAATGACACGAAGTTCGAGATCTCGTCGTGCAGGAGCCCCTCGCCGGGGCGGGTCTGGAAGACGTTGATCATGGTAGACCACAGGGAAGAGAGCATGCTCTCCTCGCGCGAAGCGATCACCCTGGTGATGTCGGAAAGCGTCGCGGTCGTCAGATCGAACCCCGACAGCTCCTTCGATACCGTCCGGTCGCGCAGAAGCTCGTAGAGCTTGATGAAGACCTGAACCAGACCGATGGCAAGGATGCCGAATATCGGCCATCGGAGCGGTCCGGCCTGCTGAGTCAGGCTCCAGAAATCGCCAAGCGCAAACCCGCCCGGATCGCTCTGAAGAAGCACCATGTTCACCAAGATCCCATCCCGCGATCGCGCACGTTGAACTCCCTCACCCTGTTCGAATCCCTGTCATCCACGCCGATCCCCTACTCCTACGCTACCAGCCAAGGCGACCAGCCAGAAAGGACGACGAATCTACAAGGATGGAGTGAGCCTGACACGATGCCGGCCCCGCGCGAGCGGTCCGCCACGACTCGGCTCCAGTTGCGACGCCTCGGGAGCCCGCACAACTTTGCTCTTCGGGTCAGTGCAGGACCCGGATTTGCCAAGAATTCCACGAGGCTCCAGATGACCAACAAGACGACCCTGCTCCTGCTCGCGCTCCTCACCACGTCCACTGTGCCACTGGCGGCTCAGCAGGTCCCGTGGACTCCACTCAAGCGAGGCAGCGACAACATCGAGGTCCTGGGGCACCTGCCTCTCGGCGCTCGCCTGTCCGTAGCCGACATGGACATCGAACAGGAGCTGGACAGGCCCTATGCATACGTCGCGCGGATGGTCTATGGCTTCGACGGACCGAAGGGGACGGACATCATCAGCATCGCCGACCCCGAGAACCCCGAGTTGCTGTACGAGTGGAGGATCGAGAACCAGGACCTCCATCAACGCACCGGCGGCATGGACGTGAAGCACTTCAAGTGGAACGACCGCTACTACCTGGTGCAGTCGCTCCAGTTCGGTCAGGGTGGACCCAACACCGATCTGGGTGCGGTGATTCTGGATGTGACCGGTCTTCCGGATCCCTCGACCGTGACCGAGGTCGCGCGGATCCGTGAGCCTGAGATGCCCGGTGGATTCCACAACATCTTCATCTATAAGCATCAGAACAATCGGATCTACCTCTTCACGACTGCCAGCGCGCCGGGCGCGCTCGTTTACGACCTGGGCATGATCGTGGACGGCGATCTGGAGAACGCACGGGTCGGCATGGTGCCGGTGCCAGAGTCGTCGCTCGGCCAGGGCGGTGGACGTGGCTACCACGACTTCTACGTCGGCTACCATCCCGACACTGGAGAAGACCGCTTCTACGGTGGCGGTACGGGTGGCTACTACATCTACGACGTGACGAACCTCGAAGACCCCCAGCTCCGGATCACGCTGACAGGTGTGAGCGGGGTCAACTACGGGCATACCTTCACGCCGAGCCCTGATGGGCGGTACGTCATCGCCGAGACCGAGTACCAGTATGCGCCGTTGCGGATCTTCGATCTGCAGCCAGCGCTCGAAGGTCAGCAGACCAACATCCGGTCGCCCATTTCCGCGTTCACGGCGAACTGGCAGAACCTGGTGCACAACCACGAGGTGCGGTGGCCCTACGTGTTCGTCTCGGGCTATCTGGATGGACTCCAGGTCTTCAATCTCCAGGATCCGGAGAATCCGGTGACCGTGGGCTTCTACGACACCTACATCGGTCCGCCCAATCCGGTGCGCTCAGCGATGTTCAACGGTGCCTTCGGTGTGGACGTCCGAAACGCCGATGGCCTCATCGTGATAAGCGACATGTCGACCGGACTCTGGACCTTCAAGATGGACGGCTTCCAGGGGTGGAACGGCGAGGACTGGGGATACCCGAACATCTCTTCGGCCCAGGACTGGGATCGCCCGGTCATCACGCGACCGATCAGCGACAACTAGACGGACATGCACCTCATCGTAGCACTCCTGACGACGATCGGCTCGCTGCCCCCGGCCTGTACCGTGGCCGAGGGGCCCGAGTATTACGCATTCGATCTGATCACCACGAAGAACATTCCCGGCACGGGGCTCGCCGTCGGCACGGCCGCCCTGTCCCTTTCGGCGACTTCACCCTTCGCCGTCGCCTTGTCACCGGACGGAAGCTACGAATACGACATCGAGGTCTCGCTCGAGCGTATGAGGGTGCCGACCCGAGGTCGTCTCGTCGCATGGGTGACGACCCGCGAAGTCGACGAGATCATACGGATGGGGGCGCTGGACGAAACCCTTCGGGCATCAGGCTCGGTGGCCTGGAACAAGTTCCTCGTCGTGGTCACGCTGGAGCCGACCGACGACCCGACCGCCACCATCTGGAGCGGGCCGATCGTGTTCCGGGGTGCTTCGCGCAGCGGGATGATGCACACGATGGTAGGGCACGGCGCGCTGCAGCAGGAGAACTGCGCCGCGTACGGCTACTAGGCGATCTACTCCCTGCGGTTCAGCGCGCGGGCCCGATCATCTCACGAAGCAATCCCATCCGTCCCGGGGTGCCCGAGAAGAGGTGCTCGGGAAATGACCTGAATTGCAGCACATCCGAGTAGATGGCGGCCGCGGTGTAATCGTTGAGGCCCAGCCCGGCCAGATACATGAGCCGCAGACTGCGATCCCGATTGATCTCGGCGTCGGCCAGCCATCCTCTCAGATCGTCCGCACTTGCCGCATACGTTCCGAGAAGGTCCATGGTGCGGGAGAATCCGACCTCGGAAAGATCCATGGCGACGTACGAATGGTCCGTCGAGAGTAGCCGGTCGACGTAGCTGTCCACATCGATCTCGAGTCCGCCCTTCTTCGCGGCCATCACCACGTCGTATCCACCACCTTCGTAGGTGTTGCCCCAGACCGTGCCATCCGGGAAAACCCCGAAGAACGTGGCCATCTCGCTCTTCACGGCTTCCTCGTTGCTTTCGTAGAGCGGGACCCACTGCGTGATGACGCCCCCCTCGTTCAGGTGATTCGCGGCCAGTTCGAAGTATTCCTCGCTGTACAATGCCGCCGCACCCTTCATCCACGGATGGATCGGATCGGATGTGATGACATCGAAGGTCTCACCCGTCGGTTGTTCGCCTCGGCGAAGAACGCGGACGACCCCTCGATGATGAGCGGCTCGATCTCGGCGATGACGATGCGCTCGACTCCCGGATGGGTGACGAACGTCCCCGCGGTAACGCCGGCCCCGAACCCGACCACCAGGACCGTCTTCGGGTCATCGTGGAGCAAGGCGGTCAGGTGGCCCAGCATGCCCTGCAGCCTCATGTCCTGGGGTTCGGTCGAAGCCACCACCTTTCCACCGACGTGCAGGTTGAGCGTCCCGTCCGACAATTCCGTCACTGCGATGGACGAGTTTCGGCCCTCGCCGACGTACCGCGCGTCTGGCGGATCGTAGGTTGGCGCATAGCGGCCGTACGCCACGAGCACCGGTGGGATCTGGATTACTCCGATCATCAGGACACCGGCCACCACGATCCCGAGGCCCGCGGAGGCAAGGCGTCCAAGACTCGTACGCGCGGTCGTGGCGGGCGGCACGGCCGCATCGAAGATGAGCGGAGCCATGAGAATCAGCGCTGACACCGTCGACGCCGCGATCAGCGCCCGTTGCGCGTTCTGAGTCCCGAGCCATGAAACGACGAGGACACCGAACGCCAGCGCACCGAGGATCGCTCCGATCGTGTTCGCCGCGTAGATCCTCCCCAGCAACTCGGCGGGGTCCTGTCCCTTCTCGGCCGCGGCCGCGACCGCGAGCGGAAAGCTCGCACCCCAGAGCAGCGGGGCTGGCGCGAGCGCCCAGATCGCTCGGGCAAGATCAAGCTGGAAGACGAAGCGGGGTTCGTAGGCGATCGAAGGGTTGATCGGCCAGAACGGTAGCTGCGCGGCGATCGCGTGCGCCGTCCAGGCGACGCCGAGGACCGCACCCATCTGGCAGACGCCGAAGAGCACCCGGGGGTTCGACGCATGTCGCGACAGATAGGAGCCGAAGGCACTGCCGATGCCCAGCGCCGCCAGGAACACCGCGAGAATGATCGAAAAGGTATACGTGGTCGCGCCCAGCATGAGTGACATCAGCCGCGTCCAAACGACCTCCGATCCGAGTGCCACGAAGCCCGAAAGCCCGATCGCGATCAGGATCGTGCGGTGCGGTCCTCCGGTGATCTTCGGCGCCTCTGCCTCGGCGACCACGGGCGCACGGGCGGCGCCCTTTCGTGCCAGAAGGAGGGCGAGGCCCGCGACCACGATGTTGATTCCGACCCCCGCAAACGTCGCCACGACGATGTCGTACTCTCGCAGGAGATAGAATCCAGCGAAGAGACATCCGACGACCGCACCGGCGATGTTGCCCCCGTAGAAGAACCCCATCCAGGACACACCGCGCGGGGTGGCTTCCACGTATCGAGCGATGGCCGGAAGCGTCGCACCCATCAGAATGGTCGGAGGCAGCAACAGGATCCCTGCCAGCACCGCGCGGAAGAAGACGCTCGCGGTTCCCGCGGGAACGACCATGACATATGCGCTGCTGACCAGCGGGATCAGACCCAGCAGGAGGACGGCAACGCCCCCGATCGCCAACTCGAGCAGCGCGTAGACCCGGAGTGGGTGCCGATCGATCGACACGTATCGGGGAAGCAGGAGGCTGCCGAGGCACATGCCGCCCATGAAGGCACCGAGCAGGACACCCAGGGAGAGCCCCGTCGACCCGATGACCAGTTGAAGCATCTGAAACCAGACGACTTCATAGATGAGCGCGGCGCAGCCACTCCCGATGAACAGGAGGATCATTGCCGGCAACAGGTGGCCGGCCGATGTCGGATCGAGCCGGGTTGAATCCTGGTCTTGGTTCATATATCTGAGCGGGTGTCGTCGCCTTGCACGTACAGGCGACCTGCTACGACCTTCGAGGCTCGCTGGAAGGCACGTATCCAGGACACGGGAAGGCTCGATCTCGATGAAGTGGCGGCGGAGAACTTGGGGGCTCGTGGCGCTCGCCGCATCACTCCCGAACGCATTGGCGGCTCAGCACGATATGGCCGGCATGACGATGACCGGGGGCTGGAGGATGGTCCCCATGGACATGAGCATGCCGATGCTACCCGGCCTCGAAGGCATGGTACCGATCGTCGGCCCGTTCATGCCGGGCATGGGCATGGACCCCTCCATGCTTCCCGAGGCCCGGCCCTCCGAGGTCGTCCCCATGTCCGACATGGACACGCTCGACATCGCCGTCTCGATGGTTCGTCGAACGATCGACGGTCACGAGATGATCATGTTCGGATACAACGGGCAGTATCCTGGCCCGCTCATCCAGGCACCGAAGGACGCCACGATCGTCGTGCGCGTCACCAACGACATCGAGATGCCGACCACCATCCACTGGCACGGAGTGCGGCTCGACAATCGCTTCGACGGAGTGCCGGGTGTCACTCAGGAAGCGATCGAGCGCGGTGATAGCTTCACCTACGAGGTCCACGTGCCGGATGCGGGGATGTACTGGTACCACCCGCACGTGCGGGAAGACGTGCAACAGGACCTGGGACTCTTCGGCAACCTGCTCGTGACGTCGCCAGACCCTGAGTATTACGGTCCCGCCCACCGCGAAGAGGTCTTCGTCCTCGACGACATGCTCATGGACGAGCAGGGCGCCCTGCCGTGGGGGGAGAGCGCCCCCACGCACGCGCTCATGGGCCGATTCGGCAACGTGATGATGGTCAACGGAGAAACGGATTACCGGCTCAGCGCAAAGCGAGGCGAGGTAATCCGCTTCTACCTCACCAACGTGGCGAACTCGAGGACCTTCAACGTCACGTTCGGGGGTGCGCGGTTGAAGATCGTCGCTTCGGACGTGGGGCGGTTCGAACGCGAGCAATGGGTCGGATCGGTCGTGATCGCGCCCGCCGAACGCTATGTGGTCGACGTGCGTTTCGACGAGCCGGGTGAAATCGCCATCGCGAACACGATTCAGGCCATCAATCACTTCCGGGGTGAGTTCTACGCGCACGTCGACACGCTGTCGATCGTATCCGTGGCCGAGGACGCCGCGGACGAAACGATCTCACAGGCGTTCGAGACGTTGCGGGAGCATGAGGAGGTCGTCGCAGACATCGACAGGTTCCGGCCGTTCTTCGGTCGAGCGCCGGACCACGAGCTCGAAACGACAGTGCGCGTCCAGAATCTGCCTCAATCGATCGTCCTCTCCATGGAAGCCGACACGCTCTACGTGCCGCCGATGGAGTGGAACGACGCGATGCCGATGATGAACTGGCTCTCCACTGCCGAGCAGGTCACGTGGATTCTGAAGGATCGTCGGACCGGTGCGGAGAATGGGGACATCGACTGGAGCTTCTCGGTCGGCGACGTCGTGAAACTCCGGATCTTCAACACGCCGGACTCGTTTCACCCGATGAACCACCCGATTCACGTCCACGGGCAGCGCTTCCTCGTGTTGTCGATGGACGGTGTCGAGAGTCAGAACCTCGTCTGGAAGGACACGGCGATCGTCCCGGTCGGGTCGACCATGGACGTACTCATCGAGATGTCCAATCCGGGTCCAATCCGGGTGAGTGGATGGTGCACTGCCACATCGCGGAGCACCTGCACGCCGGGATGATGTTCAGCTTCACGGTCGCAGGGCAGGCTCCGTGAGCCCACTCATGAAGAAGCTCCTCATGTCGCTCGCGGCGGTGATCGCGGGCGTCGTGTTCTTGTTGGGCAGCATACGCATCGTCGAGCGCCAGCAGATGGCGGCGGAGATCAATCGACTCCGCGACGACCTGTATCGGTCGCGGCTCGCGTCGGATCGATGCAGAGGCTCACTACAGACGAGTGAAGCGGCCCTCCGCGCTCTGGGTCTGACGATCGATTCCCTGAGAAACCGAGTCGACAGCTTCGAGGCGCTGGGCGGCGGTCGCGTGCCCGCCGAACTCTACGACGAGTACCTCGGCACGTTCGACAGCTACAACGACTCTGTCGGAGTCTGGGAGGGCCGAGAGCGTCGCCTCCGCAGCGCCGAAGCGGCCTGCCGGACGACTATCCAAGAGCACAACGCGGTTACGGACTCGCTGCAGGCCATCCTCGCAGAAGCGGGGATCGAGGCGGGCTGACGAACACCCGCCCCGACCTCACCCATCCTTACCCGCCCCGACCTCACTCATCCTTCCGGTGCGCTGGCCGCCCGGTCTACTGTGAACGTCTGGGCGAACTCTTCTCCGTCCACGATCAGCTTCACGGTGTAGGTGCCGACATCGGCGAGTGGCGCCGGCTCCGTACGACCGGGGAAGAGGCCACCCCCGCCCCCGAACCGACCTCTACGGCCACCTCCAGCGTTGCCCCGAACGAGCTGAGTGATCCGCTGCTGGAGCGTCCCACCCGCGCCGGTGAAGCCACCGCGGCCACCCCGTCCGCCGCCGCTGGCTGACGCGATTCCTTCTGCAGGCCGCTCGACGAAGTCGCCTCTCGCGTTGAACGGAAGGCTGCCGCCACCCCCGCCTCCACCGAATCCGCGGCCCCCTCCCGGCGTCTGATTCCTGAGCGCCTCGACCGCTTCCTCGACGTCCTCTCTCTCTTCTCCCGATTCGATCAGAGAGTCGGCGACCACAGCGAGGCGTTGGTCGATCGCGATACTGTCCCGTACCTCCGACGGAGACCGGTCGAGTCGAACGGGCTGGCCACGCAGGTTCCAGTTCACCGTGTGCATACCCGATATCCGCGATCCGTTCGTGGACCACATCTCGTTGCCGGCGGCGTCCTCGACCACGATGCGAGCGGGCTCTTCCGGCGTCTCGCCGAGCCAGTAGCGGAACTCCGCGCCATAGGAAGGACTCGGCACCTGGAAGTACTGCTGTGCCATGAACTCTCCACCGGTCGGCGCCGTCCCGAAGTGCGACGCGGGAGCGGGCTCGAAGAGGTGTGCGGCCGACGCGACGAGATCCGACGAATACTGCTGGAGGGGCTTGATGTCGACGATCCAGATCGAACGCCCGTGCGTCCCCGCGATGAGTTCACCTTCGCGCGGATGAATCTGAAGATCGTGCACGGGCACGGTCGGCAGTCCCGTCATGAAGCGCTGCCACGATGTGCCTCGATCGAGTGAGACATAGGCCCCCACGTCGGTCCCGACGAAGAGAAGGTCCGGGTTCACATGATCCTCGCGAATCACATGTGCGAAGTCGGGCTTGCCTGTCGGGAGGTTCGCGACGATTGATCGGAAGCTGTCTCCCGCGTTCTCGCTCACGAGGACGTACGGGGTGAAATCTCCCCTGCGGTGATTGTCGTACGTGACGTACACGCGGTCCCGCTCGTGCTTGGACGGCTCGATCCGGCTGACATACGTGCCATCCGGCACATGGTCGGCGGTCGCTTCCGTGATCTCGTCCCACGTAGCGCCGTCATCTGAGGTCACCCAGAGATTGCCGTCGTCCGTTCCCGCATAAATGAGTCCCGCCTGCATCGGGGACTCAGCCAGTGAAACGATGGTCGCGAAGGTCTCGGCGCCCGTGGCATCGGGGGTGATGCCGCCCGTCTCCGTCGTGCTGATCCGGATCTTCTCTGGATCGGCCCGGGTGAGGTCCGGGGAGATCGTATACAGGTCATCCCCCCTCCAGTCCGACTTCAACACTCGGTTCGCAGCGGCGTACACCACGTCCGGGTTGTGGGGTGAGAGGAAGAAGGGTGTGTTCCAGTTGTAGCGGAGCTGCAGGCTCGCCGAGTCGGCAGTTGCTCGCTCCTGAAGCGCCGCGATGCGCGCGCTGTGCTGGCTCGGCATCGGCTGGGTGCTGTCGGGCCAGACCATCGCGATCGAATCCTGGATGACACGATACGCGTCACGCCAGTTCGGTCGGTCGAACGACTCACGCTCGCCGGTCGCGTAGTTGGAGCGGCCCATGTTTCCGGCCTGCGACTCGGAGTAGATGATGTTCGGGTCGCGCGGATCCTGCTGGGTCACGAAGCCGTCGCCACCGCTCACGCTGAACCAGTCGTGGTTGGTGATCCCCCCTCTCGCCTTCCGGCTCGGGCCACACCACGAGTAGTTGTCCTGCAGCCCTCCGCACACGCGATAGGGCGTGTCCATGTCGTAGCTGACGTTGTAAAACTGCCCAATCGGGAAGACGTTCGGGAACTGGTAGTTTCCGCCCCGATCGTAGCTGATCGCGATGCCGCCATCGTTGCCGAGCACAATCCGTTCACCATCGTTCGGATCGACCCAGATAGCGTGGAAATCGACGTGCACACCCTGGGCCATGCTGCCGGCGGTCCGGCCCCCGTCGTCCGAATATCGAAGCGTCGAGAAGTAGACCCGATCCGGGTCCTGCGGGTCGACCGCTACCTCCGAGTAGTAGAAGGGGCGCGAGTTATACGGGTTCACCCGCTCCCACGATTCACCATTGTCGTCGGATCGATACAGGCCGTTGAGGTTCGACTCGTCCGAGCCCTCGGGCGCGGCCGCCTCGACCATCATGTACATCACGCGGGGATAACTCGGGGCGAAGGCGATATTCATCTTCCCCAGTTCGGTCTCCGGGAGCCCGTTGCCCTCGACCTTGTCCCAGTTGTCGCCGCCGTCCGTGCTCTTCCAGAGCGCGCTTCCAGGTCCGCCACTCTGCAGGAAGTAGGGCCCTCGTACGCGCTCCCAACTGGTGGCGAAGAGGACGTCAGGGTTTCGCGGGTGAACCTTGATGTCGACGAAGCCGGCCTTGTCGCTCACGAAGTTG
>JBDGVT010000232.1:0-4543 GCA_039585495.1 Gemmatimonadota bacterium | reverse complement strand
AGGGGGGACGCCGCACGGTCGATTTCCTGCGCCAGAAGGCTGTGCGGACGCCGCACGGCCGATTTCCTGCGCCAGAAGGTCTTCGACGCTCGGCAGAATTGACCCACTTCTACTCGGTAAGAGTGATCCACTTGTAGACCAGACATCGTCACCGTGATCCTGGATCAGTCCCGTCAGAATCCGCGATGAGAGCGCCTGCTCGCCGAAACGAGAAAGCCCCTCCTCGCCGAAGCGGGGAGGGGCCAGTAGTACCGGGCGGTACCTTCAGGCGAGAATCATCGCAGACCTTCGATCGTCGGAGGCTCGACGTTGCGGAGCTTCCACTCGAGGAAGCCGATCTCCGCTGGATCAATCGGCGTGTCGAGGATCTCGCGGATCACGGGGAGGAAGTACTTCAGGGAGCGGATCGGCGAGAGAGGGGCTCGGCGGGGGTCTCGGTAGACGCGTCGTGCGGCGGCCAGGAGGAAGGCGGCTTCGACGGCCGCAAAGGGGACGCCCTCCAGGAAGAGCCGTTCGAGAAGTTGGTGGTCCCGGGCCGAGACGTCGCCACACGTCGTGGGGGTTTCGCGATACAGCTGAAGGAGTCGTCGGACGTAGTGTTTGCGGTCGATCGAGGGGTCTTTGACCCACCAGGTGTCGGCGTCCGGCGGCAGTCTCATCCTTGGGGCTCCCGCAGAGAAGGTCCATCGATTCTCACGGTGTGACAGTGGTGACGCAGGCGCGAGAGCAGCGCCTCGACCATGGGTCGCTGGCCGAGAAACTGCTGCCACTCGTCGTAGTCGAGGTTGGTGGTGATCAGGGTCGCTCGGCGGCTGTAACGCTCCTCCATGAGCTTGAAGAAGATGTTGGATTGCTCGGGGCGCAAGTTGAGGTATCCCATCTCGTCGATGAGGAGCAGGTCAAGGCGGGCCAGGCGGTCGATGAGTTTTCTTGAGGAGCGGTCGGCGAGAGAGGCGTACATGTCGTCGAAGAGGTCCTGAGCACGGACGAATTGACAGCGGTAGCCGTTCTGGAGGGCCTTGAGCATCAGAGCACAAGCCAGGCCGGTCTTTCCCACCCCTGTAGGTCCGATGAAGACGACGTTTTCGGCTCGGGCGATGAAATCGAGCTCGGCGAGCGTCTTGATCTCGCGCTGGCTGACGCCAGGCTGCTGCTTGAAGGGGAAACCTTCGAGGGTCCAGCGCTCTGGGAGTTGGGCGCGCCGGATACGCCACTCGAGGGCCTGCTCGTTCTTGGCATGGTACTGCGGTCGCAGGAGACGGAGGAGGAAGTCCTGGTAGGTGGGTTGGTTGCGTTCGGCGCTTTGCAACTCGTCGTCGAGAATCTCGAAGATCTTTCGGAGTCGTAGGTTTTTGAGGAGCTGTTCGATCTCTTCAGTCATCGTCGTTCTCCGGGTCGGGGTCAAGGAGGAAGTAATCCGAGGCAATGGCGCGCAGGACGATGGTTTCGACGCGGTCGAGCTCGTAGAGTCCATAGCGGGCAGCGGTCCTCAGGGCTTGCATCATCGGCTCGCGGGGATACTCCCGGGCCATGCGCAGGAGTTGGCGCAGGACAAGAGTGCTTTGCTTGCGGCCGTGCTTCTTGAGGGCAGTGACGTAGTCATTCATCTCCGGCGCGATCTCTCTCAAGGTCCTCTCCTCCGGGCTCGGCTCGTTGGGCTTGCGCTTCGAGCGCTTCCTCCGGTGCTCGGGGAGGGTCGAGCGCCGGCTCATCGGCTCGGGAATGCGCCGGTGACGCACCGTCGCCCGTGATCCCAGGTCGATGTCGATGTGCTGGAAGCTCTCGCGGATCTGGACCTGGCGGCCGATCCACTCCTCCGGGACCGAGTAACGGTTGGTCTCCAGGGTCACGTAACGCTCCGTGTCGACGGTGCGTTGATGGATTTGGGTCGGCTCCGGGATCCAAGCCGGCAGAGGCCGCAGATGGATTCGTTCCGTCGCGTAGAGATCGATCGGCTTGGCTCGGAGGTGACGTTTGTAGCTCGTGTTGACCTTCTCGCACCACTCCCGGGCCTGCTGATTCAGGTCGTCCCAATCCTGGAAGCTGCGTCCCGCCAGGAAGTTGGTCTCGAAGTGGTGGAAGAATCTCTCCACGTGGGCCGAGCGATTCACGTCGCCCACTGCGTGAGCCTGGAAGCGAAAGCTCAGGCGTTGGGCGAAGGCCTCCATCTCCGGCACCGGGATCATCTCGGCTCCCGTCCCGCGCAGCACCACGACGTGGGTGTTGTCGATCATCACCGTCTCGGGCGCTCCCTGGAAGTACTTCATCGCCTCGGTCAGGAAGACCTTGCACTCGAAGCGTCGGAATCTCGGATAGCACTGGGCGAAGCGCATCGTCGAGTGGCACAAGACCGCTCCCGCGGTCTGGATCTTGCGCAGCTTCCCGGCGATCCTCGCTCGGTGGGGCGAGGTGTCGTGCTGGATCTCCTGGCCGGGCTCGAAACGGTAGCGCCCCGCGCTGCGCCGTGGTGTCTGTCCGATCCGGTGACGACGGCCGAAAGCCGTCAGCGTCGGGTAGGCGATCGGAATGTCCTTCGCCAGCAGTTCCTCGTGGACCCGGACCCAATTGCCCTCGCACTCCTTGTAGAGCTCCAGAATCGTGTCGTGGTACTCCTCGGCCTTCGCCGCTCTCCGGATCTTCGGTGGCTCCCTCGTCTGAGAGCGAATCACTCGGCGCACAGCGCCGCGCGAGATGCCAAGCAGCCGCGCGATCTTGCGCAGGCTGATCCCGCTCTCGTGCATCTGGAGGATCGTCGTGCGTTGGGCCAGGTTGAGCATCAGCAATCTCCATGTCGTCGTCGCCAGGCTCGGCCGCCGGCGCTGGGGTGGTCAAGTCAAGCTGCTCGCGCAGCTCGCAAAGAACGTTTTGGGCTTGACGTAGATCGTGGCCAATCCGCTCGCGCTCGGCACCGCAGAGCGTCTGCGCAATCTCGGCAACGCGAGTCGAGGCGCGACGCGCCAAGCGGGTGATGTGTGCAAGATCGCTGGCCAGGGATTCGGCCGGGCTCACCGGCGGCGCAGCTTTGCGCTGCGCTTCGAGGCTTCTGAGGAAAAGCAACGGGTCGGCGAGCAGCCGTTCCCGGACCTCACCCCGAGCGGCGTTGAAGGCGGCACGAAGCCCGGTGATCTCGCGACTGGTGAATCCGTGCTCGGCTGCGGCACGAGCCAGGCGAAGACCGCTTTCCCGGTCGCGCCGTACCAGTGGAACCAGATCCTTCATCGCCGCACTGGCCGGAATCTTCCCGGTGCGCACGAGACCTTGGATCTCCTCCGGAAGCTCGTCCACGAGAGCCAGGTGGCGAGAGACCCAGCTGGCGTTGCGACTCAGGCGCCGCGCCATCTCAGCCGCTGAAAGGCCGAGGCGACGCAGTTGCGACAACAGCCAGCCCTGCTCCAACGCCGTCTCCGCCGGGGCCGTGCGCAGACCCCGAGCCAAGAGCAGAGCTTCGCCGTCACTCATCCCCCACACCACCGTGCGCACCACGTCGACACCCAAGCGACGAAGCGCCCGGATTCGTTTGTAACCGTCGATGACGCGATAGCGTCCCGACGGCGACGCGACCGTCACCACCGGCAACTGCTGGCCGTCTCGCTCCAAGCTCGCCAACAGACGAGCCTCCAAGTCCGTCCTGCGCACACGCAGATCCGCGTAGCACAACTCCAACTGGTGGTACTCCAGCTCAAGGATTCCGTCGCCGACCGCCTCGTCCAAAACGCAGTTCTCCTGACGCGTCGCAAAGCGACGCTGCGCAATCTTCCGCCCACAAAGGCGCGTTACACACCATGCAGCACCCCGGCGAGGGCGGTTCAGATAGCCTGCACTCCGGGTCGGAGAAGACAAGACCCTGTTGAGTCACGTCGTCGACCGCCGCTGCTCGCTCGCGTTGCCGGTCGCGGTAGCGTGCCGAGCGCGCCGCGTGATTGGCACGACCCACCTCAGTGCTTTGGTAGCACTTGCTGGCTTCGCGCTGCGCGACGAGCCTTGCCTCACGCCGACAGTGGGGGCTGCAGTACTTGTGACCGCGATCGCATTCCCGGCAGATGCACGCCGGTCTGTCGCACCAGGCGCACTGAAACCAGCGCCCGGCCGAGCGTCGCTGGAAGCCAAGAGGGGCCCGCGTCATCACAGGCCAGCGAGCAGGATTCGGAGCCGTCATCGTCACCTCCCTGGGTCCGAAGGTCGACGATGCTCCCGCTTTCAGGGATACTCAGGGAAGGCTCAGCGTCCACTGGACGCCGCTCGCCTGGGAGGCCTGGGGGATCGCTCCACAACGATGGACCCCGGGCCTCTGTCTTGCCTCAGACCCGCACATCGCACCGCCGTCATGACGGCGCGCGCAAATTCTCTCAGAAGCGAAGCTGCCGACCAGGGCGACTCATCCAGGCCAGAGGGTGGGTCTGTTCTACCGAGCAGGGCCGGGTCATTTCTGGATAGTGCTGAAGGCGATCGACCCCTTCGACCCCTTCGAGCCCCCGTGGCCAAGGTGAGGCCGCGGGATTCAAACCACAGATAGCAAGATCCATGCCAAATGCCCCCGTATCCG
>JBDGVT010000231.1:0-7121 GCA_039585495.1 Gemmatimonadota bacterium | reverse complement strand
CGCTCGAAGACACGGACGGCGACGGGATCTGGACGGGGCGAGTACCCGTTCGACCGGGTGTGCACAGCTACATGTTCCTGATCGACGGAACCGAGTGGCAGACCGACCCGCTCGCCGATCGCTACCAGGACGACGGGTTCGGCAACCGAAACGCGGTGCTCGCCGTGGCTGCGGGCGTGTAGCATGTACGCGCGCCGAGCTCTGATGCTGGTGATGGCGATCGCGCCGTCCGTGCCGTACGCGGCCACGGTCAGTGCGCAGAGCGATATCACCCTGGAGCTGGGCGCATCGCAGATCGGGCCGCCCGTCGGAGTCGACGGGAGCAACGCTCGCTTCCTCATCGGAGGACTTCGCGCCTCTCGATTCTCGACCAACGGGTCTGGCGTCTTCGGCTCGGTACTCCTGGGTCAGACCCTGAACGACACGACGGGGGGGAACTTCCTTTCAGGAATCCTGGAAGGGACGCTCGCCAGCCGCTGGACGCCCGACCTCACCGCTCAATTCGACATACGACTGATGGGATACGGTGTGAAGAACCCGTTCCCTTACCGTGCGTTCGCAGCCGAGGGCGGGCCTTCACTGCGTTTCCGCAGACCCAACCTCTCGGTGAAAGTCGCCGGCCTGGGCGGCGTCGGACGGTCGCGACTCGAGCTCTGGAGAACGGAGGGAGGTCTGACGCGCATTTTCGAGGACGACCTCTGGAGGGCGGGAGGCGCCGCCGAGATCATGGTGGGTCCGGTCACGTCGAGTCTCGGCCTGGTGGGGGGACTCCACCACACCCCTGGTGGCGGATATCAGCACATCGGGGGAAGGCTGGTGGTCGCGGGATTGTGGGGCCTCGCGGAGCTGCGCCTCGATCGGTGGACCACACCTGAGGGTGCCGAGACGACTGGCGGCCTGGCCATCGTTCTTCCGTTCGGCTCGGCGTGGAACGCGCGTGCTTACCTGGGCCGCACCGAACCCGATCCGCTTACGCTCGCTCGACCCGGGAGCGGGAGCGGAGGTCTGTTGATCGGTCGGAATCTGCTCCCGGTCGATGAGGAGCCAATCGACATCCCTCGGATCTACGAGGTGATTCGCTACGGCGATGCGACGAGCCGGGTGAGACTGTCGGTGGAGTCGGCGGGCGCGTCGGTGGTTCAGCTCCTCGGTGACTTTACCCAGTGGCAGCCCGTCCTGATGACACGCGACGGTGATCGATGGCTGGTAGAGGTGGACGTTCCGGTAGGAACGCATCACTTCGGATTCATGGTTGATGATGAATGGTACGTGCCCGACGACGCGCCCGATGTCGTTGCGGACGATTGGGGGCGCCTGAGCGCGACCCTCGTGATTGAAGGAGTAGGATCATGAAACGTTTAGCCCTGGTTCTTGGATGCCTCATGGCTCTGTCCGCTTCGGCGGGTGATGCCCAGGTGTCTCCTCGCGCGCGCGCGCAGCAGACGCTCCCTCCCCCCGTATTCCAGGGTGTCGAGGCGATCGCCAACGAGATGGCCGCATCGGGTATCCCGGCCGCCCCGCTGTACAACAAGGCGCTGGAAGGCATGGCGAAGCGAGTGCCCGTAGACCGCTTGTTGCCTGCTGTGCAGGCCTATGCGAACCGGCTCGGGCAGGCTCGGGTCGCCTTCGGAACCGGAGCCTCCGTTTCGTTGCTCGTCGCAGGCGCGGACGCGATTCAGCGAGGCGTTCCCACCAACGCTCTTCGATCACTCCCCTCGGACCGCATGCGCTCTCCGGTCGCGGTCCTGGTCCTGGCGGAGTTACTCGAGAGCGGCGTGCCTCAGGATCGAGCGCTCGGGATACTGAGGCAGGCGATGGAGCAGCGCACTCAGGACGCCCGGATGTTGGACATTCCGATTCGTGTCCGCCGTCTCATTCGAGACGGGGTCCCTCCTCGGGAAGCGATTGATCGTGTTCGACGTGCGCTCCAGCGCGACCGGGGCCGAAACATCGGCCCGGCGCTGGCTCCGGGTGACGACGCCTTATCGGACAGGAGGATGCAGGATCGACTGAGGCGTGCGACGGGAGGTGGCTGACGCTCGGGTCAGTCGCCCGCCTCGACGTAGATCTCGCTCCCCTTCTCGCGGAACTCCTCCGCCATCTGTTCCATCCCTGCGTCGATCGCCTCTTCCGCGGCCAGCCCCTGTTGGCGCGCGAACTCCCGAATGTCTTCGGTGATCTTCATGGAGCAGAACTTCGGTCCGCACATCGAACAGAAGTGAGCGACCTTCGCACCCTCCGCCGGTAGCGTCTCATCGTGGTACTCCAACGCGGTCACCGGGTCGAGCGCGAGATTGAACTGGTCGCGCCAGCGAAATTCGAACCGAGCCTTCGAGATCGCGTCGTCCCAGTCCTGCGCGTGCGGATGCCCTTTGGCGAGGTCAGCCGCATGCGCTGCGATCTTGTACGTGATTACGCCACGTTTGACGTCGTCTCGATTGGGTAGCCCAAGGTGCTCCTTCGGCGTGACGTAGCACAGCATGGCCGTTCCGTACCAACCGATCTGGGCGGCTCCGATGGCCGAAGTGATGTGGTCGTACGCCGGAGCAATGTCCGTAGTGAGTGGCCCCAGCGTGTAGAACGGGGCCTCGTCGCACCACTCGAGCTGCTTCTCCATGTTCTCCTTGATGAGATGCATGGGGACGTGCCCGGGACCCTCGTTCATGACCTGAACGCCATGCTCCCAGGCGATCTTGGTCAGCTCGCCCTGGATCTTCAGCTCCGCGAATTGAGCCTCGTCGTTCGCGTCTCGAATCGAGCCGGGACGCAACCCGTCTCCGAGCGAGAAGGACACATCGTACGCGGCCATGATCTCGCACAGCTCGGGGAAGTGTGTGTAGGTGAAGTTCTCTTTGTGATGCGCCATGCACCACTTCGCCAAGATCGACCCGCCACGAGACACGATTCCGGTCATGCGGTTCGCGGTCATCGGGATGAATCGCAACAGAACACCCGCGTGGACCGTGAAGTAGTCGACTCCCTGCTCGCATTGTTCGATGATCGTGTCCCGATAGATCTCCCACGTGAGTTCCTCGGGCACACCGTCGACTTTCTCGAGAGCCTGATAGATCGGCACGGTTCCGATGGGCACCGGCGAGTTGCGTAGAATCCACTCACGCGTCTCGTGGATGTTCTTTCCGGTGGAGAGGTCCATGACCGTGTCGGCGCCCCAGAGCGTCGCCCAACGCAGCTTCTCGACCTCTTCTTCGATCGAAGAACTGACCGCCGAGTTTCCGATGTTGGCGTTGATCTTCACCTTGAAATTGCGCCCGATGATCATGGGCTCGATCTCGGGGTGATTGATGTTCGCGGGGATGATCGCGCGACCACGAGCCACTTCGTCGCGGACGAAGTCGGGCTCCATGCGCTCTCGAATGGCGACGAACTCCATCTCGGGCGTGACCACGCCCTGCCGCGCATAGGTCATCTGGGTTACCGAGCCCGAGCCGCGAAGCGTGCTGCGTTTCAATCCATCCGGCATCTCGACGGCCTCGGACGGCGTCCGTGTACGCGTCGTTTCCTCGACGTCGCCCCGCTCCCGGATCCAGGGATCCCTAAGCGGTGCAAGGCCGGATCGGACATCGACGTCCCCTGGACCGCTCGTGTCGTACACGCGGAGGGGCACCTCGCCGTCGGACAGGAGGATCTCACGCATGGGAACGCGGACACCCCGCTCGCCCTCGACGTAGACCTTCTTGGAATTCGGGAAGGCCCCCGGATAATCCGTCCCCATGTCCTCGGTCGTGGGAGCGACACGGGCACGGCCGTCCTGGCCCTGACCGTTGGTGACAGGAAGATCGACGCGACTTTCGTTGTTCTCGCTCATAGCGCTCACTGGCTCGGCGCGAGCGCGAGTCCCGAGGCATGCCGCGCAGGAGAGTTTGCCTCGTCGACCGCCGCGCTCCCTACGCCGGTTTCAACCGGATCAGGTTCCAAGGGTCCTCTCAACCGCTACGCCCTGCCGACTACTCACCACGGCCTGCACGAGCGGTGCCCCTGGCGGCACGCGCAAGGTAGGCAATGGGGAGCCCGTTGAACATCGTCAGTCGGTAAGGCCGTCGACGATTTGGGCGAGTTCGTTCCGGAGCGAGACCATCTGGGCATATCCGAGCCGCTGTCCGACCGCCCCCGCCACGTGAATGAGCCCGATCAGCGGGACACCGACCCACACCGCCCAGAGCGCCCAGGCAGGCTCACTCGATACCCACTGCACGTATCCGAACACACCCCCGAACACGACGAAAAACACGATCCCGAAGTACAGGAACATGAAGAACGTCCACACCTCGGGGTGTGGTGCGAAACGACCGAAGAGTGTGCAGCCCTCCGGCTCGGCATCGAGTCGCACAGACAGGTGAGGCGACCAAAGCCGCCGCTCTCCGTGCGGAACGTGGAGTTCCATCCAGCGGCCTTTGCCTCGCCAACGTCCGGAGTAGTCGTCTGACGCGGACAACCGCTCTCGAATCTCGGCGACCGAGGAGTCCCGATCGGCGCGGAGGCGCATCGAAAACGTGGGGCGGAGTCGCACAGTCGACATGATGGATTCACTTCGACCCCAGCCCGCTCTGTGGCCGCACTTTCGGAATTCGATCGACTGCAGGCTGCGCTTCCCAGGCGCTATACCCTCGTCCGAGAACTGGACCGGGGCGGGATGTCACGCGTGTACCTCGCCCGAGAAGAGCTTCCGGATCGCGACGTAGCGATCAAAGTGCTCGACGAGCAGCTATCCGCCCGGGTCGGTCGAGCGCGCTTCGTCCGCGAAGTCGAGGTGACGTCTCAGCTGGGTCACCCCTATATCGTCCCCATCCACTCGGCAGGCGAAGCGGGCGGCACGCTCTACTACGTGATGCCGCACATCGGTGGTGAGAGCCTCCGAGACCGACTCGGGCGTGAGGGGCAAATTCCCCTTTCAGAAGCCCTCAACATCACCAGGCAGGTGGCCGACGCTCTGCAGTACGCGCACGATAAGGGTGTCGTTCACCGTGACGTCAAGCCATCGAATATTCTGTTTCAGGGTGGCCACGCCGTGGTGGCCGACTTCGGCATCGCCCGGGCCCTGAGTCGCGCGGGTGGTGACGGCAGCGTCACCCAGTCCGGCTTACCCATCGGCACACCGGACTACATGAGCCCCGAGCAGGCAGCGGGTGAAGATGCGGTGGACGGCCGCTCGGACATCTACGCTCTGGCCTGCGTGCTATACGAGATGCTGGCTGGGGAGTCGCCGTTCCACGGCAGGACATCACAGGCTACTCTGGCGAGGCACCTGACGGACAAGATGCCCTCACTCCGGGCGCTTCGGAGTGAGGTGCCACGAGGCGTGGAACAAGTCATCGCCCAGGCGCTCGAAAAGGACCCGAACGACAGGCACGCAACCGTCCGGCGCTTTTCGGACTCGCTCATGGTCGCCAACCGCCAGGGACTGAGACCGCTTGGGCGAGGAAGGGATGTTGCGATGCACTGGAAGGCGGTCGCCATGCCGCTACGGGTGGCGTCGGTCCTGCTCGTTGTCGCAGCGTTGGGCATCGCGACTCAAGTCTGGTCGACGATGGTTCGGGCGGATGATCGATGGGAGACCTCCGTCGCGGTCATGCCCCTCGTCAATGACACGGATGATCCGATATTCGACAACCTGGGGGTTTCCCTCGCCGAAGAGATCATCAACCGACTCACTACCGTGTCGGAGTTGCGTACCACCGACCTCTTCACGGCCGCGTCGCTCATGGCTGACAACCTGAGCCCGCTGGCGCTACTCGACAGCCTCGGGGTCGAACACATCATTCATGGCTATCTCGAGACCCGCGGCGACTCGTTGGTCGTCAACGTTCAGGAGTCGGGTTCCGAAGGACTCCTGGTTCGTAGAAACCGGTACGCGATAGCGCCCGAAGACGTGGACGTCGAGCAGGTGGCGTTGGCAGACAGAGTCGCGAGCGAGTTCCTGCACAGTCTCGGGCTTGGATCGGACATGGACCCGGGCACGACCGTGATCGGCCCGGGGCGAGATGCGTATCTGGCGGGGAACGAGGCACTCGGACAGCGGACTCCTGCCGGGATCGTCGAAGCGGTCACCAGATTCAGCCAGGCTCTCGCTCTCGAGCCCGGGTCCGCACCGGCGCTCGCGGCCCTTTCTTCCGCCTACGCGCTGGCACTCTACTACAAGTACGACGTGGGGCTGTCCTCGTACGAATTGGCGGGTCGCTCGCTCGCGACCGCGGACGCGGCAATCGTAGCTGACCCCGAGTATGCGAATGGCTATTCGGCGCGCGGCTATGTCCGGGCCCTCCTTGGAATCGAGATCGACGAGGCCGAAGCCGACTTCGATCATGCCATACTGCTCGCTCTCACTCAGCTTTCAGGTGGGCATGTATGACATCACCGTCGCCTCATCTCGGGAGGCGTACCGACTCGAGGAGAGTCTGACCCTCGCGAAGGCCTTCGAGGGCCGTGCGCTCGCACTCCTGGACCGCGGAAGCGAGTGCCTCGAGCTGGAGCTGGGCGTCTACCAAGTCGTCCGCGCCCTTTGCCTCTACCGGATGGGACGTGAGTCGGACGCCCTGGAGATCGTGCGGGAAGCAGAGCGGCAGCTGACGGAAGACGACTTCCAGGACCCCGACCATCTACGAGTCGTGGTCGCTCAAGACCTTGCCAGCTACCACGCATGGACGGGAAACGTCGAGGCCGCGATTCGATGGACTACCGACGCGTTCGGCCTTTCACCCGCAGGAGTGGACGAGCGCATTCTCGGGTCGGAGCTCTTTGAGCCCGTGGAGCAGGATCCGGACTTCTTGGCGGCGCGCGAGCGATCCCAATCCGGAGCCCACCAGCGGGTTGCGGAGGAACGAACCGGGTTGCGGAGGAACGAACCGAGTTTCGCCGCGCGTACCAGGATCGCTAGCGGTACGACGATGGTTGGATCTTCGGCACGCCCGGTGCAGTAGGATCTTCGACACCTGATCGCTTACCAAAGCCCTACCTCATGCGCCTGCACGCCCTCATTGCCGTCTCTGCGATCCTCCTGACGCCCGCGCTGGGTGAAAGTCAGGTCGTTTCCGAGGTCATGTCGGGAATCCAGAACGGAGGTGGATGGGTCGAGGTTCCGATCCAAGATGGTCGCGGCTCCATGA
>JBDGVT010000230.1:0-4589 GCA_039585495.1 Gemmatimonadota bacterium | reverse complement strand
CCCCGGGCCGTCGTCACCGGGCGAGTTCTGGACCAGGGGAATGGCGACCCGATCGCCGGTGTCGACATCGGTGTGGAGGGTGTGGGTCCCCTCGCGATCACCGACGAGAACGGCGAATTCACGATCTCGCCGTTTCTGGCGGGCAGCCACGTCGTCTGGGCCCGGCGAATCGGATACGAAGAGCGTTCCGACTCACTCGCTGTGACCGCGGGCACGCTCCTTCACATCACGATGGAGCTTTCCACCGAACCCATCGAGCTGGATGAACTCGTGGTAGTCGTGCGATCTCGAGTGTTGGACCGAAGAGGGTTCTATGAGCGGGAGAGACAGGGATATGGGGCGAGTTTCCTGAATCCGGAAGAAATCCGGCGACGGAATCCTGCGGCGGTCACGGACCTGCTTCGGAACGTGCCTGGTCTACAGGTCATCTACGGAGGCATCTACGGGGCTCACGTCGTCGTGAGCCAGCGCGTGACCTTCCGCGAGGGCGACATTGGCTGCCGGCCCACGATCTGGGTGGACGGCGCCCGCTCAACGATGTTCAGCTTCGACGAGATGCGTGTCGAAGAGATCGAGGGTGTCGAGGTCTACACCGGTGCAACCGCGCCCGGGAAGTACAGCGACATCTGCGGTACCATCGCGATCTGGACCAAGGTCCCGATTCGCTGACTTACCGTATCGGGCCGTTGATTCCGAGTTCGGCGAACTGATACACGAACCGCAGCGTCTCCTGTTGCCCGTCTTCATCGAACGGAACCAGCGTTCGGAAGTCGTCCAGCCACTCACGCCCGTCGATCGAGACCCGCATGGACAGCGTCGCCTCTTCCAGGACCGTGGGGTACGATTCCACGAAGTACTGCTCCCGGTCCGTGAAGGAGAAGACCTGATCGAAGGGCAGGTTGATTACGGTCGTGTCCGCGGAAACGAGCTGAACCGTCTCTTCGCACGTGGTCGGGCATTCGGGGTCCGGGATGAGCAGGAAGAACGTGGAGGTGATGAGATTCGCCGTGGCGATGTCATCACTAGCGAGTTCCACCCGGAGCTCCTGAGGTCGGCTCACGCCGGTAAGCCACTCACAGGCTCCGAGGAGCGGGATGAGGCCGAAAGCGGCCACCAAAGTGCAGGTCCGCTTCAATTGAGGTCTGTTGTGCAACACGGTGTCTATTCCCGATGAGGGCGCGAAAAAGTCGGGATTACCCGATCTGTGAAATGTCAAAACGTGCAGTAGGGCGCGCAAGCTCTGTTACCCCATCGTACGCTTGGCCCTCCACACAGTTACGACGTGTGAACGCTCAATTGTCGCACAAGGTTCCGATACGTGGCTGCTGGGGGGTCAGCCGCCCCGGCGTGTGAACACGAGGATCGCTCCACCGGCCATGTCGGGCCCGTACTGTGTGGTGGCGTCGGACGCGCTCAGGTAGCGGACCTCCAGGACGTCGACGGTGCGGATCTCGCGCAGGCGCTCCAGGTTGTTCGCCCAGGGCACTCCGTCCACGATCAGGGAAACTTCGACGGGGCCTACGAAGGTGCGATCCCCGCGCGACCTCATCCATTGAGGCCTGAGTCTGCTCACCATGACGTACAAATCTCCACCCAGTTCCTGCTCGATGTCCTCCTGGGTGATGACGTCGAGATCTCTGGTGGGCGGCGAGTCACGTGTGGGGCCGGAACTCGCGCACGCAGTCAGGGCGAGGGCAACCGCCACGACCACTAGAGTCTTCTCATACAGGCGGCTCGGAATCATGTCTTACTCACCCTCGTTGCGGAGTGTAGTGGCGACGCGTTGAACAAATTGCTCCGTCACGACATCCTAAGTGCTGCGTATCTTATGTCTGCAATCTCGAATACGCTCGAACCGTTTGCAAATGTCTGCAGGAGAAGTGGAATGACTTCGTTGACCATCAGGCCGCGTGGATGCTCATTGGTAATGGCGCTGGCTTTCGTCCTGGCACCGGGGTACTTCACCCCCGTCAGCGTCGCTGCCCAGGACGTCAACGACACGACACGCGTGACGATCGAGGGTTTGGTCGTCGACGCCGCTACTCGCAGACCTATTCGCGGCGTGACCGTGACTTTGCATGCGTTCGACCTCGAGATCGAGACCGATATCAACGGGCTCTTCGAGGTTCGGGGACTTCGGGTCGGCGTTTACGCGATGACGCTCCGGATGTTCGACTACCAGACGGTTTCGGGTGACTTCGAGGTACTGGACGGCGGGACGTTTACGATCGCCATGGAGCCGTTGACCAGGGAGGGGCCACCCGCCCTCGGGCGCTTCATCGGCAGGGTGACGGACGCCGACGAAGGGAGCATGATGCAGGGTGTGGGTGTCCGGATTCCCGAGCTCTTCATGGGGGTTCTCACCGACGAGGCCGGCCGCTTCGTCCTCGAGGACGTACCTGCGGGGGTTCACCTGGTCGAGTTCGATCATCTCGGGTACGCGACCCGGAGAGAGACCGTAACCGTCGTAGCGGATCAGACGACGGACGCCCGTGTTGGACTTACCGTCGATGCCATTGACCTCGAGCCGATCGAGGTCGTTGTGGAGCGACGGGAGCTGAATCTGGAGAGGGTTGGGTTCTACGACCGTCGGGACGAAGGCTGGGGCGAGTTCGTCGACCTCGAGGACATCGAGGCACGTGCTCCGGCCGTGACCACGGACCTGTTCCAGCGCATGCCCGGGGTGACGCTCGAGCCGGACGCCTACGACCCCTTCTTGAGATACGTGCTGCTTCGTGGTGGCCGCACCAACTCGCTGAGCGGGCGGCCGTGTTATCCTGCCGTCTGGCTGGACGGAATCCAGGTCCACCGGGGCGGGGACCGGCCCGCGGTCCTGAACGATCTCGTCAACACCAATGCCATCGCCGGGATCGAGGTCTACGCGACCAACAGTGGTATCCCTGTGCGCTACGGCGGAATGGACGCCGCGTGTGGCGTGGTCCTGATGTGGACGCGGATCTGATCTGACCTTCGGGTGTGGGACGATCGGCAGCTGAGGCCTGTTCGCCCGGGTCAATACCCGGCGGCCACCCCTCCGCGCCGCGGATCTGACCAGGCGTAGAGTACACCGCCGTCCACGACGATCATCTGGACGTCGCCCGAGATCTCGGTACGCTCGATCAGGGTGTGGCCCAGATCCTCCAAAGCCCGCACGGTCGGCCGCGTCAGCCCACCCGGCTCGTAGTAGATCTGATCGGGCAGGTGCTGGTGGTGGATCCGTGGTGCATTCACGGCCTGCGTCACGTTCATGCCGTAGTCCAGGACGTTGGAGATCGTCTGGAAGACGGTCGTGATGATGGTCGCGCCTCCCGGGGTCCCCGTGACCATGCGTACCTCACCGCCCGGCCCGAGGACGATCGTGGGTGTCATGGCGGACAGCATCCGCTTCCCAGGCGCTACGGCATTGTTCTCGCCCTGCACGAGCCCGTACTGATTGGGTGTGCCGGGCTTGGAGGTGAAGTCGTCCATCTCGTTGTTGAGCACGAAGCCCGCGCCGGTGACGGTCACCTTGCTCCCGTACCATGAATTGATCGTCGTCGTGACCGCTACCGTGTTGCCTCTCGAGTCGATGATGGAGAAGTGGGTAGTGTTCTCGCCCTCATGCGCGCTCCCTTCCAGGCCGGGCCCGACCTCGGTCGAGGGAGTCGCGCGATCGGCCGAAATCGTACCGGCACGGGCCGCCGCGTACTCGGGGGACAGCATCCGCTCGAGCGGGACGTCGACGAATTCGGGGTCGGCCAGGTAGTGGTTCCGGTCGGCGTAGGCCCTTTTCCAAGCCTCCGTGAAGAGATGGACCCTTTCGGGTCCCTGCCATCGCATCGCGCCGACGTCGAAGCGGTCGAGGATGTTGGCCATCTCGGCCATCGTGGCGCCACCCGATGAGGACGGCGGCATGGAAAGCACCGTGTGGCCTCGATACGAGAATTCGATCGGCTGTCTCCAGGCGGCTTCGTACGACTCCAGGTCCTGGTGGGTGATGATCCCATCGCCTCGTCGCATTTCGGCCACGATGAGATCGGCGGTCTCGCCTGAATAGAAGCCGTCGCGGCCCAGGTCACGGATCCTGCCGAGGGTGGCCGCCAGGTCCGGCTGCCGCAGCGTGTCGCCGATTTGAGGGGGCATTCCACCGTTCGGCAGAAACTGCGAGGCGGAGGCCGGAAACGCCGAGAGTGCGGTGATCATCACGGGGTCGAGGGAGCCCAGGAAGCGACTTCCGACCTCGAACCCGTTCGCCAGTTCGATCGCGGGGTCCAAGAGTGCGCTCCAGGCCAGGGACCCGTACCGCTCGTGGGCGGCCCACATCCCAGCTACAGTGCCCGGAACACCCGACGCCAGGTGCCCGACCACCGACCGGTCGGTCACGTTCCCCCGTTCGTCCAGAAACATGTCCCGTGTCGCCGCGAGGGGTGCCTTCTCCCGAAAATCGAGCGAGGCGGCGTCCCCCTCGGCGGTGTGGAGGACCATGAATCCTCCTCCACCGATATTGCCCGCCTCCGGGTTCACGACGGCCAAGGCGAACTGCACCGCGATCGCCGCGTCGACCGCATTGCCTCCTTCCTGAAGTACACGCAGGCCGATTTCAGTCGCGT
>JBDGVT010000229.1:0-4965 GCA_039585495.1 Gemmatimonadota bacterium | reverse complement strand
CATCGGCACTGGGCGATGCACCAGATCCGGAAGACCGGCCGGACCCAGAACATATCCGGCACTCCGTTCGTGAGTTCGTTCTTCTTTCTGCTCGGTTGGTGGATCACGCCGCTGCCCTTCAGTCCCTGGATCTTCCTAATTCTGTTGGTGGAGGGCCCGGCTCTCGTGACGATCGTGCCGGAGGAAGAACCCGAGTAATGGCCGAGGGATACCCTGAGATCGAGGCGCTCGAGCAGACGCTGAAGGACCATGATCTCCTTCTGCGCGTGGAGCCGGAACCCGAACACTCTCAGTCTTCCGAACGCCGCCGCGTCCGCCTGACGCGAGGCCAGGGTGACCTGGATCTGAGCTGCACCTCGTCCTGGCTGAATGTGAAGGCTACGAGGAAGCCTCGGACATTCTGGTCTGGGCGGCGGAGAGCGAGTTGGATGCGTCAGAGAGTTGGGTCCGGGGGCTCTTTTCTGAACTCGGGGAGGTCGTCCCAAGGATTCGCGAGGTCGTTGGAACGGATGTGAAAGCGTTGGCCTCCTGGGACTTCACCATGAACACAGGCCCCGCGCGGGACCTGAGGAAGCGTAGATGAAGACTGTGTCACCGGCCTTCACCCAACTGCTCATGTTCGGTATGGGTCTCCTGTTGGTCATAGCATTGGTGGTGGTTTGGCTTCGAAGCTAGTCGAGCTCAGTTCGTGGGCGGCCTGATCAGGTAGTTCACCGGCGGATCCACGCCCAAGAGGTGCTCCACCCAGTAGTCCCAGCTCCTCCGAATGACGTACGGATCCTGCGTCACGCCGTGGTCCATGTCGGGCAGGACGAGCATGTCGAAGCTCTTGTTCGCCTTGATCAGTGCGTCAGCCACCTGGATGGTGTTGGCAGGATGGACGTTGTCGTCCATGTCTCCGTGCATGAGGAAGAGACGGCCCGTCAGATTGTCGGCCATGGTCTGGTTGGCGGACGATTCGAAGTTGTCGGTACCGGTCAGCGTGTCCCTGACCAACAGCCCCTGGTATTTCTCGGCCCAGTAGATGTTGTACGTCCGATTGTCGTGATTGCCCGCAGTCGAGACGGCGACCTTGAAGAACTCGGGATACCGCAGGATGGCATCCGTCGAGGCGAACCCTCCACCCGAGTGACCGTAGATGCCGACACGATCGATGTCGATGAACGAGTGGCGGGCGGCCAGCTGCTTGATGGCCGTGATGTGATCGGGCAGCCCGTTGTCACCGAAGAATCCGTAGTAGTTGTCGTGGAAGGTCTTCGATCGCATCGGGCTTCCCATGTGATCGATGCTCACCACGATGAACCCCAACTCCGCGAGCGCCTGAACCTGGCCGAAGGTGGCGTAGGTCAGGCCGGGCTGGTTCGTCGGATAGAAATCCTTGGGCACGGTAATGATCTGTGGCCCAGGATAGATGTGATCGATGATGGGATACTGACGGGTCGGGTCGAAGTCGCTCGGCTTGTACATCATGCCGTAGAGCTCGGTGATGCCGTCTCGAGCTTTGACCCGGAAGGGCTCCGGCTGCGTCCAGCCGCTCTCGGCGAGACGCGAGACGTCAGCCTCTTCCAGTTGGCGAATCACGCCACCGTCTCTGCCACGCAGGACCGTGACCGGAGGCAGATCGACTCTCGAATAGGTATCGACGAAGTACCGGCCGCTGGGTGAGGCCTGAATGAGGTGATTGGCATCCTCCGGAGAGAGCAGCTGCATGTTGGAGCCGTCGAAGCCAACGCTGTAGAGATGGGCGTAGTACACATCGCGCCCGGCCTCCGCTCCCCTCCCTGTGAAGTAGACCCGCCGGCCTTCTTCGTCGACGTACTTGATCGAGCCGACCGTCCACGGCCCCGAAGTGATCTGGTTCGCGACGTTCCCATCCGGGTCGTACCGATAGAGGTGGGCCCACCCATCACGCTGAGAGAACCAGATGACCTCGCCCGTGCCCTCCACGACGTGCCAGTTCACGGCGCCGTAGCTCTCGACGCTCAGCTCCACCCATGTGCTACTGCTGTCAGCGGCCAGAACCTGGGGCGTGCCGGTGCTCGCATCGACCTCAGCCAGATGCACGCTATGCGAGCCGCGGGTGAAGTAGGTCACGAAGATCGACTCCGAGTCGCTGGCCCACAGAGAGTCGGTCGGGGACCCGCTCAAGAGCAGCTGGTTGGGTCTCGGGGAGAGTGTCACGCTGACGTTGCTCGGAGACCCGTCACCCCCCGACAGCCCTTCGGGAAGCGAGATGATGTGCACACCCGGAAGGGGAACAATGGAATCTCCGGGCAGGGCATAGGGCTGTGAGTAGTGAGCCGGGCGCTGAGGTGTGGATGACACATAGTGCATGTGCTCCACGTCGCGTTGGTCGTCTCGGGAGACCGCGAGCTTCCGAGAATCCGGAGACCAGATGATGGTCGGTCGGCGGGGTGTGCCACGACGCCGCTGGTTCGGAGAGGCGTAGCCCAGTCCATAAGACCAGAACTCAACCCCGTCCGTCGTGAGTTGAATCGAGTCTCCACCTTCGAATGGTCTCAGGTACACGTTGTGCTCGTGGACGAACGCCTCCCATGTCGAATCGGGGGAAACGACGTAGGGCGTCCGGTCGGGTACGGTGTCACCGACTGTGCACAGGTAGCGGGTCAGATTACAGGAGAAGATCCTGGCGTCCGCTTCGATCTCGATGGATTGCTCGCCGTCGATGAAATCGAACGATGTGAACGGGAGCTTGATCGGGTCGTAGGTCGTGTCGTTGGCTACGGACATGGCCGCCGCCAGGCGGGCATTGTCGAAGACGGCGCGCCGCGTGTTCGTCGCCGGATCGACCAGCACGAAGTCCGCCCCCGCGTTGGTGGTCACCCTGTACCAGAACCGATTCCCGTTCGGTCGCCAGTTGGCCGCTACGACATCCCCCGTGATGAGGTTGGTCGTATTCCAGGTCAGGAGCTGTTCGGCCCTCGAGTAGTCGGGCTGTGGGACCTGGACCGGAGTCTGGGCCTCGAGCGCCGTGGAAAGAACCAGGACGGGGATCAGCGCGTTTGCGAGTGACGATGACATGCTTTGAACTCCGTGCGTATGTAACGAGTGATGCTACTGGGTGACCGGGCGACCGGCCTCGGCCTTTACCCAGCGGTCGTACCATGACAGGTAACGCTGCCAACGGTCCTTCTGATATGACGGCACGCCGATGCCGTGCGGCTGGCCGGGATAGACTACCAGTTCCGTGGGCACGCCGCGGCGCCGTAGCCCCTGGTAGAGCTGCTCGGAATTCTGGATGGGGACGTTCCAGTCGCTCTCCCCGCCCATGATCAGGGTGGGCGTCTCCACCTTCTCGATGTCGTTGAACGGAGACAGCTCCTCCCACAGCTCCCGGTTCTCCCAGGGGAGACCCCATTCGCGCTCGTTGGCGAGCTGATAGTGGTCGTGTCCGAAGTTGGCTGTCAGCAGCACCACGGACGCACCGCTCACGGCGCCCTTGAAGACGTCGGGACGGCGAGTGATCAGGTAGTTGGTCAGAATCCCGCCGTACGACCAACCCCCGACGCCCAGGCGATCCTCATCCGCGATGCCCAGAGAGATGGCCTCGCGCACCCCGGCCATCACGTCGTCGACGTCGGGGACGCCCCACTTCTGCCACAGCGCCATCCCGAAGTCGTATCCGTATCCGCTCGAACCGCGTGGATTCATCATTACGACGGCGTAGCCGTTCGCGGCGAAGAGCTGGGCCTCGAGGTTCCACCCCACGCCGTACATCCCGTTCGGCCCGCCGTGGATTCGGAGTAGCGTGGGAAGGCGCGTGGTCCCGTCCCAGTCGGCCGGCGTGTAGATCCACCCCTCTATCTCCGCTCCCCCTGACGAGCTCACGTGGATCGTGCGCACGTCGGCCAGCGCGAGGGACTGGAGGAGGGAATCGTTCACGACGGTGAGTTTCCGGAGGCCCGTCAGGCTTGCTCCACCGGCGCGGGCCCCCTCGACCTGGGGCGTCTGGTCGGCCACCCCTGTGGCAACGGGTCGTTCGGTCAGGAACACTTCGCCCGGGAGGTGCGGTCGACTGATGACCGCCGCGATCCGGGCGTTTGGCCCCACATGGAAGCTCGAGGCCAGAACCTCACCGCCCACAAGACGTTCCACGGCGCCGCTCGCCATGTCGATCCGGGCCACGTGGCTCTCTCCTTCATCCTGCACGGATACGATCACGCCGCGTCCGTTCTGCTCCCACTCGGGCCCACCCACGTTGCGGTCCAGAGCTTCGGTCAGTACCCGCCGTTCACCACCGGCCATGGGTACCACGGCCAGATGGCGTGTGCCGAACGCGTCGAATTGCGGGTCGTGGATTCCGGTCACGTAGGCGACCCACTCCCCGTCCGGCGACACGGCGGCTTGACCGTCACCCCCGAGATACGTGGTCAGCTGTCGTGGATCGGACACTGGCTCTGTCGCGTCGGCCGACACGACCCAGAGGTTGGTATCGGTGTTGGCGTCGGGGTCGTCCGTGCGGTTGCTCGTGAATACGATCCACCGACCGTCGGGCGACCAGGTCGGCTGAGTCTCGTCGCGGTCGCCTGCTGTGATCTGCCGGACTTCCTTCGTTGCAAGGTCCATCACATAGAGGTGAGTCCTTCGCTCGTCGGTCAGGTAACCCACCCGGTCCCGCTTGATCTGGAGTCGGTCCACCACCCAGGGTTGTGTCCGGTCCGATGTCCAGGTGGAGTCCTTCTCCTCGGCGTCACGGATCGAGAGGAGGAGTTTCGATCCGTCCGGCGACCACACGTATCCGGACACGCCCTGCTCGACACTGGTCAGGGCGACGGCTTCGCCGCCCCGTCGATCGAGCGCCCAGACCTGGGTCTTCGCACTGTCGGCTCCGAGGCTGGCCGTAAAGGAGAGCCAGCGTCCATCGGGGCTCCACCTCGGCGAAGAGATCGAGGCTCCCTCGCGGGTCATGGGAAGAGGGGTACCGCCCTCCGCCGGGACCATCCA
>JBDGVT010000228.1:0-4708 GCA_039585495.1 Gemmatimonadota bacterium | reverse complement strand
GCCGCGGAAGCTGTGAGAGAGGAGGAACGCAATCGCTTCTTCCTCGGGGACGGGCTCGAGTCCGTGATCGTGGTACCCGGGCGTACGTACCCGTCGGCCGTCGCTCAGATCGATATATCCATCGGCCGCTATGCGCATTGTCGCCTCCACCTCAGTTCGTTCATGGCCACCGGGGGAGGTGGCTCGTTGGCCCCTAGAAGGACAAGTCCTGTGCCCACTGCGCCAGACGCCCTGCCATCGGTCGACAAAATGGTGGAAAGTGTTGTTCTGCAACGCATTACAGGGCGGGCGACCTGGGGGCCGGTGTGACCGAGGGAAGGGTGGGTCCGCAACAAAGCTTCCGGAAGGGGCAAATTTTGCAGAGCTTCCCGGCCATGACTTCAAATGCTCCCGACGAGGTCGGCGCCCATGTTTCGGCAGCTGGGGGTGTGCAGAACGCGCCATCCCGGGCCCGCGAGATCGAGGCCGGCGTCCTTCAGCTGTTCACCAAACAGCCCAGTCGTTGGGCGGAGCCCACTCTGGATCAGGCGTCGGTAGAGGCCTTCCTCGATGAGCGGGAGCGCCATGAGATCCGTGTGGCCGGAGCGCACGATTCGTATCTCATCAACCTGTCGACCCCCGATCGGCGCTTGTGGCGTATGTCACAACGTTCCTTTCAGGCCGAACTCGAGCGCTGCGCTCAGCTACGACTCGACTTCCTCGTGACGCACCCCGGCAACGCGACGGACCAGAACGAGGAGGCCGGCCTCGAACGGAACGCCCGCGGAGTCGCTGAGTCTCTCCAAGCCGTGGATGGCCCCACCAGAGTCCTTCTGGAGCTGACGGCCGGGAGCGGCACGAGCGTGGGTGCGACCTTCGAGAACCTGCGCGGGATCTTGGATGCGATCCCTGAACCCCAGGGGCACAGGGTGGGTGTTTGTTTCGATACCTGCCATGGCTACAGCGCTGGCTACGATCTGGTGAACGACTACGACGGCGTGTGGGACGAATTCGATCGCATCATTGGGCTGGAGCGGCTCGGATTGATCCACCTGAACGACTCGAAGCACCCGTTCGCGTCTAGAAAGGACAGGCACGAGACCATCGGGGAGGGCACGCTGGGTGATGAACCGTTCAGAAGGATCATGCTCGATGAGCGTCTTCGGGACGTGCCCAAGGTGCTCGAAACGCCGAAGGGGGACGATCCGGTTGCAGCAGACAGCGCGAACCTGAAAAAGCTGAGGGGCTTTCGCGCCGCCGGGTGACCCACCCCCCTCCCACGACGAGGACCTGACGTCCCGCTAGGCGTCGTTCTCCGAGAGCATCGAGACGATAAGTCCGCGGTCCTGGGGATTCGTGACCTTGATGCCGTACCGGCCGCGGAACGCCATCGCGATGATGAGGATGACCCCGAAGCAAACCACCAAGACGGGCCCGGTCGTGATGTCGAGCCTGAACGAAAGGCCCAGGCCTGCCGCAATGGCAATCAGGCCGGAGCCCCACGCGATCAAGAGCGCCCGGGTGAAGTCCCTCGTGTAGAGGAATGCGATCACCGCTGGAATGACCAGTACGCTGAAGACCATCAGAACGCCTGCGATCTGGACCGAGGCGGTGATGGTCACCCCGAACGTCGCATAGAAGACGAAGTCCCAGGTGCGAAGGGCCTTTACCCGATACGGTGCGAAGCTGATGGCCAGCATCGTGCGTCGAAACACGAAGTGGAACAGTCCGATCGCCGCGTAGGCCCCCGCGACCTTGAAAACCGTCGGCCAGGTCACCCAGATCAGCGCCCCGGTCATGGTGTCACGTAAGTGTTCGGTACCCTCTGCGGAAAAGCTGGACAGGAGTATGACCGCAGCGGAGGCCACGACGAAGGTGATCCCGATCAGAGCTTCTTGCGGGACAGGAGAATCGTCCATTCTCGTGACCGAGAAGATCAACGCACCGAGCAAGGTGAACGCGAAGGCGAACAGGTAGCCCTCGATCGAGCCGTGTTCGGCGCCGGTCAAGAACGCGACGGTACTGCCCAGGGCCGCGATCTGGGCGAGTGCCAGGTCGACGAATATGACTTCCCTCTGAATGATGTGCAGCCCGAAGTACGCGTGCGTGAGCAAAATCACGATCGCCACCGCAAGCGGCGGCATGAGGAGCTCTAACAAGGCATCCCTTTGATTGCGAAGCCGGCCAAGGAAACCACGCTCATCGGACGGCGCTCGAGAGTTCCGTAATCCACAGATCGACCAGGTCGAAGTAGCTGTCCAGCCCGGGCCCGGCGCCGGTCTGCATCGGCACCACTACGGCCTGGGCGTTGCCGCGGCTCGCCACGGTCTCCACGCGCCCCGTATCGAAATAGCTCGCAGCCAACACCACCGACAGACCCTCCCCTCTCATCATGTCGATCAGGTGCGCCACGTGACGCGGCGTGGCCTGGATGCCCGGCTTGGTTTCGACGTAATCAGCGCAGCTGACACCGAACCGATCCTCGAAGTACGACCAATTCACATGGTAGCAGATGATGTCTTCACCCCGCAGCGCCTCACCCTCCTTGAGCCAGCCGCCGAGGCGATGACTCAGGGGCGTGCCCTCGAAGTCGTTGCCAGCGAGGAAGTCGAAGAGGTTTCCGTTCTGCGCCAGCTGCTCGAGAATGTTGCCCCCCAACATCTCGACGAGAACGCTCCCGAAGAGGCGTTCGTAGGTCTCGGCTTCATAGGCCGCGAAACCCGCGTCGAAATGCTCCGCGCGGTCGGGAGCCACCCGCTTGAGACCGGTCGTGATGTTGCGAGCGACCTGCAACGCGCGTAGTGGGTCGGTGTGCAGGTGGGGGTTTCCGAAGATGTGCACATCGCCCTGACTTCGGTCCGCCGCAACCGGAATGTCGAGCAAGGTGATTCCGGTGTAGGCGGTCACATAGCCCGAACGCCCCTCCATCACATCGGAATTTCCAGCCTTGTCCAGCAGCGCCGGCACCCAGAGTTCGAGGTCGAGCCCTGTCGTGATGAACATGTCGGCGCGGCGAAGCTCCAGCGCGTAACTCGGCTTGGGGCGGACGAAGTGGGAGTCCTCGTTGGGGTCAGCGATCCACACCACCTCGACCTCATCGCCCCCGATCGCCTGTGCGATGGAGGCATAGACCGGGAGCGTCGCGACGACGCGCACGGGCTCGCGAGGGATTTCTGGGGCGGAAGCAGCGGGTCCCACTCCCAGGAGTGCCATCAGGGCCAATGTCTGGATTGTCATGGTCGTTCCCCTAGTAGGTGGCGTGCTTGTGGGGCCCCATCGCGAATGTGACCTGCAGGATGAACATCCCGCTGCCATCGCCGCCCTCGACGCCACTCAGAAAGTCGTACTCCCCTCTGACCCGGACGAATTCGCTCTGCCACCAGGTCAGGGTTGGTGATGCCATCCACTGCGTCACATCCGGCTCGGCCGGGTTCTCGACCTGATCGAATCGGCCGCCGACGAGCCAGTTCGGTGAGAGCCTGAGTTCCGCGGTAGACCAGAGCCCGGCTGCCGTTTCGTGCCCCGTGGGTTCCGGGACTCCTTCGTGGACCTGGTTCAGGCCGTCGAGAAGCATGTATCCACCTCGGATGGTCAGGCCGGTTTGCCGCGACCGCGACGGTGGACGCCAATTGAAGGCCATCTCCGCGTTGTAGACGTTCCGCGGGAAGGACTCGAACTCGTCCTTGTAGTGCCCGTTGAGCCACGAGCCGCCCAATTCGAAGTCCGTCGAGCGGCTGAACTGCCAGAATCCGTTCAGGTGAGCGAGCACGGTCGCGCTGCTGGCTTCGCCGAACAGACCCTCGTTCTCACTCCGCGTGACCTCGACGGTCGCCTCGTACGTGCCGGCACTGCCGCCTCCGAAGGGAGCCAGCCAGCTCAACGATATTCCGGTCTGCGCCAGCGACTCCTCGCCGAGGAATGCGATGTGGGGCAGTGAGCGGCTCTGGAAGGGCAGGGCGTGTGCGTGCCACCGGTTCACCGTACCGAAGCGCTGGAAGAACTTCCCGAACTTGACGCCAAGGCCGCCCGGAAGGCTCACCCACTCGACGTATCCCTCCTCGATGTCGAAGCCCCCGGCTCCGTGCTCTTCCTCGTGCTCCTCCTCGTGCTCCTCTCCCTCTTCATGGTGAGCGAAGGGGATGACCTCCGGGCCCGACCCGTGTCGCGAGAGGAAGACGGCGGCCCGTGAGAACGGATCCAGCGCTGACTGGAGGGATATCTCGAACTCCCTCCAGAAGAAGTTGTCCGCGTCCGGGTCGTCCGGGTTCATGTGACCCATGACGTCCGCATTGAGGCTTATTTCCGGGTTCAACGCCTGAAGGGAGCGCTGACGGCCGACGAATTCCTGTGACCCTTCTTCTGGCACCGGCTCACCGCCGGCAGCGGCAGCTTCGGCGGCGGCGGCGCGCAGCGCGGCAAGCGCGTCTCCCGCCTCCTCTTGCTGACCGGACGCTTGAAGGCGCTCCACTTCGAGTCGGAGGCTATCGACGACTGCTTTCAGCCGCTCGAGTTCTATTCGGAGCGAGTCCGGACGCTCCTGTCCGGTTCCCTCCTCGGGGGCGCCAGCCAACGCGACAAGCGTCGACAGGGCCACAACGCCGATCATCGGCGCGCGTTTCGGCATATTCATTTCTGTAGAGCACCCCTGGAGATTTCATGAGACGGACGATCGCGCCGGACGCGGGGTCCGGGCGCGGCCACACGAATGCGGCGGAAACTGCTTCGTCAG
>JBDGVT010000227.1:0-5166 GCA_039585495.1 Gemmatimonadota bacterium | reverse complement strand
GCTCTCGGAGACGAGGAAGGGGTCCAGACAGTCGCCTTCCTTGAAGAGCAGCTCCCGACGGACGAACGACTCCGCGGTGCGAACATGCAGCAGATTGAGCAGGCGGTAGCTCCAGGCGAGCGCGCCGATACTGGTCGATTCCGGATCAAAGACGGGCCGGCGATCGACCTCGATCGAGGTCACGAGCCCCTCGGCGCAAGCCTCGCCACGCAGCTGCACCGGTACCGCCTGGGCGACGGACGATTCCGGGAAGAGCGCGACGGTCAGAAGAACGATTGGCAGCCAACCCACCGAAGGCTGACGAGCACACGGGTTGGCTTCCTTCATCCGCGATGGCTGGGGCGCGTCGATGCTTTCTCCTGATGGCCCGTGCGAAACGGGCAGGATGGCTGGATTGATCGGGACCGTGTTCGGAAACGGAGGCACGCAGGCGCCCACTCTCAGTGACAACCCGTTCCCGGGGGTGCCGTCGCACCCCGGATTTGCATACCGTTTTTGGCTTCTCATGTTGCGCAAAGAGCGCACCGTCCCCGGATACCATGTCAGTCTTGATTTCTGCCCTGTACGCGACGGCCGCCTTGCTTGGCGCGGCCTTCGCCCTTGTCGAGTTGCGGATGTTGTGGCGTTTCATGCGGAACCGGGGAGCGATCCGGGCGGCAGTCCGGTCGGACGGGCAGAGTGCACCCGCCGCCAATCAGGGTCCCGCACCATCGGTCACCATCCAACTCCCTCTGTACAACGAGCGCCGTGCCGCGGAGCAGATCGTGCGGGCTGCCGCGGCGCAGGATTATCCGCGCGACCGCTTCGACGTTCAAGTCCTCGACGATTCGACCGACGAGACTTCGTCCATCGTCGCCGAAGTGGTCAGCGAGCTGCGGGAGAGCGGAGTGCAGATCTCTCACCTCCGCCGAGACAACCGTGAGGGCTACAAGGCAGGGGCTCTCGCCGCCGGTCTCGAGCTCTCGGATAGCGACTTCGTCGCCCTCTTCGATGCCGATTTCGTACCGGACCCAAAGTTCCTGAAGCGCATGATGTTAGATGACGCTTCGTTCCATGATCCAACCGTCGCTTTCGTCCAAGCCCGCTGGGCATGGGCCGAACCTCTGCGAGGGATGCTGCCGACCGCGCTGGCTCTTCTCATGGACAGACACTTCTTCGTCCAGAAGCCAACGCGGGCGTTCATTGGGAATGTCGCCACGTTCAACGGCTCCGCCGGTATCTGGCGGCGAGCCGCGGTGGATGAAGCTGGTGGATGGTCGGCGGCGACGCTCACCGAAGACCTGGATTTGAGCTATCGCTGTGCGCTCAATGGATGGCATGGCCGATATCGGCAGGACGTGGGGGTCATCAATGAACTACCGGGTCACATGCGTGCGTTCAAGCAGCAGCAGCACCGTTGGGCCAAGGGAAACGCCCAATGCTTCATGAGCCTTACGGGACGCGTACTTGGCTCGAAGAAGGGTATCATCGAGGACCGCATCGACGAGGCCTTTCTGCTGGCCGGCTACTTCATCCATCCGATCATCCTGAGCAACCTCCTCCTGTGGCCCTGGGCAGTGACCTACATGGACCGGACGACGTTTCTCATCGTCCAGGGTGTGATGGCGTTGATAATCCTGGTGGCGCCGGTGAGCTTCGCACTCACGGTGATCGAGCGTGACGGACGTATCACCCTCGCCACGATCGGCCACATGGTCGCCGGGGTCAGCCTCGGTATCGGCCTCATGGTCAACAACTCCGTGGGTCAGATTCAGGGCTTCGTCTCACCGGGCGGGGAGTTCGTCCGTACACCGAAGGCGCACCACGCAGCCAGTGACGGCGTAGCCCCGAGCTCGAGCACGCCTCAGGCCTACGGAAGCCCACTGCACTGGACGTTCTTCCTCGAGGTGGCCCTCGCCGGGTACTGTCTGATGGCTTCCGCCTTCCTCATCTCCAACGGTGAGGCCCTGTGGGCCGTACCGCTGGTGTTCTGGGCCGGTTGCCTCGGGCTGGTCGCTCAGTTGCAGATGGCCCCGAGTCAAGCGTAACCGGCCATGTCCGACGAGGCGCGCGGATACGTAACCCTGGCTGCGGGGAGCACGCGCTACCTGGAGATGGCGGTCGACATGGCGCTGTCGCTGCGCGCCCACACGAGTCATCCGATGGCCCTCATCGCCGACGAAGCCGTCGCCGAGGTAGCGAGGACGCACTACGAGAAGGTCTTTGCTCGTGTCTGTCTGATCGGCGAGGACTTTCGCGAGGGTCGCGCGCGGAAATACGGCGTCGCCGAGGCGACACCGTGGGAAGAATCGGTGTTCATCGATGCAGACTGCCTGGTCCTGGGGTCGCTCGACCACCTCTGGGAGAGCCTCGACTCGCACGACATGGCCTTCCTCGGCGAGCTGCTCAGCGGGGAAGACGATGAGAACCATCACGGATTCTCAACGCGCAGTCTCATGCGCCGCTTTGGTCTCGATCATTACCTGAAGACCAACAGCGGGCTCTTCTGTTTCCGTCGGGAACCTTCAATCGTGATCATGCGCGAGTGCCTCGACTGCTTCTTGAACGAGGCTCGGCCGGCATTGCGTCTTTCGATACTCCGGGGAGCGTGGATCGGGGACGAGATCGCGATCGGCATCGTCGGAGGACGCCGCAGATTGGGCACGCTACCCAAGCCTGCCGAGATGTACTGGCCAACCGAGTTCGACTCGCTCGATCTCGGGCGCCCCAATAAACCGCTGCTGCACATGATCTGGCCCCTGCCCCCTTCCACCTTCCTCACGATGTGCGCAGAGGCCGAGGCACGACGATCGGACGCAGGGGTGCGCACCGTCGGCTCCGATCATTGGCAGGTGGAGCAATCCAGTCTCCAGAAGATGGCGAACCGACGCAGATGGATGGAGCGCTTACGGATCTGGTAGCCGGCGCTCAGGATGCGACGCTATGAAGCGATGGCTGCGACCAGTCACCGCCGCTAGCGATTCTCCGCAGCCAGCAACGCCCGCAGTTCGTCGAGCCAGTTCGTCCAGACCACCATCTGCCCGTTCGTTCCGGTCTCGTCGATGGCGAGCACGAATCCTTCGGGATGCACGTCGTGCGCCGCCCGAGCCAGTCATATCGTCGCCCCCTCCTATTCGCTGGAATCCCGCCGCAGGAACCGGATGGCCTCAGCTCTGGGAAGGGCCGCATCCAGACCGGTCACCCGTCCGTTCTCCCGACGAAAGAGCATGTCGATGAAGAGGGCCCGGTAGTGGTCTTCTCCCCTCCGGGTCAGCGGAAGGGTCCGAATCCCGTCGATGTCGGCCACGAGTCCTCCGCCTTCGGAGAGAATCCGGTAAGTGGCGTCCAACTCGGGGCTGAAATAGCTCCCCAGGAGATCTTGGGGCAGAGGCCGCTGGCCGCTCTCGGTGGGTGGGTCATCTTCCGGTGCATCTGCCCGTGCCTCTGCTCCCCCGCCCTCCGGGGGCGGGACGGGCGTCATCTCCTCTTCCAGGATGACCTCGGCCACGGCTAGCGCCCTGCCCATAGGATCGATGTCCGACCGGTTGCAGAGGAGACCCACCGACATGTGCTGTTCGGGAAACCAGAGGGTGGCCGCTTTGAACCCCACGAAAGACCCGCCATGCCCGACATAATCGAGCCCCCTGCGAGTGCCGTGGCCGATGCCAAGGGCGTAGCTGAGGGTGGTCCCGTCTACCAACCTCCCCCTCGTGAGAAGGGTCGGGAGGAAGTCCCCGCTTCCAATCTCCCGGGTCTCGAAACTGCCGAGCCAAACCGCGATCTCCTCAGCACTGGTGAACAACCCTCCGTCTCCCACCAGATCCAGCTTGGTCATGGCGATCTCGAAGCCACCCCCCTCCCGGGGCGCGTACCCATCGGCCCTCCTGGCCACTAGTTCGCTCCGGTCGTCATGGAAGTGGGTGTCCTTCATCCCCAGGGGTCCAAAGATGCGCGCCTGGGCAGCCTGCCGGAGAGTCTCCCCCGTGGCTCTCTCCACCACCTGGGAGAGGAGGAAGTAGCCTGAGTTGCTGTAGAGGAAGCGCGTGCCGGGATGGAAGTTCAGCCCCTGCTGGCGCGTGAGGAGGGCCAGGGCCTGTTCCTTTCGGTAGAAATCGTCGCTTCCACGGCCGGCCAGAGCCATGAGGTCCAGATAGTCCCTGATTCCGCTGGTGTGATTGAGCAGATGCTGGAGGGTGATTTCGGTTCTCTGATTTGGGATCTCCGGGAGGAACCGGCTCAGCGGGTCGTCCAGGGAGAGGGCCCCCTCCTCAGCCAGAAGGGCCACCGTCGCCGCGGTGAACTGCTTCGAAACGCTCCCGGTCCGGAACACGGTGGTGGGATCGATTGGAATTCCGTATTCCAGATTCGCCATCCCGTACCCACGGGTCAGGGCCACCTCATTCCCATCCAGGAGGGTGAGCGCGCACCCGGGGGAAACGTCGTTGTCCATGGCCGAAAAGAGGCGGTCGATGGCTTCCGCCTGAGTCGGGGATGGAAACCGGGACTGATCGTCCGGGGAAAGGCGACTCGAGCGGCAGCCCACCCCGAGGACGACGAGGAGTATGAGCTTAGCCGGTCCGCTGAACTTCATGCCGTATCCTCCGCACTCGGTGGGGGAATGGTCTCCGCTTACAGAAGCGGTATTTGGACTAGCGTTGCTAGTCAACGACCGGGGGGCGCTCCAGGATCGGGAGGAGTAGGTGGGAGGGATAGAGGGGTGTACGATAGATCCTCTGGGTCGCCGTCACCGGGCGTCTTGACGGAGCTGCCCGCACCGTGAACCATGTCGGGTCCCGCTGCATCCTGCCGACGTCCTGCCCGGAGCACCCCCTATGATCCCCCGCTACTTGTCCGCTTCCCTGCTCATCGCCCTCTGCGTTTCGCTGTCGGGGGCCATGCCGGCGGCAGCTCAGGACCTCCACCCGTCCCGCAGGGCCAGTCCCATGGGGATCGCCAAGACGTTTGTCGGCGACACGTACGTGAAGGTGACGTACGGCCGACCCTACGTCCGTAACCGCGCCGTCTTCGGAGACCCTGCCGACGGGGCAACGTACCTCGTGCCCTTCGGCCAGATCTGGCGCACCGGAGCCAACGAGGCGACCGAGATCACCGTCACGGGTCCGGTCGAGGTGGCGGGACAGCGACTCGATCCCGGCACATACTCCATCTTCACCGTGCCCGGGGCCG
>JBDGVT010000226.1:0-8007 GCA_039585495.1 Gemmatimonadota bacterium | reverse complement strand
GGATGCGAGGCGGTCGATCGACGGTGGCGGCGTCTATGTGAACAACGGACGCGTCGAGGACTCGGCCCGTGCGGTCGTCATGGAGGACGCGATCGAAGGGCGGTTCGTACTGCTGCGGAAGGGCAAGAAGAGCTATCACCTGGTGGCGCTCAGGAGCTGAGGCCCGACGAACCAGGCGGGAACGAAAAAGGGTCCGGAGCCGTGTGGCTCCGGACCCTCTCCGTATCGGCGAAGATGGGATTGCCTAGAAGCCCATCGACCAGCCGAAGTTCAATCCCCAATCGAGGCCGAGCTGCGGAACCTCGTAGTCATGGTGCATCGCGTATACCGCTTCGACCGACAGTCTGTGACCGGCGAAGCGACTCCCTTCTGGCATCATGAAGTTGACGCCGAGAGGCATCATCGCCCGCTGTCCAGCGAGGAGCGAGCCCAGGTTCATCGGATCACCCATCGGATTCAGAGTGGTGTCCACACCCTCAATATGGCTCCAGTTCTCCCAACGGAGTCCGCCCGACACACTGAAGGACTGATTGATCTTGTACGCGGCCCATCCGTCGGCGCTGTAGCGATTCCCGAGTGTATAGCCGGCTCCGTTCTCGCCGAAGTTGGTGCGGATGCGGAACTGGGCGCCGAGCGAGGCGACCTCGTTCTGTGCGCTGGCGGTCATGGCTGCGACAGCGCCGAAGGTCCCACCACCGGGGCGCATGTCGTAGGGCTGCGTTACCGGAACAGCACCACCCGCCATCGTCGTGTCTGCGTAGGTGCGTGTCGCGCCTGAGGGGATGATCGCACCACCCTGCACGTGGAGCCGGTACGCTCCAGCGCTGTAGACGTTGTAGAGCACGCCGACTTCGACGTCACCGATTTCCTCTGCACCCGTTCTGAGCAAGCTCCCGTTGGCCGCGGTCTCGCGCTCCAGGACCGCGAACTCGCCCCGGGCGACCAGCGTCAGATTCGGTGACAAACCCCAGGCCAGTTCTACGCGATGGCGGATGTCCGACTGCGTGACTGGCGCGTCGTCGTACCCGAACGGCCCAAGCGTCTCTGCGAGCGTGAGTGAGTCCGTCCCGAACCAAACGCCCTTCGAATTGCTCTGGACGAATCGGTATCCGAACTCGATCTCTCCCTCACCGAGCACACGCCCGCCGAACACACCAATAGGTGCGCTGGCGTCGGGTCGATCGGCGTTCCACGTCCACTCGAGGGGCTGGGACAGCGCAGATTGCGCAGTCAGGGGTGAGGCGACGAGAAGTAGCGCCGCTGCGATCAGGCTCCTGCGAACCATGGAATTCCTCCGGCACGGTACGGGGTACTCGGCTGGTACCCCTCGATTGTCACTGCAGCCCCAAATGTAGGATTCGCGGAACGATTCCGCTGCCCCTCATTGGCGCGAGCACTAGGAAAATGTCCCAGTGAGCGCGGAAAAAACAAGTGTTTATTTTCAGTCGGCCATCCGTCGATCCGGTCTCGATGACAATTATGCAACGTGAACGTCCCGATCGGAACCAAAAACTGAGGCAGGGCAGGGCTTCAGGGGAGGGGCACCGCCTTGCCCTCAGTGCTTGTCCGGTTCTGGATTGGAGGAGTCAGGCAAATGGAACGCCTCGACCAGCTCCACCGCGCGATCACTCAATTCGTGGCAGAGTTCGTTGATCTGCGCCCGGATAGCCCGCGACTTGTTCGGCTCGAAATAGCCGGCTTCCATGAACCAACCTCGATCGGCCTCGATCCTCGTGAGGGCGTAGAGCGCGCAAAGGTCTCCAAGTACCTGGGAGGATTCTCCGGTCGGCGCCGTGGTACACGCCCGCTGAAAGTCCTCGAGAACGACCCATTCGGCATGTGACCGCGCGAGGGTGACGAGGTGATCCTGGACCTCGTTGACCGCATCGAACGAGTTCATCTCGTCGCGAAGACGAGCGCGGATTCTTCCCGCCAGCGTCCGTAGCAGCCGCTCCTCCCGGTAGGCGAGCGCAGAACGGTGGAAGTCGGGGTCCATCAGGTGTTCCACATCGGTGCGGCGCGTCGCGACCGGATTGAGTTCGGTGAGCGATGTTTCGGCGCGTTCACCGAGGTATTTGAGCGCACCCCAGAGATCCAGGTCCCCCATTTCGTCTTTGAAGCGCGACAGGAGGCCTCTCGCCACGAGCTGATAGAGGACGTTGTTGGCGCCCTCGAAGGTGGTGAAGACGTCCGTGTCGTCCTTGAGCGCGGCGAACCCCGTCTCCTCGATGTATCCCAGGCCACCACAGGCCTCGCGGCAGGCCTGGAGGGATGCAACGCAGTGGTCCGACGCATACGCCTTCAACGCCGCTGCCCTGACTTCCAACTCACCCTCGCCACGCTCCTTGCCACTGAAGTAGGCCTGAAGGCGCCGAGACGAGAAATGAAGCCCGTACGTTGTCGCGAGCCTGGGCAGAAGCTCTCTCTGGACGAGGAGGTAGTCGAGAAGAGGCCTCTCCACCGCGGGCGAGGGTCCAAACTGTCTGCGTGTCGCAACGTGCTTCACGGCGATCCTCAGCCCCACCTTCGTCGCGCTGACGGACGCAGCGGCAATGCTCACGCGTCCCGCGACGAGCGTCCGGAGCATCGTGAAGAAGCGCCTCCCCGCACTCGGGATCGAGCTGTGATATCGGCCGGACTCGTCGACGGAGCCGAATCGGTCGAGCAGGTTTTCGGCGGGCACACGCACGTGATCGAACCAGATCCGTCCGTTGTCCACTCCGTTGAGGCCGACCTTTCGGCCACGGTCGACGATCCGCACTCCCGGGCTTGGTGTCCCCTCCGGTCCGCGGATCGGGACGAGTACCGCGTGGATCCCATGATCGTCCCCGTCGACGATGAGCCGGGCGAAAACTGTGGCGAGTTGACCGTGCGCCGCTGCGTTCCCGATGTAGTCCTTCCCCGCGCCTTCCTCCGGCGTGTTGATGACGATCTCGGATGTCGTCCTGTCGTATTCCGCCGTGGTCTGGAGACTCCGGACATCCGAGCCGTGTAGCGTCTCCGTCATGGCGTAACAGCCGGGTAGCTCCAGAGAGCCGATTCGCTCGAGGTACTTTTCGTGGTGGCGAGCGGTGCCGAGCTGATGCACGCTCCCCCCGAAGAGTCCGAACTGCACGCCGAACTTCACCAGGACGCTCAGGTCGCCGAAGGCCAGCGTCTCGAAGACCGCGACCGCTCCACCCGCGTCTCCTTGTCCCCCGTACTCTCGACCAAGCAGGGCGCGTACGCGCTGCCGCAGCAGCTCGTGGTCGTCTTCCAGGACTGATCGGAGGACCGACGAATCCCCGATCGGTCGGCCGGACGTCGCGGCACGTCCGCCCGACGGCAGACCGAGCATCCGTCGGGCTGCCTCACTGCCCAACACACTGAGTGAGCGTTCGAGGTCATGCAGGGACGCGACGACGTCCCCCTCGTCCCACGGTCCACCGCGGCCCTCCGAAGCCCACAACGCCAGTCCCAGCGCGGTGAGCGATCGGGTGGCGACGTCCCGGTCTCCGAGGCTCGCGTCACGTACCCTGTTCCGGAGGACGCCGAGGTCGACCGGCGCAGGCGGTACAGCCGGGTCCATCCACTGCTTCAGCACGGTCCTGTCGCTCTCCGACAGGCGGCCCAGGATGTCCACGCTCGTGCGCAGAGCCGCCAGTTCGTCGGCGTCGAGTACGCCGTCGATCCAGATGGAAAGGACGAAAGGAAGAAACGGGGTCAACTGGGGCCGGTCTTCCGGCCAGACGGGGCGCTCGGATGCCTTGCTCATCGACTGACTCCGTAGGGAGGTGGGGTACAGCCCTTGACCCTTCGCACTGCTTTCAGCAACGTGGCGACCCTTACTTCCGGATCACACGAAACAGTACGCTCGAACGAGGATAAGCACGATGGCACAGGCGCTGGTCGGCGTAGTAATGGGCTCGAAGTCGGATTGGAGCACGATGTCGCACACCGTGTCCACGCTCGAAGCTCTTGGAATCCCCTGCGAGGTGCAGGTCATGTCGGCGCACCGGACGCCCGATATCGCGCTCGAGTACTCTGCAACCGCGGAGGAGAGAGGCTTAGAGGTCATCATCGCCGCCGCGGGTGGTGCAGCGCACCTCGCCGGGGTCGTAGCCGCGAAAACGACGATTCCGGTTCTCGGCGTCCCGATGGTCGGTTGGGCGCTCGACGGTCTCGATTCGCTGCTTTCGACGGTTCAGATGCCTCGGGGCGTCCCCGTTGCAACGGTCGCCATCGGCAAAGCAGGGGCCGTCAATGCGGCGCTTCTCGCTGGTCAGATTCTCGGGCTGAAGCATCCCGAGATCAGGGAGGCCGTGAAGGCCGACCGGGCCGACCGGAGAGCCCAGGTCATCGCGGACTCTGACCCGCGCAGCTGACCAAGCGGGTCGTGCAGCACTGAAGTAAAGGGAAGGGCAGGGAATCCAACAGGCCTTCGGGTACGAAGGGACAATAAGTAACGGGGCGGTGGGGATGGAGGTACGAGGCCGGGGTGCGAGGGACTGATCGACTTCCGGGGCTACCTGGAGTACGGCCTCTTGATGGCGCTCATGGGTTCGACAACTTTTTTCTGCTGGTAAGGCTCGAGGTTCCTCCCGACCTCGGGAGGCTCGGTCCGACGGTTACGAATCCTCCGAATTCGGGATCCCACGAATCCGTATTTGGAGGTCGCAGTGCGTGTTGTCACCACCCTCGTTTCTGCTCGCCCGGTGACGCGAGTAGCCGTCGCGGTCCTTTGTCTGACGTTCGCTGCGTGCGGCGGGTCCGAGCCCACGGGCCCGGGCACACCCGATGCCGTCGCGACCTCCGTCACAGTCACGCCGAGCACGGTCTCGTTCGACGCCCTGGCCGCCACGGAGCAGCTGTCGGCGACGGTGCTGGATCAGAATGGGAGCGCCATGACGGGCGCGGCGGTGACCTGGGCCACGTCCGACGCTGCGGCGGCCACGGTTTCGTCGTCGGGGCTGGTTACGGCGGTGGCGAACGGCACCGCCACCATCACGGCCACCTCGGGGTCCGCGAATGCGACGGCAGCGGTGACGGTGGCTCAAACGCCCGATTCGGTGTCGCTGGATCCGGGCTCGCTCACCCTCGGCGGCCCGGGTGCCACGGCGACCGTCGTCGCTACGGCCTATGATGCAGGCGGGTCCGAGGTCCAGGGAGCTACGGTATCCTGGACGTCCGGCGATGCGGCAACCGCCACCGTAGACGCCTCCGGGGTCGTGACCGCCGTCGCCTCCGGGACGGTGGACGTGATCGCGGAGGCCTCGGCCGAGGGCACGACGGCTTCGGGCACGCTTCCCGTGGTCGTGAACGAGAGCCTGGAGATCACGACGACCTCACTCGGGGACGGTGACCAGTATCTGTCCTACGCGGCTTCACTCGAAGCGGCGGGCGGAGGTGGTGTCTACACCTGGTCGGTGACCGCTGGTGCGCTCCCGACCGGAGTAACGCTCCTGGCCAACGGCGACCTCGAGGGCACGCCTTCCGTCGATGGGGACTTCGTGCTCACGGCGAGGGTCTCGAGTGACGACGGGCAGGCGGCCGAGCGAGAGCTCTCCCTCGCGGTCGTTCGGGCTCCGACCCTCGCTTCGGGCGACCTGTGCAGCGCGGCACCGGCGAACGCCATCGCCTCCTTTGCGGATGCGAACCTCGAGAACGTGGTGCGGACCGGACTGGGGCTCGGCCCGTCCGAAGAACTGCTCTGTGCGCTGGCCCCCGACCTCACGGAACTCGATGCGAAGAGCCTCGGGATCACGGATCTCGCGGGAATCCAGAACTTCACGAGCCTTACGATGCTCGACCTCGAGGGGAACCAGATCACTGACGTCTCGCCCCTCGGGGGACTGACTGCGCTCGAAGGGCTGGACCTCGCCCTAAATCAGATCACGGATGTGGCGCCGATCGCTACGCTGACGTCGCTGCGCGAGCTGGGTCTGGGCGAGTACCTGGGTAGCATCAACTCGCTTGCGGGTCTGACCAACATGGAAGCGTTCAGTATTCGGACCAATCAGCTGTCCGACCTGAACGTGGTTAGTGGGTGGACCGAGCTCATCCAAATGGATGTCTCTGGAGATCACACGATCTCGGATCTCGGTCCGCTGTCCGGGCTCTCATCGCTGACTGCGCTCGACGTCAGCACCTTCAGCGGGAATGGGGCCGTGTCGGACCTCGCGCCGATCGCCGGACTCACCGGACTGACCTCGCTCGGGGTTGGAGGGCACTCGATTACGGATCTCGGTCCCCTGTCCGGCCTGACCGATCTCGACTTCCTGTATGTCGCAGATAATCCCGGGCTCAGCGACATCCAGCCCCTTATCGACAACACGGGCCTCGGTGCTGGCGACTCGATCTGGGTTCAGGGCCTTGCGCCGGCGCTCCGCTGTTCCGACGTGGCCCAGCTCGAAGGCCGGGGCGCGTCGGTGGCGACCGGACTCACGTTCGCGGATGCCAACCTCGATGCGGTGGTCCGCTCGGCTGCGGGCCTGGGATCGAGCGACGCCCTGAGCTGTGGGACTGCTGGCGCGCTCACGACGCTGATTGCGGAGTTCCAGAGCATTACGAATATCGACGGCATCCAGAATCTCACGGGGCTGGTCGATCTGCAGCTGGACAACAACGCGCTGACGGACATCTCCCAGCTGAGCGATCTGACGGGACTGATCGCGCTGGCGCTAGAGGGTAACTCGATCACGGACATCGGCCCTCTGGCCCCCCTTACCGCCCTGGACCAGCTGACCCTCGAGGCCAACTCGATCGCCGATATCACCGCCCTGACTGGAATGACGAGCCTGCGGGTCCTCGGGCTGTCGGAGAACTCGATCACCGACGTCGCCGCCCTGAGCGGGCTGACGGGTCTGGATGAACTCAGGCTGTGGAACAACTCGATCACGGACATCGCGGCGCTGAGTGGGCTCACCGGCTTGCTGATACTGGAGGCGGGGGATAACTCGATCTCTGACATCAGCGCGCTGGACGGGCTCACCGGCTTGACGCGGCTGGCCCTGGACACAAACGCGATCACGGACATCAGTGCCCTGAGCTCGCTGACCGCCCTCGAGTTCCTGACTCTCCCTAGCAACGCGGTCGGCAGCCTCGGCGCGCTGACTGGTCTCACGGCGCTGCGGCAGCTCAATGCCTCCAATACCGGGCTCACGGACATCGCGGCTCTGAGCGGGCTGACGAACCTCGAGAGGCTGTGGCTCACCGTGAACACAGGCCTGAGCGACATCCAGCCGCTCATCGACAACACGGGGATCGGAGCCGGCGACGTGGTCGACCTTCTGAGCATCAGCCCTGCGCTGCTGTGCTCCGCGGTGACGACGCTGGAGGCCCGAAGCGTGACCGTGCTCTATACGGGTTGTACCTGAGTCCAACGTGGCTCACGCCACGGTACCCCCGTCCGGCCAGGTCGCCGGGCGGGGGTGAGCTGATCTTGGTCGATTTCTCCGGTGTGTCGACTTGCCCACTCCACGATCCGGTATCGGAACTCGGTGTCGCGGCAAACGGCTGTGCCGATCTATGAGCTTTCCTCTCGTGTCGATGCGCGAGATCTCTTCATCAGGGTGTCCTGACTTCTTCGCCTGCCAGATGCCACGCATGGTGCGCGAGACCGTGCGGACCACGGCGTCAGACCGCGCACCTGGCGCGACCGTAGATCTCGTTGGACTTCACAGGGGACGGGGCAGGCGCTCACCGCTGGCCTGACTAACGCGCTCCCAGGGTCTGCAGGAACCTCGGGTCCGCCCGGACCGCGTCCAGGTCCGGATCACGCTCGAGCCAGTCGCGGTTCCCGAAGCCTCCACGTACTGCCTCGTCGAGGCACTCGAGGGATCGGTCCAATTCTCCCATCACGCTGAAGAGGCAGGCGAGGTTGTAGCGCACGCTGCAGTCATCGGGATCGACGGCCAACGCGTGATCCGCCCATCGGAGCGCCTCCGACCGTCGCTCCAGGCGCGCGAGTGAGACCGCCCGCATCGTCGCGGCCCGGGGGTCGTCGGGATTCAGCTCCATGTGCTTCTC
>JBDGVT010000225.1:0-4837 GCA_039585495.1 Gemmatimonadota bacterium | reverse complement strand
GTCCGGCCGTTCAATTACACGGTACTCGAGGCGCTTTGGCCCGAGTTTCCCTTCTCCGGTACTGGAGGAGGTCACGTGGAGTTGGACGGGCGAGTGGATGGCGGCCTCATGGTGGTCGCAGACATCACGCACGAAGCGGTATCCGCCGACACGACCATCGCCCGGGTGAGCGGTATCGTGGCCCGCGATCCTGAATTCGGCTGGGCAACCGACCTGTCGGTGGACTTCACGCCCCTCTCGGTCGGCGTGCTTGCGTCCCTGGCTCCCGATCTCGGGCTCCGGGGAGCCGTTTCCGGTCCCGTGAGCATTAGGGGACCGCTCGACAACACCGACATACGCGCCGAACTGGTCGCGGGTGATGGTTCAGTCGTGGTCGAAGCGAATATCGATCTGCTCGCTCCGGCGTACGGGTATCGCTTCGGCGCGGAGGCCGACCAGTTCCCGATAACCGCGTTCAGTTCCCGGCTGCCGGAGCCTTCCGTCTGGAGCGGCCGCCTGGACGTGGCCGGGACGGGCTTCGTCCCCGACTCGATGGGGGTTTCCGCCATCGTCACCGCGCATGGTTCGAGGGTGGGCTCGGTGCGTGTGGATACCGTCTCGGCTGGTTTCCGATTGGTCGACGGGGTCCTCTTCACGGACTCTCTGAACGCGACCATTGCCGGCATCGATATCAACGGGCGGGGTCGTCTCGGCTTCGCTCCTGGCAGGTACGGTGATACCGACTTCGAGTTCGCCGGGGAGTCGCTGGTGGGGCTCCGTCCCGCACTCATGGGGCTGAGCGACTCGGTGATGGTGAGAGACGCGCTAAGCCCGCTTGACCGCGATTTCCTGAGGCTGGAAGGCATCGAGCCCGACACCCTTCCCACGGCCGAGGAGGTGCGTATGGAAGGGCGGGTTTCCGGTGTGTTCACGGTGACCGGCGAGATTCGCGAGTTCGGTGTCGGTGCCGTCGCCGAAATCGTCCAGGGGGCCTACCGAAGCAACCAGGTCGATTCGGCGCGCGTCGGCCTCACGGCTTCCGGACTCCCCGCGATGCCCAGGAATTGGCAATTGGGGGTCAGCGGGAACGGGATCCAATGGGGAAGCCGCAGGTTCGAGCAGGGCGGATTCGAAGCGGATATGGCGGAGCGGATTGGGATCGGCCGCGTCGAGGTCGTCCGAAGTGAAGGTGAACACTACGGTGCGACCGGCTCCGTGCGTCTGGATTCCATCGGAGGAGAGCTCGGGCTGGAGAGGGTCGAGTTCGTGATCGACGACCAGCGATGGGACCTTGCGCGTCAGGGCACCCTGACGTGGGACGGCTCGACCCTTTCCGTGGATAGCGTGCAGATTGAGCGCCAGGGCGAGGAGCCGATGCAGCTGCTCGTTGACGGTGCCCTGGCCAGGGGCGGCGAGAGTGACTTCCATATCTCCGTCGAGGGGCTCTTTCTCGAGCGAGCGCTGCACGCGGCCCAACTCGATCATCTGGAGATCGGGGGGAGGCTGGACCTTGGCGTCATCGTGCACGGGCCGTCCGAAGCGCCGATCGTCGATGGCACCTTCTTCGTTCAGGATCCCCGCTACGGTGCGATGCGACTAAGTCGCGTCGCCGGCTCTCTGGAGTATGCCGATCGGGTGGCGAGCTTCGAGGTCGACGGATGGGACGGGGTACGCGAGGCGATTCACGCGGGCGGCGACATGCCGATGGATCTGGCGTTCACCGATGTGGATGACCGGGTGCCCGACGGACCGCTCGATATCCGGATCACGGCGGACTCGCTCGATGCCGCGATCGCTCTCGCGTACGTCGGCGCGCTCGACGACGTCCTGGGGCTGGTGTCGGGAGACATTCTCATCAGTGGCACGACAGCGACTCCGGCCCCCGACGGCTCGGTCGACCTCACGGATGGAGCGTGGTCGATCGAAGCACTCGGGGTGCGTCATACCGGAGTGAACGGCAACATGCGACTCCGCCCGGACCGCACCGTGGACGTGTCGCTCGGCACCACCGAAATCGGCTCTTCGAGCGTGACCGGTACGATGCTCCTCGAGCCGCTTCGCGATCCGCTTCTGGATCTGCAGTTCGACTTCGATCAGTTCGTGGCCGTGGGTCGCCCGGATATGGAGGGACTGATTTCGGGAGAGTTCGATCTCACGGGACGGTACAGTCGTCCCCTCGCCGAGGGTGCGCTGACGGTAAACCAGGGGACGATCTTCGTAGACGAGCTGCAACGAGCGGCGGGCGTCGTGGACCTGAGCGATCCATTCCTCTTCGAGGGCGGGATCGCCGTCGATACCACGGCGCTGGTGGCTCAACCGCTCCTGGCGGGACTACGGAACCCGTTCTTCGACAACCTCCGCGTGAACGTCGATCTCTCGGTACCGAGCGACACCTGGCTGCGCTCGACCATGACCAACGTGGAGATGGCGGGCGACCTGCTGGTGACCTATGACCGGCGCGCCGGTGACTTCGTTCTGATCGGTGAGCTCGTGGCGTTGCGTGGATCGCACGTCGTCGCCAATCGCTCCTTCGAGCTCGATGGGGGGGCCGTGACCTTCATCGGTCGACCGGGATTCAATCCGGATCTCGATATCCAGGCATCGAGCAGGATTCGCCGAAGGAACGAGGAACCTCTCGAGATTTCTGCTTTGGTGCAGGGGACGGTCGTGCGGCCGATCGTCACGGTTTCGACCGAGGAAGCGGGGCTCGCGGAGTCCGACCTCTACGCCTACCTGCTGCTCGGGACCTCGAGTGACGCGATTGGGGCGCAGAACGGACAGCTGCTCGGCGACCTCGGGAGAAGTCCCGGCATGTCTGCCATCGAGGGCGCGCTAACCTTCTATAGCGGCGCCTTGGCAAATCAGCTTGGCCCGGTGCTCGGCCGCTTCGTCGGTGTCGACTACGTCTCGGTCCAGCAGGGGGGAGGACACGGCTTCGACCAATCCTACCTGCGCGACACCCAATTCGAGATCGGAAGCTACGTCGGAGACGAGATGTTTCTCGTAGTCGTGCTGCGACCCAATCAGGGCGGAGACGCGACCGAGCAGAACAACCTCGCCGGGATTCGAGTCGAGTGGGCGTTCACGGACGACTACAATGTCGAAGCGTTCATGGAGGACCGGTTCCTGCGGAGCGGGAGTGCCACACTGGGTGCGTCAGGACTCCTTCAGGACGACCAGATCTGGGGCGTGCTGTTCTTCAGGGATTGGGGATACTAGGCGGCCCTCATTTTCGGCGGCACCCGCGGATTGAACCGCACTTGCGTATCTGATTAGTATTCCGGGCTATGCCTCAATCAAGCCCTCCTCCCGACAGCGGCCGCGTCCCCGCCGAAATGCTCATCGTCCGAGGGGCGCGCGAGCACAATCTGAAGAACGTGCACGTCGAGCTGCCCAGAGAGCGGCTCGTCGTGATCACCGGATTGTCTGGTTCCGGCAAGTCTTCGCTCGCCTTCGACACGATCTATGCGGAAGGCCAGCGTCGGTACGTGGAGTCTCTGTCGGCCTATGCGCGCCAGTTCCTCGGGCTCATGGAGAAGCCCGACGTCGATTCGATCGAGGGACTCTCTCCGGCGATCTCCATCGAGCAGAAGACGGTCAGCCGAAACCCTCGCTCCACAGTGGGGACGGTGACGGAGATCTACGACTACCTCCGCCTCCTGTGGGCCCGGGCCGGAACGCCGCACTGCCCGGCGTGTGGCGAGCCCGTCATCAGGCAGTCTGCCACCCAGATCGTCGAGCGCCTGCTCGCGATCGGTGAGAACACCAAGGCCGAGCTCCTGGCGCCGCTGGTTCGTGGCCGGAAGGGCGAGTTCCGGGAGTTGTTCGAGAAGGCCAGGAGGGAAGGGTTCGTGCGTGTCAGGGTGGATGGCGAGACCTACGACCTCACGGATCTGCCGGCACTCAATCGCTACGAAAATCACGATATCGCGGTCGTGGTCGACCGCCTGGTGATCCGCGAGCGTGACCGGGACAGGATCGCCGACTCGGTCGAGACCGCTCTCCGCTCGGGTGACGGAGTCATCGAGGTGCTCGAGCACGGACGGGGGGACCCCGTGACGCATGTGTTCAGCGAGCACTATGCATGCGATGCCTGCGGGACGAGCCTCGCCGAGCTCGAGCCGCGCCAGTTCTCGTTCAACTCGCCGTATGGTGCGTGCGAGGAGTGCGGAGGTCTCGGGACGAGGAAGGAAGTGAACCCCGACCTGCTGACCGCCGACCCGAGCGTGACGATTCTCGAGGGTGTGATCCTGCCCTGGGGGGATCCGTCCGGGCACCTGAGGCGCTCGGTGATCGCCGGACTGGCCGAAGCGTATGAGTTCGACGAGAACACACCTTGGGGTGAACTCGAGGAAGACGTCCGCCACGCGATCATCCATGGCTCGGCCGGCATGAAGATCCGGTTCCCGTATAGGTCGGGCTCGGGCAAGTTCGACGGGCACTACGAGGATCAGTGGGAAGGAGTGCTCGCAAACGTAGAGCGCCGCTATCGCGAGACCGCCTCCGAGACGGTGCGCAATCAGCTCGACGAGTACATGTCGACGCTCCCATGCACGGCGTGCTCCGGGAGTCGGCTCAAAGATGCTTCGCGTGCCGTGACGATCGCGGGCCGGTCCCTCGGCGACCTGGTCGAGATGTCGATCGGCCAGGCCGCCGATTTCATCGAAGCCGTACCCGTCGATTCAGCGTCCAGCGGAAACGGTGCCAGTGGGGGGGCGACGAAGCGAAAGAAGCCCAAGTACGCGCCTCTCGCCGCTGAGATCGCGGGCCCGATCCTGAAGGAGGTCGCGGAACGCCTCCGTTTTCTCCGAGACGTCGGACTGGACTACCTCACGTTGGGCCGCGCATCGGGATCACT
>JBDGVT010000224.1:0-9471 GCA_039585495.1 Gemmatimonadota bacterium | reverse complement strand
ACGCCGGTGTCGCCGATCGAAAATGCTGGAGGTTATTGAATGCCATATCCCGAGATGATGGTCGCTCCCATGCGTGAGGACCTCGTTCGAGTCGGGTTTACCGAGATGCGTACGCCCGAAGACGTCGACGCAGTCCTCGTTGGCGAGACCCGCACGACATTGGTCGCCGTGAACTCGGTGTGTGGATGTGCCGCCGCCATGATGCGGCCGGCTGTCTACATGTCGATCCAGGGCGAGAAGAAGCCCGAAGTACTGGCAACGGTCTTCGCGGGACAGGACATGGAAGCGACCGATCGGACGCGTGACTTCATTACTGGGTACCCGCCCTCCTCACCGGCCGTCGCGCTCTTCAAGGACGGTGAGCTGGCGTACTTCATGGAGCGACACCAGATCGAAGGCCGGCACCCTGAAGACATCGCGGCCGATCTGCGCGCCGCGTACGAGGAGCACTGCTAGAGCCTCGGACGCCGCACGGCTCGACCCGCTGAGGCATTCGGGTCACATACCGCGAAGCATGCTCCGGTCCGGACAGGTGGTCCGGATGAAGATCGGCCGAATCCCGCCGGACCGGAGCGCTGTCGCTATCGCCCTCTGATTCGGTCTCTCTGGCGCGCGGCGATTTCCACGAGGCGACGAAGCTCCGCAATGGGCTGCTCGGAGTCGTCGACCTGGAGGCGCAGGACCACGTCGTTGTTCAGCCAGACGCCCCCGTCTTCCTTGACGATGATCATCGCGGCCGACTGCATGCCCCGCGTGTCCCCGCCGGCAGCCTGACCCGCTTCGAGCGCAGCGAGCAGGCGGAACGACAGGTGCCCTTCGGTCGACTCGAAGGCTTCGACCATGCCGTTCACCACACCTTCACCTGCCAGGATGTTGCCTTGCGCCGACACGTACTCGCCGATGCGATGGCCGGCCCAGGTCGACGCCTCAGGTCCGGTATGCGTCGCGACATTGCCCTCGTCATCCATCACGGAAAACTGACGGCCTTCGATCGTCCAACGCTCGGGTCGAGGGTTCGGATCGTTTGCGAGAATGGTCGAGACCACTTCCGCCGGCGCCATGCCCTGGCGCAGTAGCTCGATGCCCTGCGGCCCGTAGCTCACGTCTACGATCGCCTGGGTAGTGACCACGCCTACGTTCGCCTCGGCCCACAGGACGCCGTTCCCGACGGAAAAGACCCGTGATTGTACGGCGCCCCCGACCTCGCCCGTTTCGGGATCGTACCCGAGGACGGAGAAGGTCGCGACCGGTGGCCAGCGATCGACCTCGGCATCGGACGGTCCGGACGTGACTTCGGTGACCTGGGCATCGTGCGTCGAGTGCGACCATGGCAACGCGTGCCCATGGTGAATCCATGCCGCGGTGGCCATCAGGGCGACAGCGGCGACCCCGAACGTCGTATTTCGCGCGTTCATCTGTATTCCTCCCGTACCGGCGAAAACACGTCGAGGATTCGGCAGCCGGTGTGCGCGCGCCCCGAATGCGGGACTCCTCCGGGAATGACCAGCACGTCGCCCGCGTCGAGCCGGAAGGGCTCACCGCCGACGTTCAATTCGTAGGTGCCCTCGAGCATGTTCACGATCTGCTCGTGGGGATGGCTGTGTTCAGGCAGAACGGCATCCGCCTCGATGGTCCAATACACATGCGTGGTGTGCTCGGAATGCACGAACCGACCGTGATGACCGGGCACCAGTTCCCGTGGTTCGAGCGTAGCGATTTCGTATCGGTCTGCCATTCTAGTGGTCCTCCATGACGGGTCGGGTCGCGGCGAAGCGCTCGAGGATCGTCAGCGTCATTCTGACGCCCCGCCGCACGTTCTCTTCCGTTACTCGTTCATCGTTTCCGTGCACTCCGCCCGAGTCCTCGGCAGGCGTGGCGGTCGCTTCGTATCCGTAGCTCGTAATCCCGAGATCCCGAAAGAAGTGACTGTCCGTGAATCCACCGACCACCTGTGGCACGAAGCCGGCACCGGGGAACTCCTCGAGCGTCACCTCACGCACCGTACGGTACAGATCTGTGTCCGTGGATGAGACCGCCGGCGTAAACCCCATCAGGACCTCCACCTCGACCTCGGGACCCAACACACCGCGCATCTCTCCGAGCCACGCGTTGGCGTCCTGATCGGGCAGCAGGCGGCAGTCGACCTCCGCGGCCACCTCCGGAGCGACCACGTTGATCTTCTCACTGCCCTCGAAGCGTGTGATCGAACAGGTGTTTCGGGTCAGCGCGTGGAGCCACGGTTCGTACAGCTGCAGTTCACGGAGCACGCCAGGCTCCTCGATGGCCGAGGCCATGTCCGAAAAGCGTCCACGCCACGGCTCGGGATACCCTTCGGCCATCCCGCGAAAGTGCTCGTCCACCGCCGGAATCACTCGGGCCTCGAACTCGTGCAGCCGTAGACGTTCGAGCGCTGCGATGAGCTTCACCGACGCCGAAGTGACTTGCGGTGCGGACCCGTGCCCCGGCTCTCCCCTCGCGGTGACCCGCAGCCAGTACGGGACCTTCTGCGTCACCTCGAGCCCGAAGTTGACGGTTCCGTCGACGTCGGTCCCGCCTCCCCCCTCGTTGAGCAGGAAGCCGATATCGTCGAAGAGCTCGGGGCGGTTCTCGACCAGCCAGCCCGCGCCGAAGAACCCCCCAGCCTCCTCGTCGGCGGTCGCCATGAAGACGACGTCGCGGTTGAGCGGCGTCTGGGTGCGATGAAGGGCCAGGAAGGTCGCGAGATGAAGGATGCCGCTCGTCTTCGTGTCCAGCGCGCCGCGTCCGTACACGTATCCGTCACGAAGCTCGCCGGAGAGCGGGTCGGTCGACCAGAAGCGCTCGTCGGCAGGCACGACGTCCATGTGGTGCAGCAGCACGAGACCCGGTTCGTCTCCACCCTCCAGCCTCGCCCATATATTGCCCCGGCCAGGAGCGGACTCGGCCATCTCATACTCGATGCCCTCAGCCTCGAAGATCCGCGCGAAGAACTCGGCGCCTCGGGTCTCGTTACCGGGAGGGTTGATCGTGTTGATGCCGATGTATTCCTGCAGCCAACCGACGGCCTCGTCCTGGAGAGCTGCCAGGTCTAGCTGGGCGGCAGCCGGCGCGGGGCCGGCGATGAAGAAGGCTACGACCGCCAGAAAGGCGAACAGAACTCGGCGCACGCTCAAAGTACGTGTTGCGGACATGGAAGGTGGGCTCGAAGGGATCGGCAAGGGAGCGCGGCTCCCGGGGGGCGCCAAGATGCGTGAGGCGTTCGTTCTCGGCAACGCATCGGGTACACGCGCTGGCGGGAGCCGCACGCTACCCGATCGGTGCCCTCATTTGCCGGCCCGGGCGAGCAGCGGTCACCTCACCCTCGTCCACGACGACCTCGCCGTTCACGATCACCCAAGGGATGCCGACCGACGATTGCGTGGCGTTCATATAGGTGGCCCGATCGATTACGGTGGCAGGGTCGAACACGGTGATATCGGCGTCCATCCCCACCTGCAGACGCCCCTTCCTCGCGAAGCCCGGCGCGCGCGACTCGAGTCGCCTGGCCGGCCGTATGGTCATCTTCGCGATCGCGGCTTCGAGACTCAGGATCGCCTCGTCACGCACATACTGACCCAGCACCTTCGCGTAAGAGCCCGATGTGCGGGGGTGACCGCGCCCGTTCACCAAGAATCCGTCACTCGCGATCATCGTGAGTGGACTCGCGACGGCGGTACGCGTCATCTCCTCGGTCCGATCGTGAATGATGACGGTGCCCCCGGCCTCACGTGCTGCGGCAAAACTCGCCCGATCCAGACGTTCACCGGTCGATACCAGCTGGTGGATGGCGTAGCGATCTTCGGGCCAGCTCTCCCAGTCGTCGAAGAGCGCCGACGTGATCTCCGTCATGCCCGCGCCATACGGATAGGTCTCGGTCGTGACGTCCTGTCCCGCATCGATCGCGGCCTGGATCATCACCAGGAACTCGTCGATGTCGGCGCTGGCGCTGGAGTTGACGTGGACAACGTGTAGAGACGCGCCCGCCTCGCGGGCCGCCGCGAGCGTAGAGTCCAGCCCCGCGACCCCTCCCCGCATGTGAATGTGGGCCGGAGCCCCGTACTCGGCCGCGATCTCGAAGTACCGCTGGATCTCGTCGATGTCGGCGCCCGGTGTGTACGCGCTCCCAAACCCGACCGCCAGCGCTCCCTGATCGAGGCCCCGACGGATGAGCGCGTCCATCTCTTCCTGCTGAGCACCGGTCGTCGGATCGGAGTTGGCGGGTCCGGTCGGGACGAGCCCCGTTCCCGGATCGTCCATCACCGCCATTCTAGCACGGATGTGGCCGACACTGACGCCGTAGTTCACGAGCTGTCCACCCGCGCGTTCGTCGTACCAGGCATCCACGTCTCCCGTGCCGACTTCCAACTCCAACGCAGTCGTCACGCCGTCACGCACCATCCACGAATACGCTTCCTCAGCCTGGCCGTGTTCGTGCAGGTCGATGAAGCCCGGTGCTACGACGAGGCCGCTGGCGTCGACGACCCTGCTTCCTTCGAGCGGGTCGGGCGAGATCGACTCGATGACTCCGCTCCGGATGCCGACGTTGGCGACCTCGAAGAAGCCGGTCTCAGGATCGATGACCCGACCGTTCACGACGACGAGGTCGTATACCTGCTGCTCGCCACCGCACGCGCCTAAAGACAGAACCGCGAAGACCACGATCGATGCGAGTTTCATGATGCCTCCAACATGTCAGCGTCCCCGAGGTCCGAAGTCGGCTTCAAAGAGCGTGCGAACGTTCGGGTCGAGCGTATCACGAAGCGGTGGAAGCGATCGTCGACATCGACCCGCTCCACGACGGTAGGCAGCACTTCCCCATCCAGGTGAATCCCCACTTCGAGCCCCAGCTCATAGACCGGCCCCACCGCCTGTGTCTGGCTCAGCTCGACCCGAACCGCCTGCGCTGACTCGTCATACTCCCACCACCCCTCGAGCCTCGGATTCCCGCCGCTGTAAAGCCATTGCTGGAAGAAGGTCTCGAAGTCCTGACCCGAGGCCTCCTCCATCGCGACTCGGAAGTCGGTGGTCGTGGCGTTCCCGTTCATATGCCTGGCGTAGTACGAGCGGATACCCTGCCAAAAAGCTTCGTCGCCCATGCGCCCCCGAAGCATGTGCAGGATCCACGATCCCTTCTGGTAGGTGGCGCCGCTCGTGACGCGACTCATGTCGTTCAGGTCGTCGTGAACGATCCGGTAGCCAGGGTCGTCCGCGTACTGGCTGAAGACCCGACCGGCGGAGCTCCGCAGCCCGGCGACGAACTCGTCACGCCCATACGCATGCTCGATGAAGAGCAACGTGAAGTAGGTCGCGAAGCCCTCGCTCAGCCATACGTCATCCCAATCCTGCTCCGTGACCGCGTTACCGAACCACTGATGCGCGATCTCGTGGATGATGACGTTTCGCCAGCGCGTGGTGCGCTCTCCCGTAACGGAATTCTCGCCGTACATGATGGCCGTCGCTGCTTCCATGCCCCCGCCCGTCGCGGGTGAGGTGATGTTGGCCAGCTTCTCGTAGGCATAGGGGCCTACGTAATCGGAGTAGAACTCCATGACCTGCTTCGTGGGGACAGCGAAGTCGTAGAACCCCGCGTCCCGATCCTGCTGATAGACCCAGGTCTGGATCGGCTTGCCCTGGAAGTCGTCGACGTGCTGCATGGCAAAACGCGCGACGCCGAGCACATACAGCCAGGGAGCGATCGGCACCGACTGCTTCCAGTGCGTGCGTCGGGCGCCGTCCGGGGTGTCCGTCTCCTCGATCAACAACCCATTCGAGACGACCTGGTAGTGCGCCGGGGCGGTGACCACGAACTCGTTCATCGCCTTTTCATAGGGATGATCGATCGTCGGCAGCCAGTTTCGCGCCCGATTCGGCCAGTTGTCGCTGAAGAACGTCCGGTCACCGTACTTGTTCGGACCGATTCTCAGACCAGCAGCCGGCTCGCCCCGGTACTCGATCGAGACGTCTGTCCGTCCGCCCGATCGACTCGGCTCGGGAAACGTGATCTGCAGGACGTCGTCCTCGTGTGAAAAGACCAGGCTCTCGGTGCCCACGCGCACGCTCTCGACAGTCATTCCCAGACCGTCTCCACCGAGACTCGTGAGATCGAACGGAAGGTCCACCAACCCGTTGGCGGTAAAGCGCAACGAAACCGTGGTGCGCCCCACGACGATGTCGCTGTCGTCACTCAGCGTGAGTTCGAACCGGTAGTTCTCGACGTCGACACCGATCCTTCGCGGGTAGTCGTCGGCAGGCACCTCGGGCAAGGAGGCCGCCGTGGTCAGGATGACACCGATGACGAGAAGGACGCGCATGTGGACTCCGTGACCGGAAAAGGGTGGGGGCCAACATGTACCGGAGGACGGAAGCTCAGCAATGCCGGTGGCCGTCGGTCACCCCCACGCACCAGCTACCCGCGCCCAAACCTTGCACATGGCGGCCATCGCTGGGATCTTGCCGCGCCGTTCGAATGAGCCCTCCGACCCCGCCCCGCCCCGCCATGGAAATCAAGTGGATCCTCAAGGGACTGGTGGAATCGGTCTTCGTCGTCGGGAGCATTCTCATGGCGCTCGCCGTGGACGAATGGTCTCAGAATCGTGACTTCGACGAGCTCGCCGACCAGTCTCTCGGCATCTTCGAGAGAGAGATCCTGCAGAACCAGGCACGCGTCGAGGACGTCGCACCCTACCATCAGGGCATCCGCGACATCCTGGCCCAGATGCGCCAGCTGCCGGACCCCGGGATGGACATCCGCAACATCATGGAGGGCCTGACGCCCCCCGTCTTACTCAACACAGCGTGGGAGACCTCACTCGCAACCGGCGCTCTGACTCACATGGATTTCGAGGTCGTGTCGGCTCTGTCGTTGACGTACAGCATCCAGGACGGCTTCGAGACGCGAAGTCGACTCGAACGCCCCCGCTTTTCGAGCCCGGACGCTCTGACCGAGGCTCAGAATCGGGATCAGATCGAGCAGGCACACGAATTCGTCACCGCGCTCAGCAGAGACGAAGCCGAGCTGCTGACCGTGTTCAATCAGGCACTCGAGCTGATCGCGAGCCATCGGGCGCCTGACGGCGCCGAGGTGTCCGTCGATTCCGCCACCGTCGGAGTACCCGGAGGCTGACCTCCGCCGCTATCGGAGTGCGTACCCCGGATCGCTGGGGAGTAGCCCGTCGATGCGAACGACCTTCGTACCCGAACTCACATCCGAAAGAGGCACGAACGTAATCGCACCCGGAATCACGGTGACGAGATCCCGGGCCATATCAGCGCTGTACACCAACTTCGGTCCGGCCGCGACCTCGGCTCTGAACATCTTCCCGATCCAATACTCGCGGAACTGGTCCTCGTCCATCCCGTAGATCCGTTCCAGTATCAGCTGGCGCTCTTCGGCGACCGGTGCCCGAACGAGCAGCGTGACGCGACGGCCGTCATCCCAGAACTGTCGCTCCCCCCGGAAGATGCTCTTCAGGTCGTCGAACGTGAGGTCGTCGACCTCGGTCGCGGGATGCACCACGATGGCGACTGCCACGGCCTGAGCTGAAGCAGGCTGGGCCCACGCCGCCGCCATCAGAACTGCCCCGAAGGCCATCCCGAGAATGACTTCGCGTCGGGTCTTCATCATGATCCCCCCGATACAGGGACAGCGAAGCTGGCCTGAATGAAATACGCGTCCATGCGGTCGCCGCCGCCGAGCTTCTCACCTCGATACTCGGCCTTGAGCGCGGCGAGGTTGTCGAAGTCGAACCGGATCCCGGCCACGAATGCCTCGTAGTCGTCCAGCACGCCTGTGAACACGATGTCGTTGTCTTCGATGTCCATGTCCTCGTACCTGACGTAGGGCGTGAAATCCCTGAGGCTTCCCGGCAGTCGATACCCGAGATGCGCGTAGTACGAAGGAGAGGCGGTGGACTCGTTCGAGCCGATCGCCTTGTGGCTCACGTTGATGAATTCAGCCGACGCCTCGACGTTACCGCGGTCCCAGACGATGTGCGCCGATGCGATCTGCTCGTCCGCATACTCCCCCCCGGCGTCTGAAATCCGATCCACGTAGAACGCCCCACCGACACGGAACCCGAACAAGCCTCTCGGTCGAAAGGACGCTGAGGCGATAAATGCGCGTGTCGGGTTCACGTCTCCACCGTCCCCACCACCGGCAATGTTCGCGCCCCGACCGTTCCCGACGCCGAATGAATAATGCAGCGGCGCGGAAGTCAGGTTGCCCTCGAGCATGGCTCCGACAAAGTGGACCGGTATGTAGCGGCTACCGAACTTGATCGCCTCGGGGCGCGCGACCGAGCCCTGGAGCCAGAGGCCATGGTGAAACTCGGTGTTCCAGTACGAAACAGGCGTGTGGTAACGACCAGCTCCGACCTTCACGGCATCGTTGAAATCGTACCGGAGGATCGCTCGCTCCATGGCGAGGCTGTAGCCGGAGTTGCGCGCGCTGACCGAGACTTCACCGAAGAACACGACGTTCTGTGACAGCGTCGCGTTCCCGTGCGCCACCATCTGCCCCAGCTTGAATCCGTCGGGTCGATCGGCATCGGCGATGGTGTAAAGCGCGTCGCCGAACAGAAAGGCCTGCAGAAAGGGACCTTCGGTCTGTGGCAACTGAGCGCTGACGGGGAAAGGCGCCAGAAGAAGTCCGCCCAGAGCGAATCCGAACAACCGTCTCATGGAATTCCTGGGAGTAAGTAACGGACGGAGAAGCGCGCGAAGCTAGCGAAGCTTTCCAAGTCGAACCAGAAGCCCCTGGTGCGGCACCAACCGCACACTTCAGGACCGCTGCGGTTGCGGCCCATCGCGGGGCTAGTTGTTCTCCGCGCCCTCGTTGATCCAGGCCTTGATGAGCTCGATCTCCTCGGACGGAACCGCATCGCCGTCTTCGGGCATGTCGCCCGACTCCATCATGTCGATGATGAGGCTCCCGTCCCCGTCGCCAGCTTCGACGACCGTACCGTAGTCGGATCCGGCCATAACACCCTCGTACGTGTCGAGTCTCAGGCCGAGCTCGGTGCTCTCCTCACCGTGGCACTCCACGCACCGCGCTTCGAAGATGGGTTGAACCTGCTCGGCGAAGCTGACTGCCACCGCACTCTGCGAGGGAGCGTCCATGAGCCTCGGATCGGCACTCGACTGAAGTGCCAAGCCGATTCCGAAGATCACGACCAGGGCTGAAACGACGTCGGAGCGCAGCAACATCGGGCAATATTCCTCCGGCGATCTCGATCGCCGTTGATGACGGTAAGGGCGAGGGCGACGCGAACGTCGACCCCGGGCTACTACTGGAAGGCTCCCTGTGCGGTTCCCCGCCGACCCTCAGGCCTCGTCCGCGCGGAACAGGTCGGTGGATATGTAACGTTCAGCGAAGGAGGGCAAGATGGCCACGATTGTCTTGTCGTCCATGTCGGCTCGCCCGGCGACCTGGATCGCGGCCCAGATGGCGGCCCC
>JBDGVT010000223.1:0-5224 GCA_039585495.1 Gemmatimonadota bacterium | reverse complement strand
CTTACCGCTGCTACCTGCGGGGTCCTGACGGGATTCGTGAGCTTTCGCCCTGCGGACCTGGGGCACCCCGGAAGCTACCCGGCGCCACGAATCAGGTCAACGCAACCGGGCGCCTGGCAGGCGGCCGATCGGCGCATGGAGCCGCCCTGCCCGATAGGCCACTGTCTGGCATGACGAAGTCCCACCCCTACCTCCCCCACGATCTGGGTCGTTGGGGTGAGCGGTGCGCTGCCGAGCGCCTCGAGCAGGCGGATTGGCAGGTAGTGGAGCAGAACTACCGGTGGAGCCGTAAGGAAGTGGACCCGTCGAGGTCAAAACACGCTCCGGATCCGACTTCGGACATCCGGAGGAGTCGATCACCTCGAAGAAGCGTCGGGAAATCGAAGCGGTCGCCCGATACTTTCTCGCGCACCGGGTTTTCAGTCCCGTTGATGTCCGGTTCGACGTCGTAGCGATCGTCGTGGGTCCGTGTCGACGGATCCTCAGATACGACCACATGGAGGACGCGTGGCGCCCCTCACGCTGAGGCCCTAGACCGTCGCCACCGGCTGTAACGGGGCACTCACGTCCCTTCCGATCGCCTGAGCGATCACGCGTACCTGAGTCATCATCTCACTGAACTGCTGTGGATAGAGCGACTGGGCACCGTCAGACATTGCGCGCGGCGGGTCCTGGTGGACCTCGATCATCAAACCATCCGCCCCGGCCGCAACCGCTGCCCGTCCCATCGGGATCACTTTCGAGCGCAGACCGGTCCCGTGACTGGGGTCCGCGATGATGGGAAGGTGCGAGAGGGATTGCACGACCGGAATCGCGGCCAGGTCGAGAAGATTGCGGGTGTGTCTCGCGAAACTCCGAAGCCCCCGTTCGCACAGGATGACATCGTGGTTGCCCTCTGCCAGCAGATACTCCGCGGCCAGCAGAAACTCCTCGATCGTAGCCGACATGCCTCGCTTGAGCAGAACAGGCTTTCCAGCCTGTCCAGCGCGCCGAAGCAGCGGGTAGTTCTGCATGTTGCGGGCGCCGATCTGGATGATATCGGCATACTCGGCTACCAAGTCTGCTCCGTCCGGGTCGAGGGCCTCGGTGACGATCATCATCCCGGTCTCTTCCCTGGCCCGCGCAAGGTACTCGAGCCCCTTCAACCCGAGCCCCTGGAACGAGTAGGGCGAGGTGCGAGGCTTGAACGCACCGCCACGAAGGACCGTCGCACCCATCTCGCGGAGCTGGTGTGCTATGTCCAGGATCTCCGACTCACCCTCGACCGCACAGGGTCCCGCCATGATCACGAGGTCCGACCCGCCGATCACCGTGCCGTTGGGCAGCGAGATGAGTGTGTCGTCCTCCTTCCACTCCCTCGATACCTGCTTGTAGGCGTGCGTGACGGGAATGACCTCGAGGACACCCTCGAGTACCTGCAACCGACCGGCGTCGACCCCGCCATCGTTGCCGATAAGCCCGACCGCAGTCCTCTGCCCGCCAGGAATCGGGCGAGCGTCATACCCCATTTCTTGTATGGTATCCACAACCCCCTGGATGTGACTCTCGGAGGCGTTGTTTTTCATGACAACGAGCATCGGACCAGCTGGGTTGGGAGAAGTGCAGCCTTGAAGTCTATAGGTGCTCAGACGGCGGGTCTACGGTCACGTCGCTCAGGCCGCCCGGGGGTCACGCTCGTGTCAGCGAGGGTCCGTAGTGGGTCAGGCTATTCCCGCAGCCTGGAGCGCTTCCTGGAGCTTCACGCCGACGATGGTGCTCACCCCCGGCTCCTCCATCGTCACACCGTAGATCCAGTCCGCCGCCTCGATCGTACGCGGGTTGTGCGTAATCACGACGAACTGGGTCTGTCCCTTGAAGTCCTGGAGTAGCCTGATGAAGCGCCCGATGTTGTTCTCGTCGAGCGGAGCGTCCACCTCGTCGAACACGCAGAAGGGACTCGGCTTCACGAGGTAGATCCCGAACAGCAGAGAGAGTGCCGTGAGCGCTCTTTCTCCACCGGAGAGCAGGTCGATGCGCTGGGTCTTCTTTCCCTTCGGGGACGCGTGGATCTCGATGGGGGACTCGAGCGGATCGTCCGGATCCTGAAGCCAGATGTCGGCCTCACCACCCTCGAACAGCCTCAGGAAGGTGCTCCGGAAGTTCTCACGAATCTGGTCGAACGTCCCGGTGAAGAGGTCGGTCGCGGTCTTGTTGATCTCCCGAATGGCGGACCGCAAGTCGTTGCGCGCTTCCACGAGATCCGCGCGCTGACCCGTTAGGAAGTCCAGCCGTTCACTCTCCTCTTCGTGCTCCTCCACCGCGAGCATATTGACCGGACCGAGGCGCTCCAGGGCGACGATCAGTTCGTCGAGTTCTGCCTGCAGAACCTCTGGCTCTCCCTCGATCGGCGTGGCCTCCGTGAGAAGGACGTCCAACGGCCGCCCCCATTCCCCCTCCAGACGTTCCCGAATACGCGCGATACGCCCCGTCAGCTCCTGCTGCTCGAGCTGAAGCGCGTGACGGCGATCCGAGGAGGCACGCTCGGCGGTACGGGCCTCCCTCGCCCTGCGCTCGGCCCGGGACAGAGACTCCGAGAGCGTCTGTAGCGCTTCGTCGCGTGCCTGAACCGCGGCCTCGGCCTCCGTACGCTCCCCGAAGAGCCGTTCCGTCGCAGCGTCTCCTTCGACCCTGAGGTCTCGCGCTGCGGACTGCTCGGTCCGTAGCCCGGCCTCTTCCGTGTCGAGGGACTCCACCCGCTGGCGAGCCTGTTCGCGCGCCGCGGAAATCGTCTCCAGTCGATCCGAGAGACGGGTCACGTCCCCTTCGAGCCGGGCAACATCGACCGCCAGGCGTGCTTCTTCGGCACGGACGGTCTCCCACTCCTCCTGGACCCTCTCCGCTGCGGTTCGTGCGTCGTCGCGCTCGGCTTGCAACCCGGATTCCTGCTGGAGAAGGACCTCACGGTCCTCACGCGCTTCTGCTGCGCGTTCGATCGCCCTTGTTCGAGCCGCCTTGGTCCCTTCGACCTGCCGAGAGAGTTCATCCCGGAGGCGATCCATACGCCCCCGATTGTCGGCCTGTGCTGACAACTCACCGTGCACCTTACGGTGCTGGTCCTCGGCCTGCTGCCGCACCTCGCGAGCCGCCTCGAGGGCACGCTCCGCCTCACGAAGTGCCTGTTCGCCGGCGTCGCGCTCCGCGGTGACCCGGGCAAGCTCTGTCTGAGCGGCCAAGTGGTCCGCCGTCACGCTCTTGAGTTGCTCCTTTCGCTCCAGGATCCCTGAGCCTCCAGCTGGATTGCCCACGCGCACGATGCCCCCCCGCTCCGTGACGGGCACACCGGAGACGCCCCCCCCGGGCAGCTCGACACCGTCCAACAGGGCCTGAACCCAGACAGCGCCCTCTCCCTGAACCTCAATACTGGCGAGCAGGCCACCTGTGCCGCCCCTGGCCGTTGCAGGGACGCGATCGAGAGGCAGCACGATCAGTCCACCCCCGCCGTCCCACTCGGCTGTGAACCAACTCAGGGTCCGATCCAGGGCCGTCTCATCCCGCACCACGATCGCAGTCGACAGGGATCCGAGGTACGCTTCGACGGCCGCGCTGGCGGAAGCGTCAGCCACGATGAAGTCGGACACGACCCCGAGCACGCCTTCGTCGTCGCGATCGAGCGCGGCCCGAACCACGGGCTCCACACCTTCGCGGTCACGATCGAGCCCTTCGAGAGCAAGCTGCCTCGCGTTGAGCGACGCGACCTCGTCAGACGCGACCCGAGCCGCTGCGCGAGTGGCTTCGAACCCTTCGCGAGCCTCGGCTACGCCCGTCACACATGCGGCGAGATCCGCCTCGGCCTTGGTGAGCGCCTCAGCCAATTCGTCGAGCCGTCCCGAAAACAGATCGCCCTGTGACTCCAGGTCGGTCAGTGCGACGGCCGCGTTCGTGAGCTCGTCGCTCGCCTGTTCGAGACGCTTCTCCAACTCGACGGCCTGAGACTCGGAAGCCTCCGCATCTCCTTCGAGCTGCGCACCGCGCCGAACGATTTCCCGACCGCGTGCCTCCACTGCTTCGAGGTCGGTACGAGCCTGCTGGAGCCGTTCACGTACCTTCCGTCCGTCCTCCGCTCGCTCGTCGGCGACACCCTTCAGGCGGGTGAGGTCTTCAGACAGTGCGTCACGATTCTGAACGAGTTCGGCCTCGTTCTTCGCCAACTCGGCCTCCTGCTCGCGCGCGCCTGCTCGCTCCTCGTCGATCTGGGCCAACCGACGCGCGGCGTACGCGGCTCGCTCGTCCGCAACGGCCAGATCGCGCTCCCACCGGACCAACTGTTCCCGTACCCCCTCGAGGAGCTTGGCGGCCGCCGTCCGGTCCTTCTCCGCGTCCACCTCGCGCAGGCGCAACGCCTCGAACTCCGCCTCGGCCGCCGCGACCTCGGCGACCATGCCCTCACCGGTCTGGAGGTCCCCCGCCAGGTCCTTGTCCACCGTGACGAGGCGTTCGCGGAGCATTTCCAGCTGATGGCGTACAACCGCCACCTCAACGTCGAGTCGTCGCTGACGGTACTCGGTGTATCGCTGCGCTTTCCCCTTCTGCCTCGCGAGAGACCGTACCTTGGTCTGGACCTCGGCGATGACATCCTCGAGTCGCTGGAGATCCATCTCCGCCCGTTCGAGGCGACGCACAGCCGCCTTCCGACGGTCTTTGTACTTCCCGATTCCCGACGCTTCCTCGAAGAGACCGCGACGCTCCTCGGCCCGGTCCGACAGAATCGCGTCGATCATCCGGTTCTCGATCATCGCGTAGGCATTCGCACCAAGTCCCGTGTCGCGATAGAGATCCGTTACGTCACGCAGACGCACCGTCGACCGGTTGATCGAGTACTCACTGCCCCCGTCGCGAAATACCTGCCGGCCGATTTCGACCTCTTCGAACGGCACCGGAAGTGCCCCGTCCTCGTTGCTCACTACGAGCGACACCGAGCCACGGTTGACCGGTCGGCGGTTCACCGTGCCCTGGAAGATGGCTTCCTCCATCTTGGCACCGCGGATCGCGGTTGGTCGCTGTTCACCGAGCACCCATCGTATCGCGTCGGAGATGTTCGACTTCCCGCACCCATTCGGACCGACGACGGCAGTGATTCCGTCGTGAAACTCGACCGTGGTGCTGTCCGCGAAGGACTTGAAGCCCTGAACCTTGAGGGACTTGAGCTTCATCCGGCCAGAACCAGCCCCAGTACAGCAGCAACGGC
>JBDGVT010000222.1:0-5728 GCA_039585495.1 Gemmatimonadota bacterium | reverse complement strand
GACGCCGATTCCGTCCGACACCGCCTCGGCTCTCGTCATCGAGCCGGTTCGCACGCTGCGCTTCACGACCGATGAGGGAACGTGGATTTCGCTCGACGTATCGCCGGATGGACAGCAGATCGTCTTCGATCTCCTGGGAGACCTGTACACGATCCCGATCACCGGAGGACAGGCGACAACCCTAACGCAGGGCATGGAGTTCGATGCGACACCGCGTTGGTCGCCGGATGGGTCCACGATCGCTTTCATCTCGGACCGGGACGGAGGAGACAACCTCTGGGTCATTTCGCCGGACGGATCGGGGCTTCGCAAACTGACCAAGGAAGTCGACAGCGCTCTGGGGTCGCCGGAGTGGATGCCGGACGGCGAGTACATCGTGACGCGTCGATACGGCCCCTACCCTTCGGCCGAGAACTACCTGACCAACGTCCCGCTCTGGATGTACCACGTGAACGGCGGCTCTGGTACACAGGTCTTCCCGCAGAGTGAGTCGCGGAAGTCGACCAACTCGGGGGCCGCGTTCTCTCCGGACGGTGGCACGCTTTATACGTCATCGCACGGGGGTGGATACGCTGGGGAGACGCTGGGGAGCTATCAGGTCCTGGCGTTCGATCTGGAGACTGGAGAGGAGACCCCGCTCACCGCCGGGCAGGGTGGAGGGCTGAGGCCGATCACATCGCCTGACGGGCGCTGGCTCGTTTATGCGACACGGGCGGGCACGCGTACCGCGCTTCGGATCCGGGATCTCGCATCACACGAAGACACCTGGCTGGTGGAGGAGACGCAGCGCGACGATCAGGAGGGGTACGCTCCGAACGACGTCTTCCCCGGCTACTCGTTCACGCCCGACTCCCGAGCGGTCGTCTTCTACGGTGGTGGCAAGATCAAGCGGGTAGAGCTCGACACCCGTGCGGTGAGCATCATTCCGTTCTCGGTCGATGCCGAGATCGGGATGGGCGAACGCCTCATGCTGCCGCTCACGATCGATGACGGGCCTCTTCCGATAACTCAGCTGGTTTCGGTGACCGAGTCTCCGGACGGTGGGCAGCTCGCCTTCTCTGCCGTCGGGAAGCTGTGGACCGCCGACCGAAACGGTTCGAACATCGGCGACCCGGAGCGGCTTTCCGATCAGGATGAGCGCTCCTACTACCCGAGCTTCTCTCCGGACGGAGAGTGGATCGCATACGTCACCTGGTCCGACTCGATGGGTGGACATGTCTGGAAGGCGCGCGCCGACGGAGGTGGCACGCCGCAGCGGCTCACGACCGAGCCCGCCTACGTGCGATTCCCCGAGTGGAGTCCCGAGGGTGACCGCGTCGTGTATTCGTCCTCGCCCAGGAGGGTGGGACTCGGAGCGGGACCGGTCGCATCGCTCGGTGAACTCCGCTGGGTCTCGGCGGACGGCGGCGAGCCGCAGACCATTGTCCGGAGCAGCTCGCGCTCGGCTCTGGTGACCATGGGTGGTGACCACGGAGGTCGGGTCTACTTCACCGAGAACGTCCCGAACAGCCAGCCCGGCTTCAACGCCAACGCGACGACCGCCGTCGTCTCGGTCCGCATGGACGGTTCCGATAAGCTCACGCACGCCAAGATCAGTACACGTGCCGGTGTGAACGTGCGAGTCGCCCCGGATCAGCGGTCGCTGCTCGTGATGGATCGCGACGATGTCTACGTCCTTCCGATTCCGGCGGCCGGTGGCGAGGGCATTACCGTCAACTTCCAGTCACCCTCGGTTCCGTTGCGTCGGATCACGACGGAAGGAGCGAACTACGCCGCGTGGGCGGACGGGGGAAGCACGGTCTCGTGGAGCTTCGCGAACCACTACTACCGGGCGTCGCTGGACGCGGTCATGGCCGACCCGGATCCGGAGAGTTGGGGGACGACACACGCCGAGGTCACGCTTAGCGTCCCCCGCTCGATCCCCCAGGGCGACGTGCTGCTGCGAGGCGCGCGTATCCTCACGATGAACGGGGACGAGGTCATCGAGCGCGGTGACATCCTGGTCCGAAACAACCGGATCGCCGAGGTAGGTGCCAACGTCTCGGCGCCTTCCGGAGCCGAGGTGATCGACGTCTCCGGAGCCACGATCATGCCGGGCATCGTGGACGCACACGCGCACCCGAAGACGGGTGCGGAACTCGCCCCCGATCAGGAGTGGTCGATCGCCGCGAACCTCGCACACGGCGTGACTACGACTCGCAATCCGAGTGGGTCGCGATGGAACGTGGCATGGGGAGAACTCATCGACGCGGGTGAGATGGTGGGATCGCGCATCTACGCGACGGGTCCGCCGCTCACGAGCAACAACATCCAGGTTCGGAGTTATGAGGACGCGCTTCGTGCCGTGCGGCGCTACAAGGCCCAGGGTGTGAATTCCCTGAAGCAGTATCTGCAGCCCCGACGGATTCAGCGGCAGTGGATTCTGCAGGCGGCTCATGCCGAGGGAATCAACACGACGAACGAGGGTGCGGCCGACCTCAAGATGGACATCACGATGGCGATGGACGGCTTTACCGCGATCGAGCATTCGCTCGGCCAGGTGCCTCTCTACAAGGACATGATTACGCTTTTTGCCGATGCGCAGATCGCGTACACGCCGACGCTGGTCGTGGCGTACGGAGGCCCGGCCGGAGACGGCTACTGGAGGGCGCGGACGGACCTGAGCAGCGATCCGAAGTCTGCCTTCTTCACCCCCGCCGAAACGCTCGCGCGGACGCGCCGTCGCCCGATCGTCGTCGAGGAGGATTACAACTATCCGGAGATCGCTCGAGGCCTGCGTGATATCGTCCGCGCGGGTGGTATCGGAGGTCTGGGCTCGCACGGGCAGCAGGACGGCATCGCTGCCCACTGGGAACTCTGGATGTTGCAGAGCGGCGACATGACCAACATGGAGGCCCTCCAGATCGCGACCATCCAGGGCGCGATGTCGATCGGGTACGAGGCCGACCTCGGGTCCATCGAAGTCGGGAAGCTCGCGGACCTCGTCGTGCTCGACAGCAATCCGCTCGACGATATCCAGAATTCCACGGACATCCGCTACGTCATGAAGAACGGGGAGCTGTATGAGGGCGACACGTTGGATCGCATTTGGCCGACAGCGAGGCCTTTCCCGATCCCCCATTGGGTCCGGGAGCAGCAGGCGCTCGACGCCTTGCGGGGAGGAAACTGAGATGAGCAAGCACGTGATGGTCTCGGCGATGTTGAGCGTTGCGCTCGTCATGACAGTCGCAGCACCCGTTGCGGCTCAGTCCGTTCGATTCGAGCCCGAGCAGCTGGCTGCCTTGAAGTGGCGGCAGATCGGTCCGGCCAGTCAGGGCGGGCGCGTGACGGACATCGAGGCGCTCCCGAGTCGACCCTCGACGATCTATCTCGGCTCGGCATCCGGCGGCGTGTTCAAGTCTGTGAACCACGGGACCACCTGGGACGCCGTTTTCGACGGGGAGGCGACGCTCTCGATTGGCGACATTGCCGTTTCGCGTTCCCATCCCGACCACGTATGGGTCGGCACGGGCGAGGCCAACAACCGCAACAGCTCGCCGTGGGGGGAGGGTGTGTACCGCTCGACGGACGGCGGGACCACCTGGCAGTTGATGGGTCTGGAGGAGACGCGGCACATCGGGAAGGTGCTGATTCATCCGACCAACCCCAACGTCGTCTGGGTGGGGGCTCTCGGGCACCTGTTCGGGCCGAACGAAGAGCGGGGCATCTACAAGACGGAGGACGGCGGGACGACCTGGGAGAAGGTTTTCCACATCGACGAGAACACGGGTGTGGTCGACATGGAGATGGACCCGACGGATCCCGACCTCATCTACGCAGCGGCGTACCAAAGGCAGCGGCGGGCCTTCGGATTCAATGGAGGAGGACCGGGTAGCGGGCTCTACAAGTCGACCGACGGCGGCGAGAGCTGGACGGAGCTGACCGACGGTCTGCCGGAGGGCCACAAGGGACGCATCGGGCTCGACGTCTCGCAGGTCAACCCGAACATCGTCATGGCCATCGTCGAGGCTGAGGACGGAGGCATCTTCCGTTCGTACGACCGCGGCGAAAGCTGGACGAAGGTGAACGACCTCAACCCGCGGCCGATGTATTACTCGGCGATGTTCATGGATCCCAACGACGACGAGCACATCTATGTGCTCGGCACGTACATGCATCGGTCACGGGATGGCGGGAAGACGTTCACGCAGCTGGAGTTCGACGAGCCCGGCTCGTACGGAATCGGGGTGCATGTGGATAACCATGCCCTCTGGATCGACCCTGCTGATTCCGACCACGTAATGCTCGGGAACGACGGCGGAGTCTACTTCAGCTTCGACGGCGGTGATCGGTGGGTCATCGCGAACAACCTGCCCATCGGTCAGTTCTACGACATCGCGTACGACATGGCCGAGCCGTACAACGTCTACGGTGGCCTGCAGGACAATCAATCGGTCTACGGACCGTCCACGACGCGAGGCGTCAAAGGCATCCTGAACCAGCACTGGATCGTGTCGGACTTCGGGGACGGCATGGTACAGGCGGCCGACCCCGAGGACGATCGCTACGTCTATACGAGCTCGCAGGGTGGCGCGCTCATCCGGCACGACCCGCGTACCGGAGACCGGAAGGTCATCAAGCCGTTCCCGACGGATACAGCCGAGACCTATCGGTACTACTGGACGGCGCCCTTCATACTGTCACCGCACGATCCGGGACGCTCTCCCGGAACGACGGGGCGTCGGGATACGGACATATCACGAAGGTTTCCGAGTCACCCGTGGTGCGTGGCGTGCTCTGGGTCGGGACTGATGATGGTCTCGTTCAGGTGAGCGTGGATGGTGGCCGGAACTGGACGGAGGTAGGGGCGAACGTCCCGGGCCTCGATGCACCGATGTTCGTTGGACACGTGGAGGCGTCTGCCGCGTCCGCGGATCGGGCTTATGTGGCGTTCGATGGGCACTGGGATGACGACTACGAGCCGCACGTCTTCGTTACCGACGACCTCGGGAATTCGTGGACCCGTGTTACCGAAGGTCTCGAGGGCTCCGTGCGTGTCGTGCGCGAACACCCGGACAACCATGACGCGCTGTTCGCCGGGACCGACGAGGGTGTCTTCTTCTCGCTCGATCGTGGAGCAAGCTGGACGCGCCTGAACAACAACATGCCCCGCGTCCCGATCCATGACCTCGAGATTCATCCGAGAGACAATGATCTCATCGCGGGTACGCACGGCCGGAGCATCTGGATTCTCGATAATGTCGGCGTTCTGCTCGGACTGGACCGGTCGGCGATGGAGCGAGGCCTCTACGTCTCGCCCGTGAATCCGGCGACGATCTTCCAGTATGAGTACGACGTACCCAGGCTCGGCCATGGTGCCTTCCGCGGACCGAACGCGGATTACGGTGCCGTGCTCAACTACTACCTCCCCTCCGCGGTCGAGGAGGGCGCGCAGATTCGAGTACGGGATGCCCGGGGTGCTACAGTGAGGACGTTCACCGGCCCCGGCGCTGCAGGCTTCAATCGGGTGGCTTGGGATCTCCGCATGCAGCCTCTTCCGATGGACACGACGATCTATCCCACTCCGAGCCTCGATGTCGGGCCTCGTGGCCCGTTTGTACTGGCGGGGATCTACAACATCGAGGTGGAGGCGGGCGGAGCTCGACAGGAGACAGAGGTCGAGTTGCGCGCCGATCCACTTCTGAACCTCAGCGTCGAGGAACAGCGGCGGCGGTACGACTTCACGATC
>JBDGVT010000221.1:0-5010 GCA_039585495.1 Gemmatimonadota bacterium | reverse complement strand
GGAAACGGTGAGACCGTGAGCCGTGGACCCACGGAGCTCTTCAAGGAGTTCCGCGTCACGAGTTTTGCGGTGGAGCACCGAACCTCCGCCCTCGTGCTTCTCTTCATCATCGGGGTGCTTGGTGCGTTGTCGTATCGTGCGACGCCGAAGGAGTCGTTTCCGGAACTCGCGATCTCCATCATCGGCGTGACCACGGTCTATCCAGGCGTGTCGCCGGCTGATATCGAGAGTCAGATCACACGGGTCATCGAGGAAGACCTGTCGACCATCAGCGACCTCAAGGAGCTCACGTCGACCTCGACCGAAGGGTTCTCATCGGTCGTGGCGGAGTTCGAATCGACGATCGACCTCAACGAGGCGCTGCAAAAGGTGCGAGAGAAGGTCGACCTGGCGAAGGCCGACCTTCCGGAGGACGCCGAGGAGCCGACGATCATCGAATTCAACATGTCGGAGATGCCGGTTCTGCAGGTCAACCTGTCGGGAGAGTACGGTCTCGTCCGTCTGAAGGAGTTGGCGGAGGCGCTGCAGGATCGACTCGAGGGGATCCCAGCCGTATTGCGGGCCGACCTTCGGGGTGGGCTCGAGCGCGAGGTGAAGGTCGACGTGGACCTCTCGCGCATGAACTACTACGGCATCACCCTTCAGGACGTGGTCGACGCGATCCGCAACGAGAACGTGAACATCCCCGGCGGCTCCATCGACGTCGGGGACACGAAGTACCTCGTCCGCATCGACGGTGAGTTCGAGGATCCGACCCGGATCGAGGACCTCGTCGTGACGATTCAGGACGGTCGGCCGATCTATGTTCGCGATGTCGCGGATGTCGATTTCGGTTTCGCGGACCGTGAGAATTTCGCGCGAATGGACGATCGGGCGGTGGTGACGTTGGACGTCATCAAGCGATCGGGTGAGAACATCATCGAGACAGCCGCCGCGGTGAGGGCGGAAGTCGATGCGATGGAGGCGCTCTTCCCGCCGAGCACCGAAGTCGTGATCACGTCCGACCAATCCGCCCGGATTGAAGACATGGTCTCGTCCCTCGAGAACAACATCATCAGCGGTCTGATCTTGATCGTCGGGGTGCTCTTCTTCTTCCTGGGCGCAGGCACGTCCGTCTTCGTGGCGATCTCGATTCCCTCGTCCATGTTCCTGTCGTTCATCGTGCTGCATGCGATGGACGTGACGATGAACGTGATCGTGCTCTTCAGCCTGATCCTCGCGCTGGGGATGCTCGTCGACAACGCGATCGTCGTCGTGGAGAACATCTACCGATACATGGAGGAAGGCTGGCCCCGGAAGGAGGCGGCGAAAAAGGCGACGGGGGAAGTCGCGGTCCCGATCATAGCGGCCACCTCAACGACTCTTGCGGCCTTCGCGCCACTTCTGTTCTGGCCCGGTGAGACCGGCGACTTCATGGGCTTCATGCCCAAGACGCTGATCGTGACGCTGACGAGTTCGCTCTTCGTTGCGTTGGTCATCATTCCGACCCTGTGCGCCATGTTCATGCGCCTGGACGGAACGCCTTCCAGCCCGAAGACTCCGGCTATGCGTTGGAGCCTCATGGGTGGGGCTGGACTCGTCTTCCTGCTCATCGCCGGGGCCAACCCCCTCACGGCGGCCCTGCTTACGGGGACCTTCTTTGGCGTGTGGGGGATCTACCGTTTCGTGCTCCGGGGCCTTGGGTACCGCTTCAAGAACGGGGCGCTCCCCAGGATCATGGACACGTACGAGCGCCAGCTGAGATGGTCTCTGAATCACCGCGCGCTGCTCATTGCGGGGACGCTGGTCGCCTTCGTTTCCACCTTCTGGGTTTACCTCGCGACGCCGCTCGGCGGCGGCCTCGAGTACTTCCCCGAGAAGATGCCGCCGCCCGCCTTGTTGGTGGATATCGAGACACCCGTCGGGACGAGGGTGGCCGTGACGGACTCGATATTGCGCGGAATCGAAGAGGAACTGAAGAGTATGGTGGGGCGCGACGACTGGGAGTCGGTCGTCGCGGTGGCCGGGAGCGGAGGCGCGAGCGGGAATCCCATGGGTGGTGGCCCGAGCGGACCGGAAGGGGGCCGGGTGACCGTGTCGCTCGTCGACTTCCAGGATCAGGAGTCGGACGTATTCGAGACGCTCGCCGCGATGCAGGCATCACTCGGCACCTCGATTGCGGGTGCGACCGTCACTGTCGACAAGGTCCAGGAGGGTGGCCCGCAGGGTGCTCCCGTCAGCATCGAGGTGGTCGGTGAAGATGCTGAGGAGTTGCAACGACTGACCGACGAGATTCTCGAGGTACTCGAGGGTTCCGCGGTCTATCCGAAGCTCGTCGGGCTCGAGAGCGATATGGATGACGCCCGGCCCGAGCTATCGGTACGGGTCGACCGGGAGAAGGCCGCTCTCTACGACCTCAATACCTCGAAGATCGGGATGGCGGTACGGGGAGCGATCAATGGAATCGAGGCCGCCAAGTATCGGACCGGAAACGACGAGTACGACATCATCGTCCGTCTGGCCCCCGAGTACAGGGACGAGTTGGAGGGCCTTCGTGAGCTGACAATCATGGCCGAGGGCGGAATTCAGGTGCCCCTGGTGACGGTCGCGACATGGGGTGTCGAGGAGGGCGCGGGCTCGATCCGAAGGAAGGACGAAACACGCATGGCCACGATCACTTCAGACGTGGCGGCTGGGAACAGCAATACGGCTGTATTGGCCGAGGTGCAGGCGACGCTCGCTGGGTTCGCGGCGGCGCTGCCGGGTGGCTACAGCATTCAGTATTCCGGGCAATCGCAGGAGCAGGACGAGGCGACCGAGTTCCTGAGTGGGGCCTTCCTTACCGCGCTCCTCCTGATCGGGTTCATCCTCATCAGTCAGTTCAATTCGGTCATCAAACCGATAATCATCCTCACATCGGTCATCATGTCGATCGCCGGTGTGCTGATCGGGCTGATGGTCTTCCGGATGCCGTTCGGGATCATCAACACCGGGGTCGGCATCATCTCGCTTGCCGGGATCGTGGTGAACAACGCGATCATCCTTATCGACTACATCGATGTATTGAGAAACCGCGATGCGATGAACCGGCGGGAGGCGTTGGTGCAGGGTGGAAAGACCCGCTTGCGGCCCGTCGTGCTCACCGCGCTGACCACGGCTCTCGGCATGGCTCCTCTGGCGATTGGGCTGAACTTCGATTTCTTCGGGCTCTACGGTGCGCTCGACCCTGAGCTCTTCTGGGGTGGTGAGCAGGCAGCCTGGTGGGGGCCGATGGCCGTCGCGATCATGGCGGGGATCCTCTTCGCGACCTTCCTTACGCTCATCCTGGTTCCAGTCCTCTACTCTCTCGTCGACGACTTCACGCACTTCTTCGAGCGGCACTTCGTGTACGTGCCGAAGGACGAGACGGAGTCTGCGGATGAGGGGAGCGGGTCCCGGCAGGAGGGTAGCAAGCCTTCCAAGGCGACCCCGTCCGGGGTACGGGAGCCGGAGCCGATAGGGGCGGGCTGAGGGGCGGTCAGTCCCTTGGGGCTTCTGAGTCGGGAGGGGTGCTAAACACTCTGGCACACCTGCGCGTCCTTGTTGGTGGAAGTCCCCCCTGCTCGTTGGCCGAGGGGGCGCTTCTGCTAGGTCGAACAGCCTTTGCACGCATCCACCAGTGACCAGAACGTGGCGATAGCCAATTCCCGATACGTCGTATCCGCATTCATGGTGCTCGCTACGATCACAGGATCGATCGCGCCATCACCCCTCTCGGCTCAGGGGCCGCCCAACACCAATGGCGGAGCCCTTCGCGTCTTCCTCGAATGTTCGGGAGGCCGTGGCGGCGGGTGTCGCCAGGAGGAGTTCCGAACCGAGATAGACTGGGTCAACTGGATGCGTGACCGCCAGGATGCTCAGCTCCACGTCATCATTACCTCGCTCGGCACGGGGAGTGGCGGACAACTCTACACATTCGACTTCATCGGGCTCGAGGACATTGAAGGCAACGATGACCAGCTGACCTACTCTTCGCTGGGAACCGACGTCCAGGACGAGACCGTGCGGGGTATGACCCGGGTCCTCGGGATCGGGCTTGCTCGTTACTCACTCCTCGTGGGGGCGGCCGTTCCCGTTGACCTGGTGAGCATCGCGAGCGACCCGCTCCAGGAGCGTCTCGTGACCGCCGAGGAGGTTGAAGACCCTTGGGATTTCTGGGTTTTCGGAGTCGATTTCAACACGAACATGAGTGGCGAGACATCTCGCACGAACCGGAACTTCCGGGGTGGCTTAGACGCCAGTCGTACGACGCCCACCTGGAAGTTGGATTTCGATGCCAATGGGAACTGGCGGCGAAATACGATTCAGCTCACGGACTCCACGATCACGGACTCGAGGAAGGACTGGAACGCATCTGTCTCGGCGGTCTACGCGCTCGCAGACCATTGGTCGTTGGGGCTTTCCGGCCGGATCTCGGCGGCGACGCAAACGAATCAGGATCTGAGCGTTTCGGCCGGTCCTCGACTCGAATACAGCTTCTGGCCCTACGCGGAGTCACCACGCCGCAGCCTGCGTCTCCGTTACGAAACGGGCCTCCGGTATTTCGATTACGAGGAATTGACGTGGCTGGACCAGACCGAGGAAACGCGCCCGGTCCATTCCGCCGAGTTGTCGATCAACCAACGCCAACCGTGGGGGCGGGTGTCGGCGAATGCCGAGGCGTCACAGTATCTTCACGACCTGTCGAAGTATCGCGTCACCAGTGGCGGGTCGATCTCGTACCGACTCGTGCGGGGGCTCAACCTCAACCTGAACGGTCGAGTTTCCTGGATCAGAGACCAGCTGTTCCTTCCCAAGAAGGACATAACGGATGAGGAGATTCTCCTTCAGCGACGCCGGCTACAGTCCAATTTCGATTGGCGATTCGGCGTTGGCTTCTCCTTCCAGTTCGGCTCGATCTACAACAACGTCGTCAACAACCGCTTCTAGTCGTCGTGGGTGAGCGCCGGGGGCGCGACGTAGTATGAACCCTCCAGCGCTGCCGTCTGAGAG
>JBDGVT010000220.1:0-5278 GCA_039585495.1 Gemmatimonadota bacterium | reverse complement strand
CCATTTCGCGGGTGATTTCTTTCTCGGCGTGGACATCCTCGTGACTTCCATGCTCGTGAATTTCGCGCTCATGTGCGCGACGGTGATCAGCCTTCCGATACGGAACCCCGACATTGCCAGCGACATCACGGTACTCCCGAATCGGGCGCTCCAAATCCCGATCGCGGCGACCGGGATCGGGCTTCTGCTCCTGTTTCTGGCCGTCCATGTGTGGAGGGATCTGACGAGTGACGTCAGTGCCTGGTACTTCCACTCGACCCCCCTGTGGATTGGCGTGATGGCGCTCGCGACCGCGATCTATGGGCGCGAACTCCTGACGCTCCGGAGGGCAGGTGTGGACACCGAAGCGCTGTTCCAGCAGCTCCCGGCCGAATAGCGATGAGCACCGTTCAACGAGTCGAACTCGCGCCCGGATTCGAGATTTCCCGGGTGCTCACGGGGCTGTGGCAGATCGCGGACCTGGAACGAGACGGGGCGGAGGTCGATCTCGAGGCGAGCGCGAAGGAGATGAACCGCTATGTCGACGCTGGCCTGACGAGCTTCGACATGGCGGACCACTACGGATCGTCGGAACTGATAGCGGGAAGGTTCTCGGGCTCTGGAGGTAAGGGTGAGCTGATGACCAAATGGGTTCCGAAGCCAGGAGCTCATTCCCGGGGCGATGTCCGTGATGCGGTCGAGCGGGCGCTCGATCGAATGGGGCAATCCAGGTTGGCCGTCCTCCAGTTCCACGCCTGGAGCTATTCGGATCCGGGCTGGTTGGACTGCATGTTCTTCCTGCAGGAATTGAGAGACGAAGGTCTCATTGGCCATCTCGCGCTCACCAACACAGATACGGCCCATCTGCAAATGCTCCTCGATACCGGGATCGAGGTGATCTCGAATCAGGTGTGCTACTCCCTGCTCGATCAGCGGGCGGCCGGAGCGATGACCGATCTTTGCGTCGAACGCGACGTCAAGATTCTGGCGTTCGGGACGCTGGCCGGAGGCTTTCTCACCGAGGGGTGGGTGGGTGCTCCGGAACCGGCGCTCGACGGTCTCGGAACATGGTCACTCATGAAGTACAAGCGATTCATCGATGCCGCCGGAGGATGGAGTCGATTTCAGGCGGTGCTCGAAGCGGTTCAGCGTGCCGCTCGCAGGCACGACGTGTCGATGGCCAACGTTGCGTCGCGGTTCATCCTGGAGGCGCCGGGTGTGGGTGGAGTGATTATCGGAGCCAGACTGGGTCGGAGCGATCACATCGACGACACGCTGCGCCTTTTCGAATTCGAACTCGACGAGGAGAGTCTCTCCGAAATCGGTGAGGCCCTGAGTCTCCTCGAGCCGATTCCCGGTGACTGTGGTGACGAGTACCGGAAGCCCCCGTTTCTTACGGCCGCCGGCGACCTGAGCGATCACTTCGACGAGATGCCCGCTCCCTATCCCGTCAGGGAAGGGCCAGGCGGGAGGAAGAAGGCCCTCAGCGGCACCGTATGGGAGGATCTGGCGGGGTTCGCGAGGGCGGTTCGGACGGGAGATCGCATTTTCGTGTCGGGCACGACCGCCACGCACGGAGATCGCCTCATAGGGGGACCGAGTGCAGCCTCACAGGCGTCGTTCTGTCTCGACAAGATCGAGGGGGCGATACGGTCTCTTGGTGGGGCACTCGAAGACATCGTTCGCACTCGGATCTACGTCGCGAACCCGGACGTTGCGGAAGAGATCTCACGGGTACACGGCGCGCGCCTCGGGCACATCCAACCGGCCAACACGCTGGTCCAGGCGGGACTCGTCGGGGATGGCTACCTGGTCGAGATGGAGGCAGAAGCGGTGTTGGACGAGTGACCCGAGGGTCTCAGGGTTTCTGGCCGGCTGCACGCAGGAATCGTCGTGAGAGTTGGGCGACCCGATCCTGACCCTCGCTCTCGGCTTTCGCCAGAATCCCTCTTATATGTTCCGTCAGCGCAGCATCGCCCCATCGGTAGCCGGTAGCGAGTTCGGCGCTACGCGAGTCTCCCTCGTCCGCGCCCTGGATCAGCGCCCACGCCGCCGCTTCGTCGTAATAGGGCGACTCCGGATCCGGGAGCCTGAACTCAGGCTCCTTCTCGTGGTCGTCTTCTTTGACGAAGGCGCGCGACATCGAGCTTAGCCGTTCTTCTGTGTCAGGCGAATCTCGGGATTCTCCGGATGCGGCCGATAGAGGACGATGGTCTTTCCGATGATCTGGACCGAATGCACGTCGTCCATGCCGATGGTGACACTCTCGGCCGCTTCCTTCGCGGGAATCCGTGCTGATTCCTGGAGCTTGATCTTGAGTAGCTCGCGCGTGTTCAGCGCATCCGCGATCGAGGCCAGCACCGCTGGGGTGATGCCCTCGCTCCCCACCAGCACCACAGGCTTGAGGTGGTGGGCGAGCTTGCGGAGGTGCGCGCGTTGTTTCGATGTAAGGCTGGACATGACTCGGATGTAAGGGCCGCGAACGGCTCGACGAGGACGTGGAAGCTGTCCAACTGAGCACCGGCGCGAAAGCGCCTAGGGCACGCGTGGAGCCGAGACTCCACGTATGGCATGCGCTTTGCATTTCACTGTGGGTGTGTGCGAGAGGCGCGAGGTCCGGCGTCCTACGAGGGTGCACAGAGGTAGAACAGGATTTCCGGAGGGAGGCACAGAATGCGCGCGAGACCCGAAACACTGCTGATCGTGACGATGTCGGCATTCGCATTTACCGGTGTTACGGCCGTCACAATGCAGCAGCGTGCCATGTCGACCCCGGATCCAATCATGGGCACCATCGAAGTCACGCCAGATCCGATCAGATCGACCGACGATCCGGGCGTCTGGTTCCAGTCGATCCGCCGGTACTGCAATCCGGTGGACGTCGAGACGCGCCTGCGTTGGCAGCCCGCCCCGGATTCGGAGGAGGGGTTGATGCATGAGGCCGCCTGCCTCGCACTGGCAGGGAAGATCGACCGCGCCCGGAGTGTTATCGAGGAACTGCCTCACGATCGACGGTACGAGGCGGCCGGTGTCGTGTTCAACACCGGCCACCCGGCGGCAGACGCCGGAGACGAGTTGGCGGCAGGCCCGCTCATGGAGCTGGTCGTGGAATTCTGGCCGAACCACTACATGGCGCTCTACCACGCCGGGGCTTCTGCGTTCGAGCGTGGCGAATTCCAGGCCGCGCAGGGCTATCTCGAGCGTTTCCTTGTCGAGTACTCGATCGAAGACGGGTGGAGAACGAACGCGCGCTCGATGCTGGAGCAGATCGGGTCGTAGCGCGAGCTTCGGCTACCGCGACCCGATCCGGACCCTGACGCCGACCCGACCCGACGGATCCACGGCGAGTGTTGGGCGCAGGCCCGCCATGTCGACGGGTTCGTAGATTCCTCGACTCCGGGAAGCCGCATAGACGAACAGGGCACCGAGTGGCGCTCCCAGGAGTACGCCCGTGGACAGTCCTTTGTCGACCGCGTCTCCGTCCTGTGAACTTCGGTCCAGGCTGCTCAGGATGGCCCCCGCCGCGAACCCTGCCGCGAAGCCGATGCCCGAACCCATGACCATAGCCGGCGCCGTAGCGGGTTTCGTACCGATTCGCCGTTCGACGCTGCTGACCGATGCGATCGGAACGGTCATGAACCGACCTCTGCGCTCAACCATGATGTGGGTGCTCGTCTGATCGACGACCTTGCCTACCGTGAATCGCTGAAGGGGGAGTCCGTAGGAGTGGTCATACGGTATGCGCCAGCGAATTCGAACTTCCTCGCCATCGCTCAGGGCTGAACTCTGCGCGATCGCGGGTACGGGTGTGGTGAGAAGGAACGCGACGAAGAGTCTGGAAATGACGATTCGAGTAAGCGTGTTCATGTCGCTCTCCGGGGTTGTTCTGGAGTGTGACTGAACGCTATTCGACCCGGCGGCGCGGCTGCATACGCTCATCTACGTATCGGGGGACCGAGAGTACGTAGACGGTCTCGCCCCTCGATCGTCGGCTTCCCATGTTGTGAGCGGTCCTGAGCGGCCAAAGAGGGTGGCGGTGGTCGTCAGGTCTGTGTGAACAGATCCAGGGCGGCCGAGGCAGTGAGCACCTCGTTGCGGGTTGCGATCATTCGAGCGAGCACACCGGTCGCGTTAGCCACTGCGAAGCTGATCCCGTTCAGATTGCGTTCGGGCGGGACGTCGGGGATCGGACGTGGAAAGCCGGAGGCTCGCAGGAGGAGGCGACCTTTCGAGTCGACCGGGCGGACGCTCTCACGCTACTGGGTGGCGTCCATGAGGACTCCGACCACACCCTCCATCGCGCCTGGGTACCCGAGCCGATCATCATGTTCGTACGCCGAGACGATGATCGATCCTCGCTGGACCGACCGCTCCACCGCAGGAGCGAGCTCGGCCTCCCGAAAATCGTTCGGCGCCCCGAGGCTGAGGTTGATGAGTCGGACCCCGCGCGCTCCGAGGCCCAGTCGATGGCATGCACGAGCGCCGCGGCTGGCGGCGACGAGGGCCGAACGAGGGCCACGTCGTGGCTTCTTCGCGCGAGCAGAGTGGCTGCCGCGCACCCTGCGGGGCCGCCGCCCAGGACGACGACCTCGTGCGCGGTGGGGCTCAGACTGTCTACCGACTCAGTTCTGCGGGACGCAGGCGCAACCGCCACCGCAGCCCTGGAAGCCCGAATCCGGGCTGGAACCCGTGAGCGGGACCGGCGTGCTCATGAGCTTCTCGACCGGGGCCGCGGAGGGCGTGTCGCCTGGTTCTGCGCCTGCGCGCTCGGCGACCTCACCCCACGTGGAGAGTCGTTCGTCCATTCCGTGGCGGACCTCGAGCGTGCGCCCGTTCGATCCACAGTGATACTCGTAGTACGGCATCTTCTTGCTCCGAGTGGTGACCACCGGAATGTTTCCAGCCTCCGTCTCGCCGCGGCGATCATGGCCGTCAGTCCCTTCTTGCCTGGATCCGTCGCGGACTGTCTCTCCGCTCAGGAGGTTCGGGCCGGGGACGTCGTGATTCTGGGTGGGCGTCTGTGGGACGGCACTGCCGACGTAGCCCGACCCAATCCGGGCATCTTGGTCCGGAATGGGACGATCATGCATATCGGACCGGTCGATCCGCTCGGTAGTGGTGCCGAAGCCGTGCTCCTCGACGACGAGCACTTCATCATGCCCGGCCTTTTCGATCTGCATGCGCATTACGCCGTTGATCTGTTCGGTGAGGGCCGGATCGACGAGTACACCGTGAACCCGGTGCTCTTTCTGGCAAACGGCGTGACCTCGACGTTCCCGGCCGGCGAAGTCGATCCGGC
>JBDGVT010000219.1:0-5051 GCA_039585495.1 Gemmatimonadota bacterium | reverse complement strand
TTCGCGGAGGACGTGAGCGCCGATCAGGCGATGGAAATCGATCGAATGCAGGGTCTGCTGGACCAAAGTGGCAACCAGTTCTAATGACGAAGTACAACCCGAGTAGGCGAGGAAGAGGATGATGCGAGACAGGTTCGAATCAACGATGTGGAGAACCATCCGGCTGGTCGCGTGCAGCGCGGTCCTGCTCGGTATGGTGTCCTTCGCCACCACCGACGCGGCCGCGCAGGCCACTGACTCCGTGCCGCCCGCGGCGCCCGCACTGACCTGGGATCCGAACGATCCCAGAATCGGACTGGGTGCAGGATGGCTGGATGCCGAGTCCGCCATCAGCGGCCTCGAGCACCTCGCCGCGATCCCGCGGCCCGAAGGCTTCTTCAACCCGTCGACGCCAGCCGACGGCCGGTTCAGCAACACCGACCTGGCGTTCAAAGATGACATGCTCATCCAGGGCAACTACAACGGCTTCCAGATCTACGACGTGTCCAACCCGGCGGACCCGGCCCTCGCGCTGTCCGTGGTTTGCCCCGGTGGGCAGGGTGACGTTTCGGTCTATGGTGATCTGATCGTCATGTCGGCACAGGAAACGCGTGGCCGGCTCGATTGCGGAATCGAAGGTGTCGCCGATTCGGTGAGCGCGGAACGCATGCGCGGCGTCCGCATCTTCGACATCTCCGACATGAACAACCCGACGCAGGTCGCGGCGGTCCAGTCGTGCCGCGGGTCACACACGCACACGCTGGTGACGGATCCGGACGACTCGGAGAACCTCTACATCTACATCCAGGGGACCAGCGGTGTCCGTCCGGCCGCCGAGTTGCCCGGGTGCTCGGGCGCGGAGCCGGAGGAGGACGCAAACACCTCGCTCTTCCGCATCGAGGTCGTACGCGTGCCCCTGGCTGCACCCGAACGGGCGGAGATCGTGAACATGCCGCGGATCTTCGCGGATGAAGAGACGGGCGAGCTGGCAGGGCTCTGGCAGGGTGGCGATCACGGACCTGGTACGCAGCGTTCGCGCCGGACCAATCAGTGCCACGACATCACCGTCTTCCCGGATATGGGCATCGCGGGCGGCGCCTGCTCCGGGAACGGTATCCTCCTGGACATCACCGACGCCGAAAACCCGAAGCGGATCGGTGAGGTCAGCGATCCCAATTTCGCCTACTGGCATTCGGCGACGTTCAACAACGACGCGAGCGTCGTAGTGTTCACGGACGAGTGGGGCGGCGGATCGGCCCCTCGCTGCCGCGCGACCGACCCCGCCACGTGGGGAGCGAACGCGATCTTCCGTATCGGCGACGATGGGGACATGGAGCTAGCCGGCTACTACAAGCTGCCCGTCCCACAGACCGACATGGAGAATTGCGTCGCGCACAACGGGTCGATCATTCCGGTGCCGGGGCGTGACTTGATGGTCCAGGCCTGGTACCAGGGTGGACTGTCGATCATGGACTTCACCGATCCGGAGAACGCTTTCGAGATCGCGTTCTTCGATCGAGGTCCTCTCAGCATCGAATCGCTCTTCACGGGCGGATACTGGTCGACGTACTGGTTCAACGGACGCATCTACGGAGCCGAGATCTCCCGCGGCATCGACGTCTTCCGGCTCGCTCCGAGCGAGCACCTCTCGCAGGCCGAGATCGACGCAGCGGAGAGCGTGCGGGTCAGCGAGTTCAACGCTCAGCTCCAGCCGCACGTGACTTGGGCGCCCTCGGTGGCCGTGGGTCAGGCCTACCTCGATCAGATGGTGCGCGGAAACCGCATCCTGGCCGATCGGGCATCTCAGATCGGCGACGCGCTCCAGCGGGCGGATCAGGGAACGGCTTCGGCCGCGCAGCTCGGGGCCCTCGCGACCGAGCTCGACACCGACGCTGCAGCGATTCGGGCCGGCACGCTCGGTGGCGACGCCGACCGGATGTCGAAGCTCGCCGACGTGCTGCGAGGCCTCGGCGGCTGACGGATCAGCGTCTGCCGCGATAGCGGTACGAGCTAGCTGCAAAACGCCCCGCTCGATCTCCGGATCGGGCGGGGTTTTGCGTTTTGAGTCACTCTCCAGCCACGCCCCCGCTGAGCGGACGGAGCCCTAGTCCGGCTTCAGATCCCGCGACACGTCTTCGGCGATGAGGTACCGAGGGCTGAGTGACGCTTCGGTCGACGGAGCGAGCACGCCCTGCGCTGTCAGTTCCGAAATGTGCTGCCCCGCAACACGATCGAGGAAGGACGCGGAAACGTCTCTTCCACCCAGCAATCTCAGTGCGAATGCGGGCCGCAGGCCGCGACCCAGCGCGTCCCGGATGTCCGACTTCGTGATCGACTCCTGATCTCCCCTCTGTCGGGCCGTCAGGACTGCGCGCTTGAGCAGGACACCACGAGCCTGGTCCGTCGTGACCCAATCGATCCGACGCAGATCGGTCTGCTCCATGAACCACGTCAGTGCGAAGAAGAGCCAGGCGTAGAGGCCGAGACCGAAAAAGAGCGGGTCGAAGAGCGGCCACGCGAACAGGGGAGCGATCAGTGACGCGCCTACCACTCCAGCCAGCGCCGCACTGCCCACCGCAGTCGTGACCTGCGGGATCAGCCAGAGAACGGAAAGGCCGGTCGCGATGAACCCGGACCCGATCCTCGAGAGGCGGAAGCGGTGCTGGGCCTCCTCTCTGGCTTCGATTCGGAGTGACTGACGCTGGTGTTCCAGAGCGACTTCCGCGGCTCCCGGCGCCGGCACGTGACCAAGCGCGTCGATCACGGCTGAGATCATGGGGGCAACGGCTGCCACCGGGACGAGGGCCGGGGCCCCGGAACCCGAGCTCATCTCGGCCAAAGCCGTCGAGAGCTGGTCCGCTCGCGCCTGCGCTTCCTCGTCCGCTACGATCTGAAGTCGATCTTCCGCCATTTCCTCAACACCTCGTGTCGCGTGGGTCATGTGCTTTCATTGGACGCTTCGACGGGCCTCCGAGTTGCAGACCTGAGTCCCTCCCGCACATCACAAACGCAACCCGGCGCGCCAATCGAGCGTCAAAGAAGACATGGAACCCGATCGGACACCCATTCGCAGCCGTGGCCTCGTTCTGATTCTGATCGCGTGTGCGGTCGGGTTCGGTACGGACCGCTTGGTCTCGTCCAGGGACGCCTTGACCCCGGCGGCACGACTCTCGGAGCAGGCCGACCTCGCCGTGCTCGCCGAAGCCGACTGGGAGGTCACGGTACGGCCCGAACATCCGCTCCTCCCTGCGCAGTTCCACTCGATCGAGGACGAGCTACTGGCCTCGCCGATGCTCCATCACGCCGACTTCCAGGTAGAGGTCGAGCGGTGGGTCGGGCGATGGTCGGACGCGTTTTCCGAATGGATGCCGTCCTACCTCGACCGGATGACAGGGTTCGAGCAGATGGTCGATACGACCCTGGCCGCGCACGAGTTGCCGTGGTCTCTGCGCTACCTCCCCGTCATCGAGAGCGGCTACAGTCCATCCGCCGTGAGTTCGGCTGAAGCGGTCGGGTTGTGGCAGTTCATGGCCCCGACCGCTCGAGGCTTCGGTATCGAAGTAGGCCCCATCGTCGACGATCGGCGAGATCCGTTCGTATCGACTGCGGCGGCCGCGGACTACCTCATGCAGCTTCGCGGAGACTTCGGCTCGTGGTTCCTGGCACTCGCTGCGTACAACGCGGGCCCAGACCGAATCAGAGGGCTGCTCGAGCGGTATGTACCTGACGTGGAGCCCTCGGACGCGGTCTACTGGGCACTCCGTGACGTCCTCCCACGCGAGACCGCCGACTTCGTTCCGAATCTGATCGGGGCGATCATCGTCGCGTCCGACCCGGAGGCGCACGGCTATGATCGACCGACTCCGCGACCGTTCGAGTTTGATCGGGTACCGGTGGTGGGGACGATTTCCTTCGAGACCGCGGCACTCGCTGCCGGGGCGGATGTAGATGAGATCGAGCGCCTCAACCCCGAGTATATCCGCGGTGAGACGCCTGCCGAGTCACAGGTCGATTTGCGACTCCCTCCTGGGCACGGGCCCGCGTTCCGCGCGTTCTTCGTCCAGCTCCAGGAGGCGCCGGGGGGAAGCTGAGGCCTTCGGCCCGCGCTCACCGCTCCGCTGGGTAACGCCCAATGACGCGTACCGCCCGCGCCTTGTCGCATAATCGGGAGACGGCAGCGTCCTGATCGGGCAGCGAGGCGCCGCCCAGATCCATGTAGAAGGAATACTCCCCCGGACGCCCGGGAATCGGTCGAGATTCGAGCCTGGTGATGTTGATCCCCGCACCGGCAAATACGTCGAGCGCCTCACTCAACGACCCCGGCCGGTGGTCGACCGTGAAACTCAGTGACGTCTTACAGTCATCCGCCTCCGGCTCCACGGGTTCACGGGCCATCACGAGAAAACGGGTGAAGTTCTGTTCGTTGTCCTGGAGGTCGAACTCGAGCACCTCGGCCCCGTAGAGCGACGCCGCGAAGGCGGACCCGATAGCCGCTTCGTAATCGGAAGCCCCATCCATCAGGTCCCTGACTCCCCCGGCCGTGTCGAACACTGCCACTGGCTCCATGCGTTCGTGACGTCCGAAGAACGAGTGGCACTGCTGGAGCGCCACCGGGTGAGACGCAACGCGACGAACATTTTCCATGGACGTCCCCGGCGGTGCGGCTAGGCAAAGACGCACCGGCACCGTGACCTCACCGACCGCATGCAGATCTCTCTCGAGAAGCAGGTCCATGCTTCGCTGAACCGCACCCGCCAGCGTGTTCTCCACCGGAACGACGCCATAGTCCGCGGAGCTGTCCGAGACCGCCGAGAACAAATCGTCGAACGTCCGTGCCTCGAAAACCGCGACATCCTCGCCGAGAGACCGTACGGCAGCCAGATGACTGAAGGCCCCTTTCACGCCTTGAATGGCAGCGGACCTCACGGGAGGGTCGCGTGGGAGTCGGCGTGGTACCCTGTCTTCGAAAGCTCGATGACACGCCAGAGGATCTCACGCACCAGCTCCGGTTCGAGGCCGCGTTCCCGGGCGAGCAGCGCACCTCTGCGCACGACCTCGGCCTCCCGTCTGCC
>JBDGVT010000218.1:0-5397 GCA_039585495.1 Gemmatimonadota bacterium | reverse complement strand
CGGAACCTCGGGTACCGGGCCGTCGCGACGATGAATGACACGGCACTCGCCGTTCCATTGGCGATCAAGGCAGGGCTCGGAGAGTACGGTCGACTCGGCCTGCTCATCACCCCGGAGTTCGGGCCACGGGTTCGGATCGGGAAGATCTTCACCGACCTTCCGCTCGCGCACGATCGCCCGCGGTCGTTCGGCGTCACAGAGTTCTGCGAGACCTGTCGGAGGTGCTCGGACGCGTGCCCGGTCAACGCGATTCCCGATGGGCCGCCGAGTGATGACGTGCACAATCGATCGAACCTCATCGGAGTCAAGAAATGGACGGTCGACGCCGAGCCCTGCTTCAAGTTCTGGGCCAACCAGAACTCGGACTGCTCGATCTGCGTCAGGGTCTGTCCCTACAACCGTGACTTTTCGAGTTTGTGGCCGAGGATGTGGCGCTGGCTGGCGGGGACTCCGCTCAGGGCGGTGGCGCTCCGTCTGGCCGATGCGTTCGCACCCGGGAATCGGGTGAACCCTGACGACTGGTGGAAGAGAGGCGCGAAACGTGGCTGAGATTCTGGGTACGGACACGACGGAGGAGGCTTCCCAGGGTCACGGGTTCGGCACCGCTCCGGTGTTCCTCGCGAGCGTCAGCACCATCCTCGGAGCGGTCATGTTCCTCCGCTTCGGGTACGCGGTCGGACACACGGGCCTCCTCGGTGCGCTCATCATCATCGTGTTGGGGCACGCGGTCACGGTCCCCACGGCGCTCGCGATCGCCGAGATCGCCACCAACCGTCGCGTAGAAGGTGGCGGAGAGTACTTCATCATCTCGCGATCCTTCGGTGTCACGATCGGGGGCGCAATCGGAATCAGCCTCTATATGTCGCAGGCGATCTCCGTGGCCTTCTACATGATCGCCTTCGCCGAGGCCTTCCAACCGCTCGCGGGATGGATCGAGGAGACGCTCCGCATCCCATTCGATCCGCGCATGATCTCGGTGCCCGCAACGGTCGGACTCGTCGCGGTCGTGCTGCGGAAGGGTGCCGACCTGGGCGTGAAGGCTCTGTGGGTCGTCGCGAGTATCCTGGCGCTCTCGCTCGCGATGTTCTTTCTGGGCTCGGCACCGACGGACATCCGTCCGGACTCGGTCAGCGTGTTTTCCGATCTGCCGGGCAGGGATTCGTTCATGCTCGTGTTCGCGATCGTCTTCCCTGCATTTACCGGCATGACTGCTGGCGTCGGTCTCTCCGGCGATCTGGCGCAGCCCAGGAAGTCGATCCCCCTCGGCATCATGTCCGCGACGATCGTCGGCATGCTCGTCTACGTCCTGGTCGTCATAAAGCTGGCTTCCTCGGCCGACGCCCAGGCGCTGGGCGCCGACCCCCTCATCATGAGCCGGATCGCCGTCTGGGGTCCGATCATTCCGATCGGTCTCGCCTGTGCGACTCTGTCGTCGGCGATCGGCTCCATTCTGGTCGCGCCCCGGACGCTCCAGGCGCTCGGCGCGGATGCGGTACTGCCACGGCCATACTTCAACGCCTTCGTGTCCAAGGGAATCGGCGACGCGAACGAGCCGCGGAACGCGACGCTTGTCACCTCGGCGATCGCGATTGTCTTCGTCTTCCTCGGAAGCGTGGACATGGTGGCACGGGTCGTCTCCATGTTCTTCATGGTCACATACGGCTCGTTGTGCGCCATTTCCTTCCTCGAGCACTTCGCGGCTCGGCCGTCGTACCGGCCGAGCTTCAGATCGAAGTGGTATCTGAGCCTCATCGGCGCAGTCATGTGCCTCGTGCTGATGCTGCAGATGGATCTGCTCTTCGCGGTCGGTGCCATGGCCGTGATGGCGGGGCTCTACTCGGTCATCCGCCGCAGCCGTGAGGGCGCCGACGATCTCGCACAGATCTTCCAGGGCGTCATGACCCAGGCGACCCGGTACCTGCAGATCCGCCTCCAGAAGATGCCGCCGGACGACTGGCGTCCGAGCGTGATCATGATCACACCTCGGACCTTCGACCGGTCCGCGCCTGTTCAGTTACTGGAGTGGCTCTGCAATCGCTATGGCTTCGGCACCTACTTCCACCATATCGAAGGCCGCCTGATCGCGGAGAACTTCGAGGAGAGTCAGTCGGTACGCGATCGGCTCATTCAGGCGATGAGTGAGAGGAAGGGGGCGATCTATATGGATGCCATGATCAGCCCGTCGATGACGTCTGCACTCGCTCAGAGCCTTCAGATGCCGGGTGTGTCCGGCATGGCGAACAACACGCTATTGCTGGAGTTCGGCCGACACGACGGACCCGAGGTCCTCGAGGAGGTCGTCAGCGGGATGCTCATGGCGGGTGTTCCGCGCATGAACCGGCTGGTGCTGCGACACGGCGAGAACTTCTTCGGCACGCGGAAGAGCATTCACGTGTGGCTTACCTGGCACGACGCCAGGAACGCGAACCTCATGATTCTGCTCTCGTACATCTTGCTCGGTCACCGCGACTGGCACGGAGCCGAGGTCAGCCTCTTCGCGGCGTATCCGCACAAGGAAGTGAAGGAGCGGGCCGAGGAGATCCACGGCATGATTGCCGAAGGGCGCCTCCTCATCAGCGAGAAGAACGTCCTCGTAATCCCGACAAATGACGACATCGACTACGAGCGGCTGGTCGAGGCAAGGTCGGCCAGCGCCGACCTCGTTCTCGTGGGCTTCACCGACGTGCGGCTTCAGCAAAGGGGCGGCGAAGTCTTCCGACGCTTCCAGAACCTGCGTGACGTCCTCTTCGTTTCAGCCGAAGAGACGATCTTCATCGACTGAGGCAGAGGCGCACGGCCAGGGTCAGACCAGCGCGAGCACCCTCAGAGGACTGCCGCTTCCGTCGACGATCTTGAGGGGTGCGGCGAAGAGGATCGCACCGGTGGCTGGCAACTGGTCCAGGTTGCAGAGGCTCGCGAGCCCGAGCTTGCCGGCACCGTGCATGACGGTGTGGTTGGGGAACGGAGGGTCGAACCCCCCGGCCTGTCCTGCATCTGTCCCGATGGTCTCCACCCCGACGCCAATCACGTCGCGATCGTGCGCCAGCAGCTCGGAGGCCTCCTTGTGGAAGCCCGGGGAGTGCGGTCCGCTTTCGTCGATATTCAGGAAGGCCTCGACGTCCGTGCGTTTGCTCCAATCCGTGCGCATGAGGACCCACGATCCGGCCGGAATGTGCCCGTGCTCTGCCTCCCAGCTCTCGATCCATGCGGGCGTGAGGACGAAGTCCGGGTCTGCTTCAGCGTCGGCGCTGCAGTCGAGAACGCAGGCCGGTGCTACGAGTCGGCTGGCCGGAATCGTCTCGGTGGTATTCTGCGGCAGGTCCTTGCCGGTCACCCAATGCACCGGGGCGTCGAAATGAGTCCCGGTATGCTCCCCCAGGGTGAGGGTGCTCCAGTACCAACCGGGTCCTGCGTCGTCGTAGCGACTGATCACGTCGACGCTCAGGCCCGGCGACTGACCGAAGATCGCCGGCAACCCGATGACCGGAGTGTCGGGGCTCAGGGGCTGCGTGAGATCGACGACCCGCACGGTGCCGTCCGCGAGCGCAGATGCGAGCTGGTTCAGGACCGACATGTTCATGCTCCCTTGGTGGACTGTGCACAGCCGATGGGACCTGCGTTGTGGCTGGGTGTCAGGGGACGGGCAATGTCGAGAGGGGTCTTCCGACCGGCAAGCACATGACCTTACGGAAGACTCTCGGCCCCTTGAGACTAGTGGCTCTCGGCCATCAACCTCGCGATTTCGGTCGCGTCGGCCTCCGAAGGCAACTCCCATCCAGCTTCGTACCCGAACACCTGACCGAGCGGGCGGCCTCGTAGCTGGCCGTCGAGGATTTCCATGTGATCTGCGGTGAGGAGGCCCGGATGCTCTGCGCCGCACGCGTGGCTCAACCGGATCAGCTCCTTTCTGAGCGTGACGACGTAGTTGGCGAGTCGCGCGGCCTTGTCGGTCGGATCGAGGCCCCGAACGAGCCAACGGTTCTGCGTGGCCACCCCGGTAGGGCAGTGGCCTGTGTGACACCGTTGGGCCTGGATGCAGCCGATCGCCATCATCGCTTCGCGTGCCACGGCGATGAGGTCGGCCCCGAGGCAGAAGCTGAACAGGGCGGTCTCCGGGAAGCCGAGCTTCCCCGATCCGACCCAGACGATGTTCTGCTGGATGCCTCGCTCTGCGAAGATCGAGTAGACCCGGCTGAAGCCGATCTTGAACGGCAACGCGACGTGGTCGGCAAAGGCGAATGGAGCCGCGCCCGTTCCTCCCTCGCCCCCGTCGATAGCGATGTAGTCGACGCCCCGATCCTCCTCGGCCATACGGTCGGCCAACTCGACCCAGAAGCCGAGATTGCCCACCGCCGACTTGATGCCGATCGGAAGGCCCGTCGCGTCCGCGAGATCCTCGACGAAGTCGAGCATCTCGTCTACGGTCGAGAACGCGCGATGACCCGAAGGACTGATCACGGTCTGTCCCATCGGGACTCCCCGGATCTTCGAGATTTCGGCGGTGACTTTCTCGGCTGGAAGCACACCGCCAAGGCCCGGCTTGGCTCCCTGACTCAACTTGATCTCGATTGCTCGGACCGGATGGCGCTCGACCTTGCGCAGGCACTCTTCTCGATCGAAGGCACCGTCTGGTGCTCGTGCCCCGAAATAGCCGGTTCCGAGCTGCCAGATGAGATCTCCACCGTGCAGGTGGTGCGGCGAGATGCCGCCCTCACCCGTGTTGTGCAGAGATCCAGACAGTTCAGCACCTCGGTTGAGGGCCTGTACCGCGGTTGAGGAAAGCGAGCCGAAACTCATGGCACCCACGTTCACGACCGACGCGGGCCTGAAGGCCTGCCGTCGGTCACGGTGCCCCCCGAGGATTTTCGCACACGGAAGCGGATACCCCTCCGCAGGATGCACATCCTGCGGCCTACCCAGCGTCTCGTGTTTGATGATGAGGTAGTTCGGTGCGCCCTCCAGGTCGTTGTCGGTCCCGAAGCCTGCGTAGTTGTTCTCCAGGTCGTTGTCGGTCCCGAAGCCTGCGTAGTTGTTCTGCTGCTTCGCAGACGAGTACACCCACCGGCGGTGGTCACGCGAAAACGGCAGTTCCTCGTTGTTCGACGTAACGATGTACTGCCGCAACTCGGGGCCTACGGACTCGAGGATGTACCGAAAGTGCCCGATGATCGGGAAGTTCCGGAGTATGGCACGTCTGGTCTGAAGCAGGTCGTAGACCACGACCGCGAGCAGGAGGGCCACGAACCCGATGATCCAGTACACGGTGCATCTCCGGCTGGCGGTTCATTGAGAAGCGCGAAGCTACGTGCCGTGGGGTTCGCTCGCACATCAGGAGCTACTACCTTGGCGGCGAACACCCCAAGAACCGGAATGAGACATGCTAAGGCGATCCGTACT
>JBDGVT010000217.1:0-5079 GCA_039585495.1 Gemmatimonadota bacterium | reverse complement strand
CTGCTTCACCTCGTCCAGGAGCCCCGGGATGCCTTCCGGATCGATCGTGTGGAGGACGGCGAGCTTCTCCCCCTTCTTCTCATCCGGGACCGCCGTGACGGCGAACACCTGATGTTCGATGCCCGTCACCTGGTGGAGAGCTTCCTCCACGCGGCCGTGTGGCACCATCTCTCCTCCGATCTTTGAAAACCGGGAGAGGCGGTCGGTAATCCGAACGAAGCCATCGACGTCGATGAGTGCGATGTCGCCCGTGACATACCACCCGTCTCGGAGCGCTTTCGATGTGAGGTCGTCGCGCCCGAGATACCCCTGCATGACGTTCGATCCTCTGACCAGCAGCATGCCCGCGGTTTCTGGGGGGAGCGCCTCCAGCGTGTCTTCCGGACCCTCCGGGTCCACGACACGGAGCGCGACGCCCGGCATCGCACGCCCAAGGAACCCATCACGTGAGCCCGTCTGGTAGAAGCCCGGCATCCTGTGGTCTGGCACGCTCACTGCGATGATCGGCGAGCATTCCGTTGCCCCGTAGCCCTCCAGAGGCCGGATTCCGAAGCGATCCTGGAACGCGTCGGCAACGCGATCGGACAGCTTCTCGGCTCCGACCAGCGCCACCCGGAGCGAGCCCAGGTCTCCGGGTGAGGCACGCTTGGTGTAGATCTGCAGAAAGGTGGGGGTCGAGGCCAGCATCGTGATCTTGTACTTCCGGATCAGATCGGCGTGCGCCGGCGCATCGAGCGGATTCGGGTGGAAAACCACCCCCAGGCCATGGTTTGCCGCGAACCAGAACGTGGTCATGTATCCGAACGAGTGGAACAGCGGCAGAACGCCCAGAATGCGGTCGTTGGGGAGCAGGTGGAAAACCTGAGCCGATGCCTCGACGTTGGCGTCGAGATTGAAGTGGCTGAGGCAGACGCCCTTCGGCTCTCCCGTGCTCCCGCTGCTGAAGATGATCGCGACGGTGTCGTCCACCGACATCCTTTTCGTCGCTCCGCAGAAGCGTTCGATGAGCGGCGCGGGGACGAGGACGGCGATAAGGAGTGCTATGGCCCTGGCTGCACCAGAGATGGACGTCGCGACCTGACTGATCCAGATGGGTTCGATTCCGTCGGGGAGTGTGATCTCCGCCTTCTCGAGAAACAGCTCACTCGTCACGACCGTCCGGATGCCGGACTGACGAACTGCCGACTCGAGCCCTGCGGGCCCGGCGGTGTAGTTCAGGTTCACCACGGTCCGGCCTGACAACGTCGCCGCGAGGTTGACCAGGACGGCCGCCACGCTCGGTGGGAGGAGAATGCCCACCGCCTCGTCCCCCTGCCACTCGGTTCGGAGTCTGCGCGCCATCGCAATCGAGCCGACCAACGCACCGAACCTCGACAACTTGGGGCGAGTGGCGTCGGCGAACGCCAGGGCACGTGGGCGTCTCCTCGAACTGCGGATGAAGCTGCGATGGAGCAGGGGTCGACTGACTTTGCGTTCGTTCCAGGCCTGGGCGCCGAGCTCGCGCACGGCCTGGCGCACCTCGAACGTCGGAGTGTCGGCGGCCATGGGGGTGCCGAACGAGACCGTTAGGGGATAGGGGATCCGTTTCGGGACCTTCCAGACGAATCGGCCACCTTCACGGCTGAAGATGCTGCCCCAGACCTGATCGAGGTGAACCGGGATGATCGGCGTGGTGCGTCCCTTCACCATCCGCTCGAATCCCTGTCGGAACGGAAGGAGCATCCCCGTCCGGGTGATTTCACCTTCCGGGAAGATGCACACCACCTCACCGGTATCGAGATGCGCCGCGGCCTCTCGCATCGCCCGAACGACCACCTTCGGCCCTCCCGAGGTTCCGATGGGAATCGCCCTCATCATCCGGAAGAAGGGGTTGAGTACCGGGAGCGCGTACGTCCGTTCGCTGACGAGGAAGCGCACCTGACGATCGGTGCTCGCCAGAATGAAGAACGCGTCGATGAGCGATACGTGATTCGGAATGAGGAGCGCTTCGCCCTCGGACGGGACGTTGTCTCCGTCCACCACCGTAATGCGGTAGAGCGTGTGGGTGAGGATGATCGCGACCAGCCGGATGAACGCCGCCGGCAGGAGCCAAAGCGCCCAGGCAGTCCCCGCGAGAGCGATGAGTCCTCCCACGAGGAACACGGCATCTGGTGACATCGCCTTTGCCAAAACGAAGACGAGTGTGGACCCGAGCAGCGTCCCGGAACTGATGAAGACGTTGGACAGAGCGATGATCCCGCCTCGGCGATCGGCGGGTGATTGCCATTGGAGCAGAGCCTCGAGAGGGACGATGACAAGTCCGCCGGCCACACCTCCCAGGGTCATGAGGGCGACCGTCCCCACGAGGTTCGGGTGGAGCGTGCCCATCATCGCGATGAACAGGCCGAGCCCCAGCGCGCCGAGCGGGATGAGTCCGTATTCCACCTTCGAGGCAGACAGCCTTACAGCGAGGACGCTGCCCATGCCGATTCCAACCGAGAGGATGGCGCTTGGCACCGTGGCCATGACCTGGCCGAGCCCGAGGATGCTTCTGCCGTAGACCAGAACGTTCTGCAGCACGAGGCTGCCCACCATCCAGAAGAGCACGAGCCCGATCACCGAGAAGAGCAGGACCCGATCGTGGCGGATAATCCGTGCGGCGGTCGAAACCGTCTCAACCAGGCCGCCGGCGCTCCGCGAGGCGGAGACGCGAGGCACGAGCAGCGCCGCCGCTGTACCGACGAGCGAAAAGGCCACGAGCACGACGCCGATGATCCACACCCGGTCACCCGTCAGTCCCACGAGTGGGCCCGCCGCACCGGTTCCGAGAACGATGGCGAGGAAGGTCCACAGCTGAACGAGCCCGTTACCCTCGGAGAGGCGTTCGTGTGGGAGGATCTCCGGGAGGATCCCGTACTTGGCCGGTCCGAAGATCGCCGACTGAACGCCCATGAGTCCGACGATGACCAGGGCGGGCCATACCACCCCAGGCGCGAGCGCCAGGGTGAACAGTGCCGCGGTCATGAGACATACCTCTACGACCTTCATCGAGAGGATGATGCTCCGCTTGCTGACCCGGTCTGCGATCACTCCAGCAGGGAGCGAGAACAGGATGAGCGGTAGCACGAACACGAGCATCGCGGTGGTGCCGATCTGTTGGTACGCCGCCTGACGGGCCGCTTCCGACCCGCTGAGCAGCTGTTCCTCCAGGCCGTCGAAGGCCAGAAGCACGACCACCATGCGCCAGGCATTGTCATTGAAGGCGCCGAGAAACAGCGCGGTGAGGAGACCAACCAGAGAGGGTGATGACTTCGGCTGCAAGGAGCCTCCTCGGTCTTGTCGGGCAGCATGCGGATCGGCGCGGAACAGTCCGGGCAGGGCCTGGCCGCATTTCGGCGGAGAAGATTGAGTCATCGACCCAGAACTTCAAGCTTCGGTATTTTGTTGCCTACGAGCGGCTAGTCGAGGCCTCCGACCCCGAGCGCCTCACGCAACGGCTGCAATCCGATCTGGAATGCGAAGAGTCCCGGAACACTCTGCCAGGACAGCACGAAGTCCGCCTGGCCCGCGAGTACCTGGAGCTCTCCGAGGAAGTCCGGGGGCCATCCTCCGACGAGCAAGACCGCTTCGTCCCGCTCGCCCATGGCGAGCCCGGGGAAGGCGTCATGCGCGGCATTCAGGAAACCGCTGAGAGGCGCATCGAAGACGCCATTCTGGTTTGGTGTCCGGGTGCCGTCGCTCTCCTCCCTGACCGTGAAGTCCCAGGCGGTACTCACGAGTACGCGCCGCGCTCCGTACTGGAAGTGGAACGAGGTGCCGTCAGGGGTGAACGTCGCCGATTCCCGGTCGGAGGGGTAAAAGGGAAGTAACAGATAGAAGGTCTGCGAACTCATGACGATCAGCTCGGGCTCCGCGCTCGGATCGAGCGCGGCGACCATGCTCGTGAGATCGTCCTGCCGAAGGATTCTCTCCGTCTGGGGCAGGCGGGCCCGTTCCATCCCGATGAGACCTCCGACGGGGCCACCGAGAAGGAGCAGCGCGACAGGCACGGCGAGTCGTGCGCCGACTCGCCCGATGGACTGCTCTCTCCACGACGGCCCGATCGCCTGGGCCGCCAGCCACCCGAGCACGGGCAGCGCGAACGCCATCACCCAGGTGGAGTGACGCGAGGAGCCGAACGGATAGAAGCCGGTCCCTGCCCCCACGATCGCGATGAGGAGGGCTCCCCCGAGCAGGATCGTGACACGGGTCTCGCGCTTGGCCACGGAGACGGCGAGGGAGGCGAGCAGGAGCAGAGCGATCGGGCCATGCAGCCAGGGGAGGGCGATGAGCCGCTGGAAGCCGAGCAGGCTCCACCACACGTCTCCCGGCGAGTGGATCATGAAGTAGCTGAGCCAGCCATCCAGCGCCTCGGTCGCGAGTGCGCTGTTCGAGAGCGGCCGAAGATGGATGAAGTACAGGAGTACGACCATCGCGGCGGGCAGGGCGTGCCAGAGCGCGAGCCTTCTCCAGGCAGGGGTCGCGAACCCCTGAGCGAAACCGTGCGCGAGGACCAGAAGACCGAAGACTCCGAGGGCCAGCAACGAGCCGTAGTGTGTCGCGAGCGCGAGGCAGGCGAGCCCCGCATAGGCCCCCAGGTCACGTGTAGTCGAGGTCTCGAAGGAACGCAGCAGGAAGAACAGCGCCCAGGTCAGGAAAGCGAGCTGAAGCATGTACGGTCGCATGACCTGAGAAAGACCTACGGCGCCGGGCGCGAACGCGAGCAGGAGCGCCGCGACGAAGCCAGCGACGGAGGCCCCGTCCCCTTCTCCCGAGAGGCGTCGGGCCACGACGAACACTCCGGCGACGGCAGCGATTCCGGAAAGGACCGACAACACTCGGAACCACAGGAAGTCCCACGTGAGGAAGCCGAGCCCTCTGAGCAGGAGGTAGTACAGGGGCGGGTGGGCGTTGCTGGACAATTCCTGCCAGAAATCGCCGTAGTCCGCCCGGGTGAGGATCGAGTAGTAGATCCCCTCGTCCGGGTTGAGCCACCAGTCTGGAAGGTCCCACAAGCGGACCGCCGCGGAGGCGATCAGGACGGCCATCAGGCCGCTGTGT
>JBDGVT010000216.1:0-5574 GCA_039585495.1 Gemmatimonadota bacterium | reverse complement strand
ACGCTGACCTGGCTCGATCTGGCGGCGCGCCATCAGGCAACCGCACTCCTGCACCTGCGGGACTACGTGACCGCTGCGAAGGACGCGGCCCAGAACTCGCGGGCCGCCACGCAGATCTTCGAAATGGCCAAGGTCGCTCCGGAGTCGGAGTTCGTCGATGCGGTTGCCGATTCACTCGACAGCCTCGACTTCTCGCGGCGTGCCGAGGAAGTGAGAGGATGGGCGCGGGAAGGCTCTCCCGATGTCCTCGAGGATTCCGATGAGCTGTCCGACGCATGCCTGAGCGCGGCGATCCGGTCGAACGATCGCGACGGCGAACTGCTGCTGGATGGAGGCGCAGTTCCCCCAATGGAGTTGGACGAATCGGTGGGCGGAGAGCTGGAAGACACCAAAGCTCAAGGCTCGGACTCAGACGCCCCCGACGCTGACGGTTCTGAGGCGACGAAGTCGGGCGCCGCAGACGACGATCAAGGCCACGTGAACGGAAAGAAGCGACCCAGGGCGGCGTCGATTCCGTCCAGGAGGGGCAGGAGATTCAGTGCGAGGACATGCCCCTGTCCGACGATCGTGTCCAACTCGGCCGCGATCCCCACGGAGTCGAGCTTCGCCACGGTGACTTCGGACGCGGCGAGCCACGGGGTGTCTTCTTCCCCGACCATCAGCCATATGGGCTTGCCGGCAAGGACGGAAAGGTCTGCCGCGGGCCCCGAGTACTGACCGGGAAGTCCGACCAGCGCCTGAAAACGGCCTGGCTGGGATAGCGCCGCGAAGAACATGCCCCGGCCACCGTTCGATGCCCCGACGATCGCGACCTGATCAGGGTCGAAGTCGAACTCCGAAGCCATCCAGTCGAAGACAGCCGGGATGATCTCGTCTGCGTTGCTCTCGAGGCCGCTCCCCAGGACAGCGGGTGCAACGACGTAATATCCACGCGCCGGCCCTTCCGTGAGCCAGTAGGTGTTGACGAAGCCCTCGGTGAGGTCCTCGTTCCCGGAGCCCCACGGGAGCGCGAAGATGACTGGGTGAGGACCGGCTCCCTCGTTCCTCGGGCGGACGAACGCGACGTTCACGGTCCCCTGGGTCGGGGTCGGCACGGCCGCCCACTCCACCGCGATCTCGAACGGAACCGGGTCGTCGCCGCAGCCCGCGAAGGCGAGCGGAGGGATCGCGGCGCAAAGGACTTTCAAGGCGTAGGCTCGAAACATGAAGGCGACTCTTCGGGGCGATTTCACATCCGGGGAAACGATTTGGGTCGTTTTCCCGTCAAAGAATACAGAAGGCTCCGTTCCGGCGCAGGTGCGTCGGAGCTTGTTAAACGATGCGGGGAGGATGAGAAGGCCATGGATCTCGTAATCCACATTCTGTTCAACGCAGTACTCCTCTTCCTCGTCGGCCGGCTGGTCGATGGGATCGAGGTTCGAGACGGGAAGTCGGCCGTGTTCGGCGCGATCGTTCTCGGGCTCGCCAACGCTTCGGTCCGTAAGCTGCTATTGCTCATGACGTTGCCGGTCACGTTGTTGACCTTTGGCCTCTTCGTGCTGGTCATCAATGCGTTGATGCTGATGCTCGCGGCTGCCTTCGTGGACGGCTTCGAGATCGAGGGCTTCTCGGCAGCGATGTGGGGCAGCGTCGCCTTTGCGGTCATGAACTTCCTGGCCGGGATGATGCTCGGCTAACGGTTGCTGGCTCCGGTCCGAGGCGTCCCTTCGGGCCGGAGCGGCTACTCCTGCTCTAGCTGCCGCCGGCTTCGGCTCTGAAGGCGCGGTAGATTTCCCGCGCTTCGTCGAACTGGCCGAAGACGTGGTTGCGCTCCGCCTCCGAGCGCCAGTCGGGCCATTCTTCGGCCATCTCCTGGAGCCTGTCGATCCACGCCAGGGCGTAGTTGGCGGATTCCGCTGAGCGGATCGGCGCACCGTCCAGAACGATCCAGACCGGGTTGGTCGCGGCTTGAACCCAAGGAACGTCCATGGGAAAGGACTCACCCGGGGCGCCGCTGACACGCACGTGGTACCACCCCGACCCTTGGGGACGGAAGGAACGCTCGAACGAGAGCGTCCGGCGATCCTCGGTGAAGGGAATCGACGCGATCACTTCACCGTTGAATACCAACTCGGCGCGTTCCAGCCGTGTGGCCGACGTGACCTCCACGGATACGACCACCTCCGAGCCCTCCGACAACTCCAGGGTTTCACCCGGGATACGACCGTCCACTTCGAGCTCCACCAGGGGTCCTGTGGACATGAACGCGTGTCCGTTCCGGAGCCCGTCTAACCACCGGTCCATCGTGAGAGGATCGCCGTCGAGCAACTTGACGTACGTGCGGACCGACCCGATGAGCTTGGAGGCGTGCAGATCGCTGATGGAGTCTTCGCCGCCAACCAGCACTGGACGTAGTCCATTGTTCCAAACGGCGTAGACCGGTGCGAACCCGGTCTGTGACGTGGACCATTCGACAGCGTCGGCGGTCATCAGAGCGGCGTCGACGATGAAGCCTTTCGCTCCGCCCAGGTTGCCCTCCAGCGGATCGCCGTTCCACTGGGAATGGACGTAGCCCGTGAGGGCACCCTGCCGGCGGGCTTTTTCGAACATGTCTGTATTCGACGGATAGAGACTCTCGATGCCCGTACCGGAATACCCTGTCGTGAAGGGAGAAATCAGGTGGTCCCTCATCCCGAACATGAAGACGTGGCCGTAAAACGGGGGTCTGTATTCCTGGCCGACGATGAGCATATGATCGGACGTCGAGAGTGGGTGAGCCTCCCCGCCGGGTAAGAAGTACTGATGGTCGAGGACCCGGTTGTCCTTGTTCGCGATCTGCTCCATGACGACGTCCTGGTCCTCGGCTTCGGACATCATCATCAGATTCTCGAGCGAATTGTGCAGGTTCCCCGCGTAGTTCGCGTGGACATGCGTGGAGCCGTTGTACCATCCTCGGGCCGCCATGTCGATCATCGCTTCGAACTGTATCGTGACCTCCGTGACTTCACCGGCCGCGATCTCGACGGTTCGGTCGACGGGGAGGTGCTCGAACCCCTTGACCGCCGTCAGCGATAGCTCTCCAGCTGGCAGCTCTACCTCGAACGCGCCCGGGTGGTGGAACGCCCACGCGCCTCCACCGCCCTGGATCCGAGCGTATTGGCTTGGTGGGGCGTAGAAGCGACCGTCTGAGGCCGTGAGGTGAATCCGACTGCCAGTGGTCGCGCCGCCGGCATCGAGCGTCCTGACGCGCAGCGTGCCCATCGGGTTCAGCCAACGCCGCCCGGTTATGTCCACGTCGACGATTCGGCCACCATACGTCTCGAGCAGCTTCAGCTGCGGGAGTCCGTCGCGGTTGTCCACATACGCGATCCATTCGCCGTCAGGGGACCACCTCGGATGGAACGCGTCGTGCTCGAAGAAGGTCATCTTGTAGGGCTCACCTCCCACCGTCGGCTGCACGTACAAGTTGTTGTATTGATCGGCGGCGGCCCGGGTCGACGAGAAGACGAATCGCTTTCCGTCGATCGAAACGTCTGGCCGGGTCCGGTAGAGTGTCTGCTCTACGAGAACGGGGGTCCGGTCTTCGAATCCACCGGCTCGCGCCGGAACGCGAAAGACGTTCCCGCTACCGAGCGCGACGTCCCGGTTCGAGACAAGGAGGAGCTCTTCGGACGAGGGAAACCAGGCAGGACTGATATGCATGTCCTGGGCGCCGAAGTAGAGGCGACTCTTCCCGAAGTCGTTGTCGCTGGTAACCGCCTCGGCATCTCCATGCCACGCGCCATCTGCGAACGGTCGGATGGAGACATTGAAGTAGCCGCTCGGCTCGGTCGAGACGTACGCGATGCGAGTCCCATCCGGACTGAACACGGGGTCCGCGTACACGTGGTCGTCGTCGGTGAGTCGATGGGTGTCGCCCGTACTGAGGTCGAGCACTTCGAGTTGGATCGACCGCCCATGGTCGTCCGCCGTGTACACGAGCCACATACCGTCGGGCGAGTAATCGGGCGACGAGTAATACTTCGGGCCCGAGACGAGCTCGATCGCGAGACCCGATTCGGGACTGACGCTCCAGATCGAGCCGTGCATGGCCACTGCGATCTGCGTCCCATCCGGCGACCAGGCCGGGTACCAGGGCGTCGAACTCGGTGCAGGCGGGAGGTAATAGTTGAACATGTAGTTGCCACCCGAGCGTGCGGCCGGGTAGCCGCCGGACGTGGCCTGCGCCTCGATCGGCCCCGGGACGGCGGCCAAGACGGTTGCGAGCGCGAGCATCCCAACATGCCTGCGAAAATCCAAGACGGTCTCCGTTCTACTCGGTCGAGTGGGGGCGGGAAGCTGAACCGGGTGACAGGCTCTCAACAAGAGCCATGACTCGCGGCGATCACCTCACTACCTTAATGGGCGTTGAGCCCGAAACAACAATAAGGGACTTCCATGGCTTCTACGCGCCTTCCCCTGGCGACACTCTTGCCGCTCGCGCTTCTTGCCGCGTGTACTTCTGCGACCGACCGACTCAACGACGGGATCGCACTCCAGTCGCAGGGACGGTACATCGAAGCGGTCTATCGTTACGCCGACGCGGTTGAGAAGGACCGCGAGCTGGTGGAAGCCCAGGACCGGCTTCTAGCGGCCGGTGACTCGGCGGTGACGACCGCGATGGACGATGCCGACGATCTGGAACGGCGGGGGGATCCGGTTCAGGCTGCGGGGCTCTACAGCCGAATCGATCGGATGCTTGCACGCGTCCGCGAAGTCGGCCTTCGGATCGACCTGCCCGGGGACTACGGGACAATTCGACGGGCCATTTTCGATAACGCGATCGACTGGCAGATGGTTCGCGGCGACGAGGCTACCCAGGACGGCCGCTGGGGCGATGCCCGCGGGTATTACATGGGCGCCCGAGGCGACTACCTGCCCTCGCGAGATCAGGTTGAAGAATCGTACGATGCGGAGACACGCGTCCTGCTTCAGTGGGCGGAGGTGGAGATCGAAGATTTCCGTCCGCGCTCGGCGTTCGGGCTGGCTCAGGAGGCCCTGGAGGTGCGTGCCTCGCCCAGCCGCGAAACCGTGTTGGCCGTGAGAGACCTTCAGGATCGGGCCCTGGCGGAAGGAACGGTAGTACTGGCAGTCCTGCCGGTCACCGGTTCGCCGGGTGTTCGCGACTATCTCGGGGGCGAGTTCGAGATGAGCCTGGATCAGGATCTTGGTTTGGACCACTGGAACCGTCCGCCCCTGTTCATCCAGATGGCCGACCCGCTGATTCTCCGAAACGAGCTTCGGGGCTTGCTGCGCGGACAGGTCGCGCAGAGTCCGTTGGTCGTGGGTCGCGCCCTCGATCTGATCGGAGCTGACCTCGGTGTCTTGATTCGCCTCTCGGGCATCGAGGTCGTCGAGGAGGACGTGGACGTCGATCGCCATGAAGCGATCGTCGAGCGGAACGTCCGCCGAGCCGTCGTCAATCCCGACAAGGCCGGTCGGGGCCGTGGTCGCGGTCAGGACCAGGGCAGAGGGCGGGCCCGAGGTCGTGGTCAGGGCACGGGAGGAGATCAGGTTCCGGAGACGGAGGTCGTGATGGACACCGTCACATACACG
>JBDGVT010000215.1:0-5186 GCA_039585495.1 Gemmatimonadota bacterium | reverse complement strand
CTTCGCCGCAGTGGTACGCTGGAGGTTGTCGAACGACTCCTGGAGCTCACGATTCTTGGCCTGGACCTCCTCAAGGAGCGCATCCCGGCCCTTCTTCCGGATTCCCGCTTGCACGCGAGCAAGCTGACGATCCGTCAGCGTGGTGGTCGGCGTCGAAGAGAGCTCGATCGTCAACCTCAAGGCCGGCTCGCCTTCCACGCGCACTCGGGTAGAGCTGTCGAAGAACGACGACACAGGAAACGACTCCGAGGCGTCTCGGATACCCACAAAATCCAGGACAAAGACGAGTAGCTGACCGCTTCGATCGAGTCGCACGACAATCCTTCCGTCATCCGCGCCCCTCCTCAGGGCGCGTGCGAGGTGTGATGTCACGCCTGCGATGCGGCTTGCGACCATTGTGTTTCCGGTCAGGTCAGCCAGGGCCTCGCGTACCTTCTCACGCGCCTCACCGACCGAGCCCGCCTGTGCGACACTGATCGCTCCCAGTTCGATCATGTTTTGTAGCGGCCGACGATACAGGTAGCATCATCGTGGCTCTTGCCGTATCGGGTGACGATTGTTTCAGCGATCGTCGAGGTCGTCTGATAGCGAATCTGCGGGTAATCATCGAAAGACGCGCGGTCCGAAATCCCATCGGTGTACAGAATCAGCACACCGTCCCGCGGGAGGTGAGCCGATTCGACTTTGGGCGCCCGCGGATTCGCCCCGACGGTACCCGCGACCGACTGTAGACGAATCGGTCGATCACCTTCCGTGCGGAACACCGTGTTCCCGACACCGGCGTACCACAGTTGGCCCAGCTTCAGGTCGACCCAACACAGACCGACGGCCGCGCCGACCGTGCCCCGTAACCGCTCATCGAGTTTGGATATGATCAGGCGGAGGTCCGCGCCCCCGATGTCGCGGAGTGTTCTGATCGCGGTCTTCGCGGCGTGATTCGCCTCCTTCCCATGGCCGAGTCCGTCGAGGATGCCTATGAGGACTCCGCCATCGAAGTCCGAGACGAATGTCCCGTCTCCACTCATGAGTTCCCCACGGCACGGCCGATTGACAAAGGCCACATCCAGGGCTGGTCGCGAGCCACTCGGATCGGCAAAGCTTCGCGAGCCTCGGTCCGTACCTCGTTCGGCAAACGCAGCGCTGCCACCGCCACCGATCATCAGGCCCCGTCGTCGCTGTGACTGCGTCGCGTTGGCCGTCCACTTTCTCACAGTGATCGTCGTCCCGACGCCCACCTCCGACTGGATCTCGAAGTCGTCCACCATCCGCCGGACGCCGGGCAGGCCGAGCCCGAGCGTACCACTGGAGCTGAAATGGTCCTGAAGCGCCTCGTCGACGTTGGAGATGCCGGGTCCCCGGTCCGACACCGTCACCTGCAGGCCGACCCGCCCTCCAGACTCCACCTCCTGAATCGTGACTCGCCCCCGTTCCGCGTACTTGATGATGTTGGTCGCCAGCTCCGACACTACGGTCCCAACCGCCCGACTGTCGGCCTCGCTCAGCTCCAGACCTCGAGCAAGCTCCGTAGCAGTCACGACGGCATGAATCACATCGGGCTCCGAGCCGATTCTCCGGATCGTTCGACGACTCACTCAGCTTCCTCCGACTCGAGTGCCTCGCCATCCGACATGGAGTCGTCCAACGCCGCCTCTGTGGACGCGTCCTCGCCGAGGCCAACCCGCTCCACACGAATGGAAGCCATGCGCTCGAACGCGTCGTCGAGCGTCAGCGTGGCGTCGACACCCTGCGTGTCGGCCTCCAGGTCGATGAGGGCGGACACCACGCCCGGCTGGAGTCCCGACATCACGGTGACCGCCCCCATGAGTCGGGCCATGTCCATCGTGTCGCGGAGCGCGCGAAAGTCCTCTGCATCAATGATACTGACGCCTGAGAGATCGAGGATGATGCCCCGGGCGCCTGAACGTTGGAGCAATTCAAGCAGCTCTTGCCGAAACCCCTGGAGGACGTCCTCATCGAGGTCGACCTGAATCGACGCAACCACACACTCCTGCGAGAGCTGCAGGGGGATGCCGGATCTGGATCTCGAACTCATGTCAACGGCGCGACGAGACCCTCTGCCCGATCGCGTGCACCGCATCGGCCAGTGCGTCGCGCATGGTCGCGGTGGTCTGAACCTCTCCGACATCGATACCCAGGTCTACGATGGTCTGCGCAATGGCCGGAGAGACGCCCGAGATGGTGGTCTCACAACCCATGAGGCGCGTCGCCCGGGTGATCTTGATCAGATGATTGGCCACGGCCGTGTCGACGATGCCGACCCCGCTGATGTCGAGAATGAAGACGCGGGCCTGAGTCTCCGAGATCTTGTTCAACGTCGCGTTCATGACATCTCGCGACCGCCTGGAATCGATGATCCCGACGATCGGCAGAAAGAGAAGACCTTCCCAGATCTCAGTCACGGGCGTCGACATCTCCATGAGGGAGCGTGACTGCGCCGTCAGCGTCTCCTCGACGAGTCGATTGTATGTCTCCACCACGATCGCCGTATCGAGATGCAGGAGTTTCCCGACGGCATGGAGGGTCGGAGCCCGATCGGCCTCAGCGAACTTCCCCTCGCTGATCACCATGCTGAACAGGTCCTGGAACCTGTTCATGCCGGCGAAATAGGTGTTCAGCGACAGTCCTATCCTGGCATGCGTCTCACCCACGAGGTGACGCCCATCCACGTACTGATCGTCGACCCGGCCGGCCAGGAATTCCTTCCAGTAATCGGACTGGACCCGCTGTACTCTGTCGAGCGTCTCTGGGTCGGAAAAGAACTCGTCGTAATCCGGAAGCACTTGAAGCCATTCGTACCACGTCGCGATCAACTCCTCCAGACGTGCCCGGGCCTGTTCGCCGAACTTCTTGATCAATGCGAGATCGTCTTCAGTGATCCGATAAAGGTCGAGCAATTTCTGCGTGTTGATGTCCTGATGGCTGCTCGTTCTGCTCGTGTCCGACATGGGTAATCCTTATGTGATGTTCGCCACTCATCCTCGTGTGGCGGGGGAGACTCTGGTCAGCTTCGGCTCACGGCCGAGTCGATCGCATCCTGTAGGGAACGGGTCGCTTCAATGCCCTCGAGATGGACGTCCCCGTCCGTGAGCTCGAGCGCCAGCGCTGGCTGGACGCCGGATATGATGGCCCGAGCACCGAGCAGTCGTACGGACTTCGCCACCCGAATCAGGCCCCGAGCGACTTCCTCAGTCATGTGCGGGACGCCCGTGAGGTCGAGGATCGCGACGCGGGCACCTCGTGCATGCAGTTGCTCGACCAGCGATTCACGCAGGTGATCACACCGCTCCTGATCGAACTCTCCGACGAGCGGCATGACGACGACGTCGTTCTGGATGGGGATCAGGGGAGTGGAAAGCGCCTCGATCGCCCGATTTTGCCTGTCCACAAGGTCCCTGAGCGAGATCCGCATGGTGTCGAAACTCCTCGCAAGCTCTCCGATCTCATCGCCGCGACGAACGTCGATCGCGGTCTCGAGATCCCCGCTCGCGAGTTCTGCCGCGCTAGCCGAGAGGGCCCGGATCGGTCGGGTGAGGCTCCCGGCAAACCAGAACGCGAGAACCGCCAGGACGCCTCCCAGAACGGCGAGCCACCCCAGCATACGGTTACGGAGCCGAGCAACTGCCTCGAGCGCCTCCCCAACATCGATCTCGCTCATGAGCACCCAGTCGAGCCCCGGAATGCGCAGGGGTCGATAGCTGGAGAATACCTCAACCCCCCGGTAGTCCGCGAAACGGGCGGTGCCGGTCTCACCGCTCAACGCCTGCTCGGTCCCCTCGGTTCGCACGACCTGCAGCCCGACGGTGCTGCCGAGTGACTCGATGGCCGCGATCGTGGCAGCATCGACTGCCGCGCCTCGAATCGCCTGGATGTACTGGTCCGGATCCTCGATGAGGAATCGCGACTCTGTGCGGAGTCGGTAGTCAGGTCCCACGAGGTACGCTTCCCCACTCTCGCCCAGCCCCATCGACGACCATGAGCGACTACTCGTCATCACGTCGTTGATCCGATCGACCGGGAGCTGGAAAATCAGCACGCCGAGCGCCTCATTCCCGTCGAAAACCGGCGACGACACGAACGAAGCCGCAGCAGAGTAAGACGGGTCGTACGGTCGAAAATCTTCCAATCGCGTAAACGAGGGAACTCCCGACTCGACCGCGGCGCGATATGCAGCCGCGATGTTGGACTCACGATACGGGCCGTCCAGCAGGGACGTCCCGAAGTCCACCTCCTTGAAGACTGAGTACACGATCCGACCAGTAGCACCGTCCACCAGGAACACGTCGTAGTACCCGAAGCGTTCGAGAAAACTTCTCAGGAGCGGATGATACTCTGCGTGTACTTCGTCATACCGCGTGCCCCGGTCGCTTCGATCGAGCAACTGTTTCGACCCGACAGAGAACGGGTTCGAGCTGATGTACAGATCTTGCAACGCCTGAGTAAGAACATCCTCCGGCCAGAAATCAGACAGCGGACGCTCGACAGGAATGTTGCTGTGGAGACGGGGCAGAAACTCGTCCTGGTAATACAGACGTAGTCCCCGCTCTACTTCGGCCGAAGTCCTACCACCCCCGCTAAGCTCTCCCTCCAGATTCCGAGCGGCACTACTGAACTCGCGAAGTGCGGTCACCACCATCCGATCTTCGGACAGTGTCACAAGCTGATCATCGATGAGCTCGAAATAGCTCTCGATTTGTGCACCCTTCATTTCTCGTACGGACGTCAGCTGGTCCAGCGCCTGCTCCGTGAGCGTGGTGACGCCGAGGCGATACGCCACACCTGAGACCGTCCCCACGGAAATCAGCGCGACCGAGGCCAGCACCAGGAGGACCCGGGCCCGGATCGACAGGTCGCCAAACGAAGATATGAGGCTCACTGCGGACTCAGACACGACTGACTTGGACCCGACCTGCCGGGAGTGTGACATACCACACGGTCTCGGTGATCACGGACTGGACAGGGTACAGTAAGCTCCCCTGTGAGAGAGCATCGCCCAATCTGAGCGCGACTGTGACGCGCCCATCCTCCGCCCACTGAAGGTCGCGTTCAACGGTAAAGGCGAGGCCAGGACCCATCTCGGCAGCGAGTGCTGTGTGACCTCCTCCGAATTCATCGATTACGGCTTCGGACGGGTCGGCGTTCGCCGATATGTAACAGGTACCCTCATC
>JBDGVT010000214.1:0-5523 GCA_039585495.1 Gemmatimonadota bacterium | reverse complement strand
CGGCGGTCGTACCGGCCAGGTCGCGCCCGGTCCAGGGCCAAATGTCCACTTCGCCTACGGTCTCGAGACCCATGGGTGCGGCTGGCGCCGGCCCATTCATCGACATGGACGGCTCGACTATGATCGGCCCTTCCGCAGGCGCGACGATCTGGTCCTGGCACGCGGCAAGGACCAGGACCACGATGCCTGCGCCTACCAAGCGGGCCATAACGGAGAACGGATTCATCGGCTCACCTCCATCTGTTGGGCGGATGGCGGTAGCGAACAGCTCGCCTCTCATTTCCCGGATGTGGGAGTCCTCGAGTGGCCGACACGTACCCGCCCTCGTCCCGGATGTGGGAGTCCTCGAGTGGCCGACACGTACCCGCCCTCGCCGTCGCCAGGGTGTATACTGAGGGCAGGTATGCCTCAAAAAGGTCGGCGCCCGTTGCGCCGGGCGCCCGTGGGGAGACTCCGGTGCTTCCTTGTCAGGAATTCCACCTCCCCACCTGCTGATATGACGCGCACAGGTAGCTTCCCGCGGTAGAGATCGAAGACGCTACGTCAGCGCCAACTCTGCCCCCCCACTGCGTAGCCGGTGAGCTCAACGTACCCGAGCCCGGTGATCGGTCCGTCAGGCCCGTCGCCGGACACTCGAACCGCTCCCTCCCAATACCGGAAGGCCAAGCGAAGCTCTTGGTCGGCAACGAGCGGCTCGACGCGGAGTTCGAGCTTCTCACCGGGAATGCGGACGTTCCAGCGCGCAGGATACTCCGCGACACCATCCGCTGAGCGCCAGCTGCCGGAGTCCTCGACCGTGATGTCGGCATCCCACCTGAGACGTGTGGACTGGCCGTCAGCGCCGATCAGGATCCCCTCGCTCTCGAGCGCGGCAGTGCCATCGTCCTGCCGGATCCGATACGCCATCACGTCGCGGCCGTCATCGAGCTGGAGGGCGAACCAGTCCCATCCGATCTGGCCCTCACCCAACACCGATGTGCTCCACTCGCGGTCCAGCCAGGAGGACCCCACGACCGAGAATGTCTCGCCGCCAACCTGAAGCGTACCGTCGGTGGGCATCCGGGGCAGCGAGTAGTAGTACGACGCATTGCCGGCTTCGGGGCTCTTCTGGCTCAAGCCTCGATCCCCGTTGAGCACGATGCCTTTCCCGGGATCGAACGTCAGTTCGAGACCGATCTGCGCTTCGCCGTCTCCGCCGGGATCGTGTGCGGTCAGCGTCATCGGGAACCCGTCACCTTGGGCCGAACCCTCGATGCGCCATCCCTCCAACCAGACCTCGAGCGGCTGGGCCGACGACCCTGCGAGACCAGCCGCGCCCCGGGCGAAGCGTTCGCGGGCGTGAAACGCTTCTCGGTCGATGTCGGTGATGGCGAAGTGTCCCATGTACGCCTGACGTGTGGACCACGCAGAAGTCGAGGAGGGGTCAGCATCCGCGGGGGCCAGGGCACTGCGAAAGAGTGTGAACTGGTAGCCGAAGCGCCGCCCGCCGTCCGACTCCAGGTGCCCGGTGACGTACCACCACTCGGTCTTGAAGTCGGGATGTGGGCCGTGGTCTGCTGGGAATCGGAAGTCCCGCGCCTCGACTGCGAGCGCGTATCCGTCCGTGTCCGATCCGCCGAGTGTCTCCACGAGGGAGATGACCTCGGAGTCGGCCTGCGGGCCGGGACCACAAGCTAGTGCGGGTGTGAGCATGGCCAGGACGCACCATGCTTTCCACCACTGCGGGTAAGGGGAAAGCCGCATCACTCCTCCCGCAGTCCGAGGGCGGGCGGAGTTCGGGACATCTTCCATGCTGGATACAGGCCCGCCAAGAGGGCGCCGGACAGCGCGATGGCGATCGCCTGCAGTACCACCTCGGGGCCGACCTCCAACTGGAGGGTCCATCCGAAGGAACGGCGATTCACGACATAGATCATGATCACGGCCAGGAGGAGCCCCATGGGCACCGCCAGTAGCCCTGAGATCAGACCGAGCAGGCCGGTTTGGCTCGTGACGAGCCTCCAGACCTGCCCTGGAGTAAGGCCGTTCGCTCGTAGTACGGCCAACTCGCGGCCTCGCTCGAGTTGTAGCGCCATGAGCGCCCCCATCACGCCAATGAATGCGACCAGCACCGCGAGGAGCCGAAGTACGGTGGTGACCTCGAAGGTGCGATCAAAGACCTCTAGAGAGCCTTGCCTCAATGCTCGGTTCGAGCGAACGGACAGAAGCAGGTCCTCCGGCTGGACTCGTGCCTGAAGCTCACGCGTCGTGACTTCGACGTCGGTGTCGTCCGCAAGGAAGAGCCCGAGCGAGGTGACACCGGAGTCCGTCCAGTATCGATCGAACGTAGACCGACTCATCATCAGGACTCCCTGATCCGAGCCGTAGTCGTAGAAGACGCCGGACACCGTAAAGTCTCGAGGGCCGGTTTCAGTCTGGAGCAAAACTGTGGACCCCACGGAGAGGTCGTACCTGAACGCGAGCGGCTCGGAGACGATCACGCCGCCCTCGGCCCGAAAGGCGGCCATGGCCTCCGCCTTTTGCCCCTGAATGAAGTCGAACGAGCGTTCGCCGCGCGGGTCGAGCTCGAGTGCGACGAGGCTCAACGGCCCCCAGGGAGCGGCGGCGGTAGAGCCCCGATACGTGCTGTGCCCGACTACCGACGGGTGCGCCACGAAATCGGCGATGAGGTCGGGCGAAAGCGTTCCCGCGGCCCGCGACGCGACGTTGGACGGGAGCGAAACGTAGACATCGGCCTGCAGCGTATTGTCCAGCCATCGGACGAGGGTGCCACGAAAACTCTGAATCATGATGCCCAGCCCGACCGTTACGGACACAGCCACGACCAGGGACGCCACGGCGGGTGACGTTCTACTGAGAGATGTCCGCAAAGATCGTATCGCGAGCACTCCCAGAATGCCGCCCAGTCGCTTGACCACAGGGAAGGCGATGCGCAGTCCGATCAACATCCCTGCTGGCGTGAGGAGCGCGCAGCCGAGCATGACCAGAAAAAGCCCACCCAGACTGACGAGCACGCTGCGCTCGGACACAAGCAGCACGAGACCACCGATCGCGAGCAGCCCACCACCGGCCCATGCCGCGAGGGGCACGAAGCGCTTGGCGCCCTCTTCGAGGACCGACCGAGTCTGGGCGAGCCGCGGTGGGGCGTTGGATGCGATCCGAGCGGCAGGAATGGCCGCCAGCAAAGTCGCGCCAAGCCCGATCGCGGCACCCTTGGCGAGCACCCAGGGTTCGACTGCCACGCCGTCGACCGCGACGACGAAGTAGAGGTCGTTGATTGTGCGCGTCACAAGCCGCACCAACCCTCGCCCGAGGAGGAGACCCATCACCAGGCCGATCGCGGTACCTACCGCGGCGATCCCTGTCGCCTCGCGGAGTACGTTGGAGAGGATCTGTGAGCGCTCGACGCCCAACGTCCTCATTCGGCCGAACAGCTCGCGCCGCTGAATCACGGAGAAGTTCAGGGCGTTGTAGATGAGAAACATCCCGAACACCATGGCGAGCAGGCTCAGCGCTCGAAGGTTGAGGTCGAAAGACGCGAGCATTCCGGTCATCGCGGCGGTTCGTGTGCCCGCGAGCTCGAGCGTCGCGGACCGCGGGATCCGCTCGCGAATCTGAACGACGAGTGCGTTCCCTACGCTCCCTTCCGGCAGAATCAGGTCGATGCGGTCGAGGACCCCCACACGGTCGAGCGCGACCTGAGCTGCGGCGATGTCCATGACGAGAACATCACGGAGACCTGCACGAACGGCGTCGTCACCGGCGCGGATCGTCCCGGCCACGGTGAACGTCACGGGGGTCCCGGAAACGCGAGCCTGAATCGTGTCTCGTGTTGAGAGGCCTGCGTCGCGGGCCGTTTCCTCCAGAAGGTGCACGGCGCCGGGCTGGGTCAGGGCAAGCGATACATCCACCCCGGAGCCGCCGCTCGAGAAGCTGCGGAACGGACCTTCCGAGAGCGGGTCGACTCCGAGCACCCGCATGGAAACACCAGGAAACTCGTCAGCGCGCGCGAACCCTTCGACTACGGGCGCCGATTCGCGGATACCGAGATCCACTCGGATCGCGGTGAACACAGAATCGGGAATTCCGCCCGGACCCGCCAAGACCTGATGGGTCGCACGGCCCGAGACCGTCTCGGTCGACACGCGAAACGCCGTCTTCGAAGCCTGAATCGCGAGGTCGATCGAAACCACAACGGCCACGCCGAGAGCCACGCCCATGATACAAAGCGCGAGCTGTCCAGGGTGGGTCCGCAGGTGCCGCCAACTCGCGGCGCGCGCGAGCTTCACACCGACTCCTCGATCAGTCGGCCGTGGGTGAGTCGCACGATTCGGTCCATGCGGGCCGCCAACTCCGTGCTGTGCGTGACGAGCAGCAGCGATCCGGAGCTGCTCTGCGTCATGCCCTCCAGGAGTTCGACAATCCGGGCTCCCCGGTCTTCGTCGAGGCTTCCCGTGGGTTCGTCCGCGAGGATCAGCGTCGGGTGGTGCACCAGGGAGCGAGCTACTGCGACTCTCTGACGCTCACCTCCAGACAATCGATCGGGGAAGGCATCCTCCCGGTCGAGGAGATCTACCTCGTCCAGCAGGCTCTTGGCCCGCTCGAGGTGTTCCTCGGCAAGCGCTCCCTGCAACTCCAGAGGGAGGAGGAGGTTCTCGAGGACGGTCAGGGTCGGGATCAGGTTGAACGCCTGAAAGACGAATCCGATGTGCTCGCGCCGAAACACCGTGCGTTGGTTCTCGGACATCGTATCGACGCGCACGCCACCAACGGTGATCGCCCCCGCGTCTGCATCGTCGATGCCGGATACCAGGTTCAGGATGGTGCTCTTGCCCGATCCCGAAGGGCCGAGGATCGCCACACGCTCGCCTGGCTGCACCGCCAAATCCACGCCGTCGAGCACGACATGGGTGCGTCCGCCCTCGGCGTAACTCTTGCACAGAGCGGTGATCTCGAGATTCGGCGCTGAAGGCATGGTGCTGTCGGTCGTTGGCGGGACGGTTGAGCAAAGCTAGTCGCGACGTGAGGCGTCGATGTTACTCGGCGCCGCGTCATGGCTGGACTGGTACGCTTTCACCCAATCCACCTCCAATCGGAACGGCCCTTCCAACTTGTCGCCGAGGAGAAAGCCCAACTGCCGGATGCGGGATGGGTTCAGGAGCGCGGCCCGACGCGGGACGGAGCCGCGGAGCGTCGGCAGGAACGATTCGAAGGGGAGCACGATCTCCGTCCACTCGTCTGGCTCAGTTGCGAATGCCGCCTGGTATGCGATGCCGTCGAACCGCCCATCCATGCGAAGTCGAAGCTGGTAACTGCGCCCGTCCCCTCGTACTCGAATGATGACGCCGTCAGAGCCCGAGAAGGTGTTGGTTTCGAGTCGGGCGCGCGTGGAAGCGAAGCCGCCGTTGTTTTCAAGCGATAGTGTGCCGCTGAAGAGAGCTGTGCTCTGCCGGGTCCCTACGAAGCTGCTCCTGGAGCGGCCACCCATCACTCCATCATTGACGATCGCCCAGGGTAGAGAGT
>JBDGVT010000213.1:0-12898 GCA_039585495.1 Gemmatimonadota bacterium | reverse complement strand
TGGCTCCGTTCACCGACACGCCTCCGCCAGCCAGGCTGATCGTGAGGTCTTCACCCTGAAGGGTCGTGACCGTCTGACCATCGGTGAGGCTCGTGGACAACGCAGCGACTCCGGCCACGACGTGGAACGTCAGGATCTCACTCAGAAGGTCGGCGTTACCGGCCTCGAGCAATGCCGCCACGACATCGGCGCCGAGAGCGTCGAATGCCGCATTCCGCGGTGCGAAGACCGTAAAAGGTCCGTCTCCCTCCAGGTCGGAGGTCAGACCCGCTGCCCCAAGGGCGGCGTTCAGCGTGCTGACTTCGCCTGTTGAGGCCGCAATCGCCGCGATGTCCTCCAGGAGATCCTCCGGAGCGATTGAGTCTTCGCCGCAAGCAGCTACGCTCAACATCACCAACGGGAGCCAGGCAATGCCAGAGCGGCGTAAGAGGTTCTTGGTGCTTTTCACTGGTCTTTCTCTCCAATCCGGCCTGGTTCACACCAGCCGGTTGTTCAGGTTTTGTAAAACTGTTCACTATACTTCACGCAAGTATCGTAGAGAGTTAATAGCTTTTGTCAAGGGTTAAGTTAAACAATTCATAAACGCATGCGAGACAGACGATCTCGAGTCTGAGCAGAAGCTCCACACGAGCGGTGGGAGCAGCGGCCAGGACGGCGGGTGCGATCTGCGCGCGAAAGTCGCGCGGAGCTGCGATGGCGGAGCCTCGGATGGGCTCCGGAGCGGTCAGCTCGTCGTCAACCCGGGGCGGGCACCGCCAGGAGGCGGCGCGGGAAGGCTCTCGAGGCCGTCTTGGATCCAGATGCCGTCGGGCAGCAGCGTCCTGTCGAGGAGGGAGGTCGCACGTCCGCCTACGAGGAGCGCGACTGACGGGTCGAGTTGCTCCCTGAGGGAAGCCAGTGCGCGCTGGTCTTCATCGATACGCTCACGACTCACCAGGCTGATCGCCACGGCCGCCGCGGATACACCACGCGCCGCGCCGGCGATCTCTGAGACAGGAAGGTCCGTCCCCAGGTATTTGACGCTCCATCCCTGCAGCACGGCTGCGGTCGACACGAGCCTCGCGCCGAGTCCGTGTCGCTCCCCCGGAAGTGTCGATACGACCAGGTTCGGCGCATCGTCAGAGCGAGACGCATCGATAAGCCGATCCAGAAGCCGATCGATCACTCCCGAGCCGAGGTGCTCCTGAGCCGGAGACACCTCCCCCTCCGCCCAACCCGCGCCGACTCGCGTCAGGAAGGGGCTGACCACCTCGTTGAGGAAAGTGCGACCCCCGAGCGACAACGCTGAACGCCACATTAGGCGTTCCAACCCCTCGGCGTCGAACGCGAGCATCCTCGCGTAGGCCTGATCGACCCTTTCGGCGGGACCGACGATGGTGCCATCCGGCGTCCCGGGTGCCACGGCCACCCGGTCCTCCAGAAGCAGCCCCATGGCCTCCCCATCGGAGAGGGGCGCGACCATGCTGATCGATCGGCCACCCTCCGTGAGCTCCCGAAGAACGTTGAGCCTCTCAAGGTCATAGTCAGAGTAGAGTCGCTGACCGCCCTCGGAGCGCGTCGGCTGAACCGCCTGATAGCGACGCTCCCAGGCACGGATGGTCGCGGTCGTGAGTCCGGTACGCTGGGCGATGACTCGGATCGGATGACGCGGTGTTCGGTCGGAGGTTTCCATAGCCCACAATAAAAACTTGTAGAAGATATGTCAAATGTTACTCGCACATTATCTTGACAAAGGCGAACCGCTCTTTAGGTTAGCTTTACAATTAGTGAACATCACTTTTGCATGAATACGCTCAACCAGGTCACCGATGCCGTCGGCTCCCCTCGGCGCAAGTCAAACCACAGGAAGCCAAATGCGAATCGCGATCGTCGGTAGTGGAGTGTCCGGCCTGGTCACAGCGCACCTGCTCTCCCCGTACCACGAGATCACGGTCTTCGAGGCGCGGGACCGCGCAGGCGGACATGTCCGAACGGTCGACGTGACCGGCCCGGACGGACGTCCCCAGGCGATCGATATCGGCTTCATCGTATTCAACGAGGTGAACTATCCGCTCTTCTCGGGTCTGCTTGATGATCTCGGTGTGGAGAGTCAGCCGTCCGACATGAGCTTCGGCGTCCGCTCGGACCGAACCGGCCTCGAGTACAGCAGTGCGACCGTGCGTTCGATGTTCGCCCAGCCGTCCAATCTCCTCCGACCGGACTTCTACTCGATGATCAGCGGGATCCTCCGCTTCCATCGCGAGGCCGGTCCCGCGATCCGCAACGGCGCAGGTACGCTTTCGCTGCGAGACTACCTCGAAAAGGCCGAGTACTCCCCGCGCTTGGCCGAGGACTTCCTCAAACCGATGGGCTCGGCGCTCTGGTCGATCCCTCAGGGTGAGGTCATGGAGATGCCCGCGGAGTTCTTCGTCCGGTTCTTCGAGAACCACGGGATGTTGAGTGTGAACGACCAGCCCGAGTGGCGGGTGGTCCAGGGGGGATCTGCGCGGTACGTCGAGGCACTGACCGCGCCCTTCGCGGATCGCATCCGCCTCAACACTCCGGTCCGCCAAGTCCAGCGTACCCTCACAGGCGTCATCGTCGACGGAGAGGCCTTCGACGAAGTCATCTTCGCGTGTCACTCCGACCAGGCGCTGCAAACACTCGTCGACCCGACCGCGGCCGAGCGCGAGGTGCTCGGGGCCCTGCCCTTCCAGCGCAACGAGGTAGTCCTGCACACGGACACCTCAGTGCTGCCACGCGCGCGAAGGGCCTGGGCCTCGTGGAACTACCGGATTGCCGCAGACGACGAAGCCCCTGCGACGGTGACGTACAATATGAATCGTCTGCAGACGCTCGAGGCGCCCCTGACGTACTGTGTGACACTCAACGACACCGCCTCGATCGATCCAGGATCGGTCATGCACTCCACAACCTTCTGGCACCCGCGCTTCACCCGCGAGGGCGTACGCGCTCAGGACCGCCATTCGGAGATCAGCGGCACGAACCGGACGCACTACTGCGGAGCATGGTGGGGCTTCGGTTTTCACGAAGACGGCGTGCGTAGTGCCTACCGGGTCGCGGAGCGACTGGGGCTCGCTCAGTGAAGAGCGCGATCTATCGAGGTGCCGTGCGGCACCGCCGCAGAGGGCCCCGGCCACACGACTTCTCGTACGACATGTTCATGATGTACCTGGACCTGGCCGAGCTTCCCCACCTCTTCGATCGCTTCCTCCTCTGGTCTGTGCGGCGCCCGGCTCCGGCCTGGTTCCGGCGCGCGGATTACCTCGGAGACGATTCGGTCGATCTCGATCGGGCGGTTCGCGACGAGGCAGAGCGTCTGACCGGAACCAGACCGGAAGGACCGGTACGGATGCTCACGCACCTCCGTTACTTCGGCTACGTGATGAACCCGGTCACGTTCTACTACTGCTTCGACTCAGACGATGCGAGGGTCGAAACGATCCTGGCGGAAATCAACAACACGCCCTGGGACGAACGACACGTCTACGCGTTGACGTCGTCCGACGGTGCGGCGAGCGACCGCCGCCACCACTTCCCGAAGGCTTTCCACATCTCTCCGTTCATGGGAATGGAGCAGGACTACACCTGGCGCTTCAGCGACCCGGGAGACGTCCTCATGGCCCACATGGAGACCCACGAAGATGGGGAGCGGATCTTCGACGCCTCACTGAGGCTTCACCGCCACGAGATCGACCGGGCATCGATGGCCGCCGCGCTCGCCCGGTACCCGCTGATGACCCTGCAGGTCGTGGTCGGCATCTACTGGCAGGCATTCCGCCTCTGGATCAAGCGGACGCCGTACTTCGAGCATCCGACAGCGGAGGTGGCGTGATGCTCACTCGATTCCTGGCGCGCCTGGTCCGTGCCCGCATGCAGGGCCTCCAAGTGGGACGACTCTTCGTGCAGGACGGCGACCGCCTCGATCAATACGGCCCGGGCGGTAGCGGTCCGCGTGCCGGGATCACCATCCTCGACCGGCACTTCTACCGGGCCATCGTACTCGGAGGCCACATCGGCGCCGCGGAGTCCTACGTCCGCGGCGAGTGGGAAACAGAAGACCTCCCCGAGCTCATCCGGCTCTTCGCCGCGAACCGCGCGGTGCTGGATGGCCTCGAAACGGGTCTGGCCCGGCTCTCACGACCGGCCCTGGCCGCCGCCCGCCGCGCCAATCGAAACACACGGTCCGGAAGCGACCGGAACATCAGGGCCCATTACGATCTGGGGAACGAGTTCTTTGCCCAGTTCCTGGACGAGACGATGACGTACTCGGCCGGCATCTTCGAGCACGCCGACGCGACCATGAAGGACGCCTCCGTCGCCAAGTACGACCGACTGTGTCGGCAACTCGATCTCTCCGAAAAGGATCATGTGATCGAGATCGGGACGGGTTGGGGCGGCTTCGCGATCCATGCTGCCACCGCGTACGGCTGCCGGGTCACCACCACGACGATCTCCCGGGAGCAGCATGCTCTTGCGACCCGCCACATCGACGAGGCGGGACTCTCGGAGCAGGTCACGCTGCTCCTGGAGGACTACCGCGACCTGGAAGGCCAGTACGACAAGCTCGTGTCGATCGAAATGGTCGAGGCCGTCGGACATCAGTACCTGGATCTCTTCTTCGAGACCTGTGCCAGACTTCTTGTGCCGGGTGGTCAGGCCGCCATCCAGGTGATCACCATCCTGGACGAGTGGTACGATCCACAGCAACGCCAGGTCGACTTCATCAAGAAGTACATCTTCCCCGGGAGTTTCATCCCGTCCATGGGCGCGCTACGTGCCTCCTCCTCCCGCACGTCGCTCTCTCTGCTCGAGGAGGCTGACCTCACGCCCCACTACGCCGAAACATTGAAGCGCTGGCGCCTGCGATTCGAAGAGAATTGGCCGACCATACAAGCGATGGGTTTCGACGGTGAGTTCCGCCGCCTCTGGCTTTTCTACCTCGCATACTGCGAGGGCGGATTCGATGAGGGCGTGCTGCGGAGCAAGCAGTTGCTGTTCGGCCAGCGGCACGGGGCGGAAAGTTCTGGAACGGATGGCGAGCATCGGGTCGTCGAGATTCCCCGACCTCGTGAAGTCACCGCCTCTTCCGTCGGCTCATGATACGCCTGGTACTGATCGGCTGGGGCATCCTCGCGGTCATCCTCGCACTGCTGTGGGTCCGCCAGCTCAAGACCCGTGATGCAACCAGCGTCGACGTCGCGTGGTCCGCAGGGCTCCTCTTCCTGGCTGCTTTCTATCCGATGTTCGTGTCGGGCGACCCGGTCCGGCGCGCCCTCGTCGCCGCTCTCGGCGCGCTCTGGGCCGGACGGCTCGCGTGGTTCCTCTGGGTCAACCGAGTGCGCGGGCACGAAGAGGAAGACGGCCGCTACCAGCACATGCGCTCCGTGCTCGGCCGGCGCGCGCCCATCGTCTTCTTCTTCTTCTACCAGTTCCAGGCCGCAGTGGCCGTGCTCTTCTCCCTGCCCATGCTGGCCGCGATGCAGGGGGGGGCGCTCGGGCCGATGGCCATCGCGGGAGTCGTCGTCTGGCTCATCGCCGTGGGCTGCGAGTCGCTCGCCGACTCTCAGCTGGCGGCCTTCCGCGCCGACCCCGCGAACCGCGGCGGAGTCTGCAGGGACGGCCTCTGGAGGTACTCCCGTCACCCCAACTACTTCTTCGAGTGGGTCCACTGGTGGAGCTACGTCCTCATCGGTGGCGGGGCGGCGCTGACCTGGATCGGGCCCGTGGCGATGCTGGTCTTCCTAGCGCACCACGAGCGTCTTCGTCCCGTGGCCGCCCAAGGAGGCATGATGTCCGAATCGATCGGTATTGCTCTGGCCGAGCGCGGAATGATCCCGCTCCCCGGGCTTCGCCTGGGCGTCCGTCGACTCCTTCGTCAGCGCCTCAGGGACGCGGAGGGCGGCCCGGACGTAGAGACGTTCAAGCGGGAACTCGAGTCGAGTCCGCTTGCGATCGCAACGGACGAAGCCAACGAGCAGCACTACGAGGTCCCTCCCAAGTTCTTCGAGACCGTTCTCGGTCCCCATCTCAAATACAGCGGTGCGTTCTGGCCGGACGGCACCGCTTCACTCGCCGAAGCAGAGGAGGCAATGCTCGCACTGACCTGCGAGCGTGCGGGGATCGAGGACGGGCAGGACATCCTCGAACTCGGATGCGGATGGGGGTCGCTGACGCTCTTCATGGCGCGCCAGTTCCCCGGTAGCCGCATCACCGCCGTGTCCAACTCGGCGCCACAGAGGCGCTTCATCGAGTCACACGCCCCTGCCAACGTCCAGGTGATCACGGCCGACATGAACGACTTCGACACGGAGTCCCTGTTCGACCGGATCGTGAGCGTCGAGATGTTCGAGCACATGCGCAACTACCGCGAGCTGCTCGGGCGCATCCGTAAGTGGATGAGGGCTGACGCACGCCTCTTCGTGCACGTCTTCTGCCACCGGAAGTTCGCGTACCCCTACGAGACGGACGGGGACGACAACTGGATGGGCCGCCATTTCTTCACGGGTGGTATCATGCCCTCCCTCGACCTTCTTCCGCGCTTCGACGAACACCTCGAGGCCGAAGAGCAGTGGGCAGTCGACGGAACACACTACAGTCGCACAGCCCGGGCATGGAGGGAGAACCTCGAGGCTCGCCGCGAGAAAGCCATGCAGATACTGGCCGAGACATACGGGCCGGATGAGGCGGGCCGATGGTACCATCGCTGGCGCATGTTCTTTCTCGCATGCGAGGAGCTCTTCGGATACCGCGACGGATCCGAGTGGCTGGTGGGGCACTATCGCTTCGCGCCGAGGCCGGCAGCCTGATGCCGGACGAGCACGCCAGGTCCGACCCGCGCCTCGAGGTTCTGCGCCGCACCCAGATGATCGCGGGGGGGATGGAAGACGTCTTCGGGTTCTTCGAAGAGCCTCGGAACCTGGAGCTGATCACGCCCCCGTGGCTGCACTTCAATGTGCTCTCCACCTCCGATGCAGAGGTCCGCGAAGGCACGGAGATCGAGTACCGCCTCCGCTGGCAAATCTTCCCGATCCACTGGAAGTCACGCATCGCAGAGTACGTCCGCGGTGAGATGTTCGCGGATGAGATGCTCGAGGGACCGTACCGCCACTGGTTCCACCGACACTTCTTCGAGCAGACTCCGGCCGGCGTGCTCATGACCGACGAGGTCGAATATGTCCTGCCCTTCGGGGCTCTTGGAGACGCTGCTCACTCGATTCTGATCCGTCGACAGCTGGAGCAGATCTTCGACTACCGCCGATCCGCCATCGAGGAGATCTTCGCCTCGTCTCCGATCAGGCAGGCCTGATCCGCGGGGCGCGCTTCCGTGCTCAAGTGTCGCGGCGGCGAGACCTCAGGTGTCGTCCGGGGTCTCGCGCGATCACCCGCTGTCTGTAGCGGACGCGCCCGTCAGCCCGATCAGCGTGTCGCCAGGCTTCGGGTCGAACGCGCGGCCTGGACTCGCCACGGCGACCGCGCCCGCCCGTGTCACGAGGACCAAGGGCACCGCGCTCGCTCCATGCTCGCCGTGCCACTCCTCGATTCCGAATTGATCCGTCAGTGGAGTCGACGTGAATTGTCCGCCGCTCTCGATGCGCTTCTGAAGCACCTCGAACGTGAGCTCGTCGCCGCCGAAGACGCTCGCCCTCAATTCGGACGACAGCTCGGACGACCCTTCACTAGGCCGACGAGTGGGTGAGATCTGATAAAGGTTTTGTCGACCGAACAGATGCACGAAGTGTCGAGCGGACAGAGCGTTCACTTCGTCGTTCACCGTGAGCGCGAGGAGCCGGCCGATCCCCGGCAACTCGAGTTCCTCGTCGGCGTTGTCACTCATGACGCTGCCGTGGTAGACCGGCAGCCCTTCCCTTCGCGCGGTTCGCACCAGGGTGAGGTTGGTATCGACGACCAGAACCGGTAAGTCGGCCCTCTGGAGCGCGTGGGCGAGCAATCGAGCGAACCGATGCGCCCCGATCAGGACGAAGCCGTTCGGGTTTCGCTCCGCGAGACCGAGCCAAAGCGCAAGCGGCCGACCCGTCAGGCCGTAGATCGCTACGGTACCCGTGATCACCAGGAACATGAGCGGCACCAGGCGCTCGGCTCCAACGAACCCCTCCTCTTCCAAGCGGAGCGCGAAGACGGCCGTCACCGCAGCCGCCACAACACCGCGTGGCGCCATCGCGGAGACGAAGATTCGGTCTCTCCTGGATAGTCCGCCCCCGGACGCGCAAAGAGCCACCGCGATCGGACGAACCACCAGCACCAGAATCGCGAGGAACAGCGCGAACTCAGGAATCATCAACTCCTGCAGGTCTGCCCATCGCACTCTGGCCGCCAGCAGAATGAACAGAGCAGAGATCAACAGGACCTGCAGATTCTCTTTGAACTCGGTGATGTGGCTGATGTCGACACGCCGCTGATTGGCAAGCGCGACCCCCATTACCGTGACCGCCATGAGTCCCGCCTCATGCTGGACCAGGTTCGCCAGCTGATAACCGACCAGGGCGAACATCAGTGCCGAAGCACTGTGCAGATGATCGGGAATCCAATATCTGGTCAGGCACACCACCAGGATCCACGCTGGCAGGAGTCCGAACGCCGTGCCCGCGAAGAGGGTCTTTGCGATACCGATGAACGCGGGCGTCACCCCGCCGTTCACAAGCGCCTCGAACACGAGTACGGCGAGAACGGCGCCGACCGGGTCGATCAGAATCCCCTCCCACTTCAGAACCGCACCCCCGGGTCCCGTAGGCCGGATCTGGCGGAGGAGCGGCAGCACGACGGTAGGACCGGTCACGGTGAGGACTGCGCCGAGCAGGATCGCCAATGGCGGCGACAGGTCCAGCACATAGTGGGCGGCAGCGGCCGAGAGCACCCACGTAACCGCCGCGCCGAGCGTGACCAACTTGGCGACGACCCGGAACTGTGCTCCCAATTCCGGCAGGTGAAGGGTGAGCGCCCCCTCGAATAGAAGGATCGCGACCGACACGGCCACGACCGGGAGCAGCAGATCCCCGAACATGGCATCGGTCGGAACCAGTCCAATGCCATCGACGCCAGCAGCCATTCCGAAGAGCAGCAGCAGCAGGATGGCGGGCAGCCTCAGGCGCCATCCCAGCCACTGTGCGGCTCCGCCGAGCGCAGCTACGGAGACCAGGCCTACGACGAACGCATCATTCACCGATGAGGGACCTTGGGAGAGAATTGGAGACGAGCAAAGGGCAACCACCGCGCAGCGCGACCGCTCCAAGATAATGCGGGTGCGACACGCTCAGGGTCTCCAGGCGGGGCGCTCGCCCGTATCGTGAGAAGTAGTGTACCGAGCGGGGCAGATATCGTTCGTGGTCTCCGAAGAGCCGGCCGAACTCCTCACGGCAGGGCCTCCGAAAGTCCTCTATCGACAGCCGAGGATCCCGCTCCATCAGCGCCCTGGCCAGGTAACTGAAAAAGTGCCCCCCTGCGAAGCGGTCGTAGGCGATGCTCGCGAACGCGCCATTCTCGAAGCGGTTGTACTCGTTGAGAGCGCCATCAGGGAGCCCCAGGTCCCGCCGGCGCCGCATGTCGATCCCGACGCTCAGGTCGCGGTGCACCAGGCGCTGCACGGCGCCCTTTCCGTCGATCTCGAGGAGGACGTTCTGTCCGTGCGGCTCGAGGATGAAACCCACCTCCCTGTAGCATCGGATCCAGTGGCGCACGGCCGGAAGCACGACGTGGTGGAGGGTCCAGCCGAGCGGATCGCTCGCTTCGGCCATGTGCACGATGAGGGGCTCGACCTCGGGGTCGAAGCGGTCCCGACCGACCAGTGCGAAGCCCGGTATGAGCCGCCGCTCCTCCTCGGCATGAGGAAAGGGACGAAGGTCACGGACCAGGTAGCCCCAGTTCTCCCCGCGGGTCGCGTCGGACTCGGTCCTGGGGTGCGCCACGCCGATCACTTCCCTCAGGAAGGCGAACCCAGGGTCGCCTCCCCCGCTCCACGCCTGCAACTCGCCTGAGACGGTGATGGCCTGCTCCACCACCTCACCTCGCATCCGCCGCCCATAGCGCGAGACCCGGTAGGGAAAGTGGACCTTCAGAGCGTGTGGATGGAGTCGGTCCACCGCGAAGAGTGTGCGCGTCGACGATCCGGGTGAGACACGCAGCGGAGGAAGCGAGCGGCCCAGGCTCGCCGTACGAGCGAGCCACGGATCTCCCGTATCGTCGTCGACCAACTGAGGGTGAACGACAAACAGGACCCGATCCCCGGGCAGGTAGCGGGCCTCGAGGACCGCGGGAGGATCGGCCCGATACACCCGCATGACGTTCCGCGGGAGTTCCCAGACGGGAAGATCGAACTCGGGCGCTCCGATCGTCGGCTGGTATTCGGGTCGGCACTCGGTGTACGCCGCGTGCTCGCTATAGGTGCGCGTGCCCTCATTCCTGTACCGCTCGAGGTACGTGAGCGACGGCACGACTACGTGTCGGGGGCGGCTCAGCGGTCGCGCATGCCCTCCGTTCGCCAGTAGAAGTCGCCGAAGGCCTTCGCGGTCGGCCAGAGCTCGTCCAGCGTGTCCCCATCGTACAGGACGCCGGCCTTCATGACGTAGCGGATGTCGGTGGTCGCCCGTATGTCGTCGAGTGGGTTCGAGTTCAACACCACGAGATCAGCGATCTTGCCGACCTCGAGCGTGCCCAGGTCGTCGAGGATCCCGATCATCTCGGCTGCGTGCGTGGTCGCTGTGCGGAGCGCGTCCATCGGTGCCATCGCGCTTCCGTACATCCACAGCTCGAAGTGGGAATCGATGCCCTGCAACTGTCCGTGGGCTCCGATGGTGGCGTGGCCACCCGCCGCGATCACGTCGGCCGCACCCTGCGCGTGAATGGGGAACGGGTAGTCCGTCACCGGGCGGAGCGGGCGTCGGCGGGTGTGCGGGTACAGCCACCGCCAGGGAGTGAAGCGCTGGAGCTTCTCGTCTTCCCAGAGATTGGATTCCTGATAGAAGTAGTCCTCTCCCCAGGGACCGGCGCCGCCCACGACGAGCGTCGCGGAGTAGAAGAAGTTGGCCTGCCCCAGGAACTGCGCGACGTCGTCGTACAGGGGCAGGTTGTAGATGGCGTGCTCGACTCCGGTGTGTCCGTCCATCGCGAGCGCGATGGCCGACAGGTGATCGGTGTCTCCCTCGCTCGTGACCATCACTCCCGCGTTCCGGCTCGCCTCCACGATCCATTGACGCTGGTCCCGGCGCGGCTGCCAGTATTGCTTGATCGACTTCGCCCCGTAGCTGACGACCCGGTTGATCTCGTGCTGCGCGTCTTCCGGCGAGGTTCGCCCTCCCGAGATCGAGGGGCCCGTGCTGAACATCCGGGTGCCGGTCCGCAGGCCGGCCTCGACGCCCTCGGCCATCGTGAACACCGCTTCCGGTCGGCCCGAAGGCTCCAGTCCGGTGGTGATGCCGAAGGCGAGGTTCACCGCGAGCTCCCACGAGTTCTGCGAGAGGACTCCGTTGGCCTCACGCGTCGCGTGCTTGTGCGTATCGATCATGCCGGGGATGACCGTGGCTCCGCCCACGTCGATCTGTTCTGCTCCGGATGGAATCGAGACCGAACCGCTCGGCCCGATCGCCGTGATGCGCCCGTTGCTCATGACCAGATCACCCCGCTCGATGACCTCGTCTCCGTTCATGGTCACGAGCCGGGCGCCCGTCAGCGCGATATCCCCCTGGACGGTCCTGCGGGGCACCTCGAGCCGGACTTCCACGGTATCGGTGGTCCCGAGGGTCACGTCATGGCGGAAGTACCGGTTCGCGCTCCCCCACTCCACGACCCCGGACGCCAACCAGCGGGGGAAGCTGCCTCCCTCCAGGGTAAGCGTCGTGACCGGGAAGGCCGGCCGGTCCATGGAGAGATCCACCGGCCCGCCGTCCGCTCCTGGCCAGGCCATCGGCGCGAGATAGGCGTTGCCGCCACGCGTGAACGCCAGCCACCGACCGTCCGGAGAGAGCGCCGCCTCGTCCCCCGACTCGATCTTTGCGTGCGTGCGGAGATTCCCGCCGCCCGCACCGACCGACTTCAACTCGCCCTCCTCCATGAAGACGATGCGACCGTTGGGGCCGAAGTGCGGGGCGACGACGTGCGTGCGCCCGCCCGAGAGGACCTCGCGGAGCGCCCGCGCTTCACCCCCCGCCGACGGGATGCGCTCCCGCGCAGCATTTCGCCGGATCCACGGGCGTACACGATGGACGAACCGTCCATGGACCAGGACGGGTTGAGGTACATGCCGTCCATCGAGGTCAGCTTCGTGGGTCGTCCACCCGCCGCGGGCACCGTCCACACTGCCCCGCCCTCTTCGTCCGACCAGCTGGAGAAGGCCAGGGCGCTGCCGTCCGGGGACCACGCAGGGCTGTACTGCTGCTGGCCGGAGCCGTCGAGCGGCCGGGGGGTGCCGTTGGGCAGGTCCATCAGCCAGATCCGATCGAGCGCCACGAATGCGAGGGTGCCGCCGTCCGGCGAGGATGTGTGCCAACGCACGAGCTTCACGTCGACCGGACCCGTGTCCAGCTCGAACGGCTGGTAGACCTGCTCGGTGATGGTCTCCTCGACGCTGGCCGTGAAGGGGATCTCGTCCACCCGGCCGTCCTCCACCCAGAGGCGCTTGAGCCTACCGCTCTCGGTGAGGACGATCGACCGACCGTCCGGATGCCAGGTGTGCCTCGGCAGCGCGCCCGCGTTGTTCCGCTCCTGGATGTCCGGGGTGATCGGGTCCATCACCATGCGCTCGGAGCCGTCCTGGAGATTCCGCAGCCAGAGTGCGGTTCGCGGTCCGTACTCGTGCCCCTTGATCATCTGCGTTCCGTCCGCGATCCGCCGCCCGAAGGCCATCCACTCGCCGTCGGGAGACACGGCCGGGCTGATCGCGCCTCCA
>JBDGVT010000212.1:0-5232 GCA_039585495.1 Gemmatimonadota bacterium | reverse complement strand
TCTGGCGCACCGGAGCCAACGAGGCGACCGAGATCACCGTCACGGGTCCGGTCGAGGTGGCGGGACAGCGACTCGATCCCGGCACATACTCCATCTTCACCGTGCCCGGGGCCGAGCGCTGGGAGATCCGCTTTCATCCCGGGCTGGGAATGGATGGCACGGGGCGCCTCGGCCCGGACGGCTCGTTCACCGAGGCCTACGACCCGGAGCTCGACATCCTGACGGTCGAGCGGCCCGTAGGAACCCTCGCGGAGCCTGTCGACCAGTTCACCATCTCCTTGGAGGAGACCCCCACGGGCACGAACATGGTGTTTGCCTGGGAGACCACGGAGGTGCGGGTCCCTCTCGCCGCGGCCGGGGGCTAGCGTCCCGGTTCGGAGAGCCATGTAGGTCGTAGTGAGCGTAGTGAACGGAGCCTGTACCCAGGCGTGACCGGGTGACCCCGGCGAGTGCTCCTCTCTCCCGGCCAACCGACGACCAGCCCCGAGCAGGACACGCGCTACCGGAGCGCGGATCGGGGCGTACCCAATCTCGTTCGTGGAATAGGAGCCCACGGCGGGTCACCCGCGACCGGCCATCCGATCTGCATGTTGTTGCTGCCCCCGTTGGCTCCGAAGGTCATCCGAAGCGGAAGCCAGATGTGCGAGGAGAGCGTGACGTACGCGCTATAGCCGCCGCCGGTCGTGTTCATGTCCGCTACGACTTCACCATTGACCTCGACGTATACGTCTCCGTCGACCCAAAAGTGCGAGTTGAAGAGCTGCTCACCTCCTTCTCCGGAGTAGACGAAGCCATTCCACTCCACGGAGAAGCCGGCGCCCCAAGCCCAGTCTACGGGAGATTCGTCCACCGGTGTGCAGACCTCCTGGTAGACATTGTTGCCGGTGGCTCCACACTCCGCCCCCCAACCGTGGAAGATTGGCCCCTCCTGAGCCGTCACTCCCGTGGAGTAGACCGCGCGGAGTCCGGGCTCGAGAATCACCGCCGCTGACGTCGTCGAAATCGGTGATTGCTGGCCGTCATCGACTGTGATCGTGAGTCGTAGCGAGTCTGGCGCGGGACCGGTCGAAGGTAGAGGGTCTGCCGTCACGCGCGTGACGAAGTACCCATCCGAGTCGGTTACACCGTCAGAGCTATCGGCCGTGCCACCTGCGACCAGGACCCCGATGGAAATACCGGAGGTCCACACCGTATCGCTGGTGGCCCCGACGTGACCGCTGCGAACCCGGAGCGTGTCGGGCCTACCCGTCAGCGAGTGGTCCACGAAGGCGATCACAGCTACGAGGGATGGATCGATCCCGAGCCCCACAGGATCGTCTTCGGGACCGGTGCAGGCGAGAAGGACGAATGAGCACGAGAGGCCAACGACCCCGAGCGATTGGCGGAGCTTCTTGAAGGACATGTCGCTTCTCCCTTGGGCAGGGAGGTTGGACTTCTAGTCTGCGCCCACCGCCGCTGGTCCGCTGTGGGAAGTTGTCGGCTATACCGTGTAGGGAGCTTCGCTAAAGCAGCGCCAACAGCAGGCCCAGTGCGAACAAAGCTCCCAGAACACCGACACCACCAAACTGCCCCATCCGCCTCCCAACTCATGCAGCCCTAACTAGACGGAGCGGACGGCCGGTTCGGAGTCCCTGGAACGTTAGCGGGCATTGCCGAAGCGGGAGTCGAGTGGCCGAGTCTAGCCAGGCTATACCAATATGGGTATACTAGGTCATGAGCGACTCGAATCCGAAGCCTGTGCGTTGGGTTGGGTCAGCCCGAGCTGATCTGCGACGCTTCCCGGAGGAAGTGAAGACGGACGTAGGCTTCGGGTTGTGGATTGCTCAACGCGGAGGAACGCCGGCGCAGGCGAAGGTGCTGAAGGGGATCGTTCCAGGCGCAGGAGTGCTGGAGTTGATTGAGCGCCATGTCGGTGACACCTACCGAGTCGTGTACACGGTTCGATTCAAGGAAGCGGTGTATGTCCTACACGCGTTTCAAAAGAAGTCGAAGCGGGGGATCAAGACTCCCAAACACGACGTCGAGTTGATTCGGGAACGGCTGAAGGCTGCAGAAGCAGACTACGAGGAGCGATGACCATGGCGAAGAAACAGAAGATCGAGGAAGGAAGCGGGAACGTCTTTGCTGACCTGGGACTCGCGAATGCAGACGAACTCGACAGCAAGGCCCAACTCGCTTCCCGCATCGCAGAGATCATTCGAGGCCGTCACCTGAGTCAGGCCCAAGCGGCCGAATTGCTTGGAGCCAAACAGCCAATGATCTCCAAGCTCATGAACGGGCGGCTTCACGGCTTCTCAATCGAGCGTTTGGTCCGCTTCCTGAACGCGTTGGATCGAGACGTTGAGATCGTCGTCCGACGCCGGCCTCGTAGCCGAGATCACGCACAGACGAAGGTGCGAGTAGCGGGATAAGCGCGAGTGCCGAGTGCAACGCCCGTTAACAAACAGTTGCAGGCTTCGTTCGCTGCGCTCACTACGACGATCATGGCTCGCGTTCGCGAGCCACGTCTGCAACTTTGAACGTTAGCTGACAGCGCCAAGTCGGACAGGTGACAGTAGAATAGGGAGAGTGGACGGCACCGCACTGGCCGAGCTTCGAACTCCTCACCCGGCCTTTACCATCAGCCGTGCACCCGCAAGTTGATTTGAGGATTCCCATGAGGAAGCCTGAAGGGATGCCGATGGCCTGGAAGATGCGAACGCTGATCGCCGAGCTGCAACGACGGAAGGTCACCAAGGTGGCGGTCGGGTATGCTGCGATCGGTCTCGGCGTCATCGAGGGCTCTCAGATCTTGACTGAAGCCTTGCAGCTGCCCGATTGGGGCTGGCGGCTCATCACGCTCCTCGTCCTTTGTGGATTCCCGCTGGCGCTCGTTCTCGCTTGGGCTGTCGAGGTGACACCTCAGGGGCTCGTGCGAGAGCGCGGTCCTGGAGAAGGCGCCGACGTGGAACCTCACGAGTCGGCACCCAGCACGTCCCGATTCCTGTTTGAGGTTGGCACCTTGGCTCTTATCGGGCTCGTGGCGTACATGCTCTTCTTCCGCCCGTCTGAGATCAGCGTCGACCCTGATCTCGTTGCAGTGGCTGTCTTCGAAAACGAGACCGGTGATGCGACGCTCGACGCGCTCGGCCGGATGGCGGCTGACGAAATCACGAACGCGCTGCTGCAGGCCCGCCTGGTCAAAGTGGTCTCGACCGAGTCCGTATTGAGGATCCTACGCGGTGGGCTGGATGAGACGACGGGTAGGGCAGTCGCGGGGCCGAGCAGGCTGAGCACCGAGACGGGCGCGGGCCTGATCATCACGGGGTCGTACGGCATGATCGGTGACGATGTGCGACTCCGCGCCGAAATCGTTGACGGAGCGACGCTGGAGGTCGTGGTCGTGCCCCCAGCCGTGGTGGTAAGCCGAGATGAGGTGATCGGGGCCACCAGCGAGATGAGCCAAGCGACCGTCGCCGCGATCGCACAGCTCCGGAACGCCCGATTGGGTGACTTGGGGAGAGTGCTGTCCCTTCCCAGGTCCTTCCTGGCGTACGAGTTGTATTCCGCCGGGATGGATGCGTTCCTCGACACGGATTATCAACGCGCAATGCGGGAGTTCGAACGGTCGCTCGTTGAGGACTCCATGTATGCGCCTGCCCGACTCTACCTGGGGGTGACGCACAGGAATCTCGGCCAGTACGACCGGGCGGAGTATCACCTGGAGGTGGTGGAGCGGAACCTGGCAGCGCTCACGCCGTTGATGCGCACCTTCGCGGAGCTGCAGCGAGCCTGGACTGACGGGGAGCACGACGCCGCCTACCGTGCGGTGAAGAGGGGCAACGAACTGGCCGTGTCGGGGAACTGGGCTTATCAGCTTGGCTTCGAGGCGCTGAGAACGAATCGTCCGAAAGAGGCTTTGAGCGTATTGCTTGCGCTCGACCCCCAAGGGGCGGATCTGAGGGGTTGGTCCCCATACTGGAGTCGGGTGACGGAAGCCTACCATGTGTTGGGCGAGTACGAGCGGGAGCTCGCGGCTGCGAAGACCGCCAGAGAGCATTTCCCCGAGAGCACCCCGATGCTCGGCCTCGAGTTGCGGGCGCTCGCTGCCACAGGGCGCGGCGCGGCGGCGGCGAGCGAGTGGCCCGCCACGATCCGCCAGCTGCAAGCGGTGGCGCTCTCACTCGCGTTGGCGGACGAGCTGCGGACTCACGGATCGGAAAGCCAAGCGGACGTCGTAGTCGAGAGTACCCTGGAATGGCTTCGGTCCCTCCCGGGATACGAGTTGTCCACCACGGCCCGGCGCACCGAGATCGCGGCGTGTCTCTACGCCCTCAGGCGGTGGTCAGACGCCCAAGACGTGTTGGCGGGGCTTTCGATCGATGCGCCGGAGAGTCTTACTGTTCTTGGGATGACCGGGGTCGTCGCGGCCCGCTTGGGAGATGTGGCGGGCGCTACGCAAACCAGCGACCGACTCGCCGCGCTGGATAGGCCGTACTTGCTTGGCCAGGGTACGCTCTGGCGGGCAAGAATCAGTGCCGTACTGGGAAGAGATACGGAAGCAGTGGCTCTCCTCCGGAGGGCAAACGAAGAGGGTAGGCCGTACTCCATCGCTTGGCACCGTATGCTCGACTTCGAGGGTCTAAGGGGCACGGCTGCCTTCGAGGCCTTCATGGAGCCAGCAGGATGAGTTAGGGCGTGCGCTTCGGGCCTGTGCAGCGACTGGCATGTCAGGCTTCACGGTAGACGCCCGAATCGCTGCGCATATGCCCTTTAGGGGCTGGGATAGGGCGCTGTGTGGTTTCGAATGGCACTCTTGGGCAGGCGCGCCGTCAGCTAACAATCGGGTACCGCCTTCACTCACTGCGTTCGCTCCGGGGATCACGGCTCGCCTTCGCGATCCGCGCCAGCAACCTTGAACGTTAGCCGAAAGCGCGATGACGCTTGGTGGGTCTAGGAATGGGTGTCTCCGAGCAATGACTCTCCGTAGGCGCGTCCAACGCTGTTCAGAACACCCCTCTGTTGCACCGGTTGCCCGAAGTCCCGTGACGGCTCGCGATTCGCCCTCGGGCCCGGCATCTTAGCCACGTAGCAGAAACGCCAGCCGACAGCTAGCCCCAGCACGTGAAAGCAAAATGACCTCGACCACATCAGGAACCTGGCCGCGCCTCATTGCGGAGTTCGTAGTCATCGTCGTCGGTGTCTTGGTGGCGCTAGGCGTTGATAGCCACGTGTCCTGGCGGAATGATCGGA
>JBDGVT010000211.1:0-5242 GCA_039585495.1 Gemmatimonadota bacterium | reverse complement strand
CTCGGCCACGCTCGATATCGAGTGGAGTTTCCGGGTGCCTTCCGCCGACGAGGGTCGCGGCCTTCGGATGGGGGCGTGGGGTCAGTCGCTCTTCCAGGTGGCGCAGTGGTATCCCCAGGTCGCCAAATACGACGACCTGAGGGGATGGGACACCGAGCCGTACCTGGGCTCGTCGGAGTTCTACAACAACTTCGGCAGCTTCGACGTCAGGATCGACGTGCCGGCCGGTTGGACCGTCGGGGCCTCGGGTCTTCTCCAGAACCCCGAGGACGTGCTCAGTGACCAGACGATCCAGCGACTGGACAAGGTGCTCGGGTCGGACGAGACCCGAACGATCGTGGGTGTGGATGACTTCGGAGCGGGAACCGCCACCGCGGAGGGCGACCGGCTCGTCTGGCACTTCGTGGCCGACTCGGTGAACGACTTCGCCTGGGCGACATCGGATCGGTACATCTGGGAGGCCACCAGTGTGGACATTCCGGGTGGTGAGAACATCCCGTTCTACTGGATGTACCTGCCCGAGGACGCCGACGGATACGTGGGTGCCGACGCGCGAGGCAGGCATGCGCTCCAGTTCTACTCGGAACTCTGGATGCCGTACGCCTTCCCTCAGCTCACGATGGTAGATGGCCCGGATACCGGCATGGAGTACCCGATGTTCATCATGTCGGCCCTCGGGGCCGAAGACCATGAGATCGGGCACGAATGGTGGCCGATGATGGTCGGGACGAACGAGACCTGGTACGGCTTCATGGATGAGGGCTTCAACCAGTACATGGGCGTGCTGTCGAGCGCGCACCGCCGGGGGGAACAGCCTAACCTGGATGGTCGAGGTCAGTCGTACGGCAACATCAGTGGAGACGAACGGGAGGCGCCGCTCATGTGGAACGCCAACTACGGCGGTCCGATGTACGGATTCCAGGCGTACTCGAAGGCGCCGCTCATGCTGTCGATGCTCGGTGGCATCGTCGGTGATGAGGAAGTGTGGAGGGCGATGAGCGAATACGCGCACACGTGGCGCTTCAAGCATCCATCGCCGTGGGACTACATGTTCTTCATGAACGAGGCGCTCGATCAGGACCTCGGCTGGTTCTGGTACTACTGGCTCTTCACGACCGAATCGGTGGACGGGTCGATCCAGCAGGTCGCTTCGTCGGGTCGTACCACGACCGTCACGGTTCGGCAGGATGGTCAGATGCCGTCCCCCGTGGTTCTCGCGATTCGTTTCAGTGGAGATGGGGCACAACTCCAGGGACTTCCAAACGCAGAGCGGGTCGATGCCCAGACGGTGCTCGTTACCTACCCGGTCGACGTGTGGTTCGGGGGCAGCAAGACGTTCGAGGTGGAGCTGCCCATCGCCGGCGACATGATTCAGTCCATCACTCTGGATCCGAGGGGGCGCTTCCCGGACCGAAACCCGGCGGACAACGTGTGGGCCGCGGGGCACTGATGGCGTAGAAGAAGCGCTCCGGCCGGAGTCGCAACGTACTTGCTACGGGGCAGCCGGCCGGGGCAAGTTGATAGAGTAAAAGCCTGCCCGTCGCACCAGATGACGAGGTTCAGGCTATGCGTCGGTCTTCCGTGATTTCCGCCCGGCTCGCGGTCCTTTTTTCGATCGCGCTGCTCACTTCGTGCGGGGGCTCTGAATGCGTGAGCGGACCGCTTTGCGGTGACCCGAACCCGACGCTGACCCCAACATCGGTGGCGACCTCGGTCGGGAGTCTGTCCTTCGACCGCCTTGGAGCGACGCAATCGATCACGGCGACGGTCAGGGACCAGAACGGTAGCGCCATGTCGGGCCAGTCCATCGTGTGGGCATCGACCAACCTCCTGGTGGCGATTGTCGACGGCGCTGGAAACGTCACATCTACCGGAAACGGCACAACACTCGTAAGTGCCACCAGTGGGTCACTTAGCGCCTCGGTAACCGTGACGGTAGAGCAGGTCCCGGTTGGAGTCACGATCTCGCCCAATCCGGTGGAGCTCGATGGCCTGGGCAGCTCGGTGACTCTTACGGCGCTTGTGCTGGACGGAGGTGGCTTTCCCCTGTTGAATCCGACGCTTGACTGGGCCTCGGCCGACGAGTCGATCGTGGCGGTGAGCGTGGCTGGTGTCGCCATCGCGATGGGCGAAGGGAGCACGGAGATCAGCGTGGGCGCGAGCAACGGGGGTGGGGCCGCGGTCGGGGGCACGGCGAGCGCGGTCGTCACGGTTCCCTACCCGCAGCTGACGATTGCTGCAGTCCAACCACCTCGGGCCGAGCCGGGCTCGCCCTACAGTCATGGCCTGATGGCCGCTGGCGGAGACGGCAGCTACACCTGGATCGTTGCAGTGGGGTCCTTACCGGCAGGGCTTTCCCTGAATCCGTCCACCGGAGTGATTTCGGGAACTCCGAGCGCAGTGGGCAGTGTCACATTCGTGGTCCAGGTCTCCGACGGGAGGGGAGATTCGGCCCAGCGGCAGATCACGATAGACGTCTTCGGGACGCTCGCGATCTCGACGACGACCCTCCCCAGCGGTGTGGCGTCGGCCGACTACGGTACGCAGACGCTGGTGGCGACCGGCGGGGACGGGATCTACACCTGGGGACTGGGTTCCGGTTCGGGGCCACTTCCCGACGGGCTGAGCCTCGGAACGGGCGGGGACCTGACGGGGACGCCCACCGCCGCGGGTTCTTTCGGCTTCCTAGCCGAGGTCGCTAGCGGAGACGGTCAGGTCGCCCAGCAGATCCTATCGATCGACGTCGATTTGCCCCCGGCTCTGCTACCCGCAGAGTCGTGTAGCGGAAGGCCGCCTCTGTCACCGGTCACCTTCGAGGACGCCAATGTGACCCTGGCGGTGCGGGCTGCCCTCGGGCTCGCAGTAGGAGAGGAACCGACGTGTGCTTCGGTCGCCGGGTTGACCGAGCTTCAGGCTGGCGGCGTCGGGATCACGAGCCTCGTCGGTGTCCAGAACCTGACGGGGGCTACCTACCTGTACTTCGCGGATAACGCGATCACCGACCTGAGCCCTTTGGGCGGGCTCATCCAGCTCATCGAGTTGGATGTCGGCATCAACGCGATCACGGATATCAGCGCGCTGAGCGGATTGACGAACCTCGAAGGGATTCGGATTCGCAACAATACGATCAGCGACCTCTCTCCGTTGAGCGGTCTCACGAACCTCAATACGCTCGATCTGGCGTACAACACGATCAGTAATGTGAGTCCCTTGAGCGGGCTCAGCGGGCTCGTCGACCTGCAGCTGCGAAACAACTCGGTCAGCGATCCAGGTCCCCTGAGTGGACTGACCAATCTCACCTCACTGAGCTTGACCGAGAATCTCGTGACGGATGTCAGCGCCCTGAGCGGGCTGACCAACCTGACGTGGCTGGCCCTGAGTGGGTTGTCCGACGGCTCGAGCAACCAGATATCGAGCGTGGCACCTCTGAGTGGGCTCACGAGACTCGATACCCTGTACCTGCGCTACAACACGATTACGGATGTCAGCCCGTTATCAGGCCTGACCGGCCTCATGGTGATGACTCTCTATAGCAACTCGATCAGTGACATCAGCGCGCTGTCGGGACTCACCAGCCTCACCTACCTGAACATCGGGGACAACACCATCACCGATATCACCGCCGTGAGCGGGATGTCGGCCCTCGAGCGCTTCATCGCACCGACCAACACGATCATCGACGTCAGCGCGCTGTCAAACCTGACGTCCCTGACCCAGTTGCTCATTGGGAACAACCCGGGCCTCAGCAATATTCAGCCGCTTCTCGACAACACGGGTCTCTCCACGGGCGACGAGGTGAACATCGTCGCCACCGCGGTGAGTTGTAGGGACGCGCTCGCCCTGGAAGCCAAGGGGGTTACGCTCACGCACAGCTGCACGCCTGCGGTATTGGGACCGACGGAGTTCTGTAGCGACTACTCGGTGCTCGACATTGCGACGTTCACCGACGTGAATCTGGAAGCTGCGGTCATAAGTGAGCTCGGGGTCGGTTCGGCGAACGACCTGACCTGCGGCCTGGTGACAGGGATGACTCAACTCACTCCGCAGGGAATCGGGGCGTTGACCGCAGCCGGTGTACAGAACCTCACCAGCGCGACATGGATCGATCTCAGAAGCAACTCCATCACGGATCTGAGTCCGTTCGCTGACCTGCCGAACCTCCAGACCCTCGTGCTTGCATCCAACGGGATTACCAACGTGGGCCCGTTAGCGGGCATCACAACACTCCAGACGCTGGGACTCTTCAGCAACACCATATCGGACATCGGCCCTTTAGGTGCCCTGTCGAACCTGCGTGTGCTGACCATCCAGAACAACTCGATTGTCGACATCAGCGTCATCACTTCGCTGCCGCAACTCGAGGACTTGTATCTGTACGGAAATTCGATCACGAACATTGCGGCCCTCGCTTCTCTGAACGATCCGCGCCTGATCAGAATCGACGGTCTGCCGATATCGGATCTTTCTCCCATCAGTTCGATCACGAACCTGAACTGGCTGGGAATCGATGACTTCGGGCTCACGGACCTCTCTCTAGTCGCACCTATCACGACGCTCGGAGACATCAGCGTGCGGAACAACTCACTCACAGATATCTCCGCCCTCCTGTCGAAGACGTTGAGGGGTGTGTACCTCTCGGGGAACCCTTTGTTGTCAGACATCTCTGCACTTCTGAACAACGGAAGCATCGGCTCTGGCGACTTCGTCGACGTGAGGGGGACGCTGGTGAGTTGTACCGATGTTACGACGCTACTCAACCGAGGAGTTGACGTTACGTCGGACTGTCCGGGCCCGCAGCAAGTGCCTGATCCGCTCCACTGACCGTGAGGTGGCGGACCCCGGCGTGAGGGTCCGCCGCCCCCGCGGCCCGCGGCGGCAGATTGAGCGGGGCTTCGCTTGTCGCCTGCTCTTCAGGCACATACCGTTTGCCGCTTCTGTGACTCCCCTCGAACTCTGGCCGCCCGCCATGTCCCTCCGACGCGTCATCAGCATCTTCATCCCGTTCTCGATCGCCGCCATCGGTCCGACCGTCGCTGCCCAAAGCGTAGACGAAACCACCTACGCCCGTGCCGAGCAGTTCCTCAGTTGGCATGCGGGTGAGCGCGTCGTTGCGGACGCGGTGTTACCTACCTGGATGGCAGGCGGCCAGCGGTTCTGGTATCGCAACAAGACGCTCAACGGGGCGGAGTTCGTCGTGGTCGATCCGTCGAGTGGCACGCGCGGCCATCTGTTCGACCGAGAC
>JBDGVT010000210.1:0-8685 GCA_039585495.1 Gemmatimonadota bacterium | reverse complement strand
AGGCGCTTCCTAACAAGCAATTGCTGCTGTCCGCGCAGGCTTCGTGGTGAAGTCTGGTAACGCCTGCGGTTTGTGCGCGGGCCGGTGCGGCAGCAGAATTGCGAGACGTTAGGAAGTACGGGAGACGAAATGGCACGCAGCACGATCATTCTGGTCATTGTCCTATGCGGTTGTGCAGCGCAACCGGCGGTCGCACAGACTGACTCGGAGGTCCGTGCTGCCCTTGCTCCTTTGCCCGCCGATCTTCGCGTCGGGGCCGGCGTCTTTCTTGAGGTGTCGGAGGGTCAATTCGAGCGAGTGCGCGATTCGAAGAACGGCACGTCGTGCCTTCGCCGTATTGGTCAGACCGACGGAGTCAGGGTCGGCTTCGACGCGCGTTGCTACAGTGACCTGTTCTGGCCGGCCATCTTCCACCGTTGGTCCCTCGACGGGCACTCGAACGACCGCCCAGACCTGAACTCAGAGATGCATCGCGAGATCGAGTCGGGTCGCATCACCCTGCCGGACTTTCCGACGGCTGGTTACCGAATCATGGGACTTCTCAGTGACTTCGATATGGAGTCTGGTGAGCCAGGCCCTCGAATGAACAAATGGCAGTCCATCCATTTTCCGTTCTTCACAGCGAAAGAACTCGGCCTCACTGAGTTGGAGGAGGAGGTTCGCCCCGGTGAGCCGGGCCTCATGCCTTATGTGATGGCATCGGGCACATGGTGGTCACACGTGATGATCGTGCACCGGTAACCGAGTCGGGCGTACTTCCTAACAAGCGATTGCTACAGTCACGGGTTGCGGACAGGGAGCGCTACGCGCTCGTCAGCGGGCTGGCCGTGCAGCAGAATCGCGAGACGTTAGACAGCACACCTGATCCCCTGGATGGCACGGTATGAAGAGGCGAAACGCCTTCGTTGCTACACTGAAGGAGGGCCTCGTCATCTTCGCCGGTGTGTTGATTGCCCTACTCGCCGATGATTGGCGCACGCGCAGAGCCGATATTCATGACGCTGAGAACAGTCTCCAAGTCATAGCCGACGAACTTCTTGCCCATTCCGCCATGCTCGCATCGGCAGTGAGCGCCTCCCGCAACCATGCGGTGGGCACGCGTTGGATCTTTGACCGTCGCTCCGTTCGCGACCCAGCTCAAGATAGTGTTGTCGAAGCTCTCATGAGCCTGGAAAGCTTCCCGGGACTTCCGTTCAGTGACGCCGGCTACAGCGGCATTAATGCGGCGAATAGGCTGGACCTCCTTTCGAACGATGAGCTTCGTCGCCGACTGGTCTCCTACTACGAGCTGGACCAGCCGGACCTTCGGGAGTACCACGGGATCGTCTATGACCGACGGGAGGCGCTCTTCGAGAGCATGTACCCGTATGTCGAGCACACGTCGTTTCCCGATGACCAGGGCGTCCTTCGAGTGACGCTAAGGAGACCTTGGGAGGATCTCACATCGGACCCGGTCGTCATGGGGCGCCTCAGCCGCTACGGAGCAAGTGTGGGTGCACTCGCTCACGACCTAGAGTCGCTGCAGGGCCAGCTAGCGGAAATCAGGACGCTCGTGGGCGAGCATCTCAGAAACTGATCCCGCACGGTGCTGTCTAACAGGCAGTTCCTGCTGGCGCGGTCACCTTGCGGAGTGCGCTTCGCTGAAGGCATCGTAGCGCGCAGCAGAACTGCAGATCGTTAGAGCGCGAGGCAGGCGGAAAATGAGCCAACAAAGACTACCGTTGGGGAGGTTCACCGCAGAGGGAGTCGTCATTGTTCTCTCGATTCTGTTGGCGTTCGGGGTCGATGCGTGGTGGGATAGCGTCCAGGAGTCTGCGAGGCGGAGTGACCTTATCGCTGGTCTATCCGCTGACTTCGAGGCGACGCAGGAGCAGCTAGGCCCCGCGGCGTTGGATGGCGACGCCATAGTCCAGAGGATCTCGGAGTTCCTGGCACTTAGAGGCAGCTCGCAGCTCCCTTCGTTGGACTCCACACAGTTTCTGGCCCATGCCTTGGCCCTTCCGCCACCTGAGGTCGCGCTCAGCCTCGGTAACCACGACGCGGCGGTTCAATCAGGGGACCTCGGGCTCATCGACGACGTCGAGTTCTTCTCCGCCTTAGCAGAGTTCCAGCGCGCTCACGACTGGGTCGAGGATACCTGGGACCTGCTCGCTTATAACTTCTTCCAGGGCCCCATCAAAGATCTCCGGGATCGCGTGGGTAGCCTTAGCCCGGTAATCAGCCCTGCTGGGGCGGACTGTGTCACCAGCCTGTACCACCCGGCACAGGGTGTCATCTATTGCGCTCCCTATCCGGAGGACTGGGCACTCAGCGCGGCCGAGATCGTGTCTCTACTCGATGACCGAACACTGTACAGCGGCTTTGAGACGACGGGGAATCTGTTCGTCAACTACGTGTTCGGCTTGAGGATGATGCACGACGCTGCGGCGAACGTCTCTGCCGCACTGGCTGCGATGCGCTGAGGTGTACTTTTCTCGCGTTCTAACAAGCGATTGCGACAGACACGGAAGAAGTAGTTGGGAGCACTACGTGCTCGTCAGCGGGCTGGCCGTGCAGTAGAATCGCGAGCCGTTATGTGGCCTAGGGCCTCCGGGTCCCAACAACCAAGCCGATGCCAGAGCTTATTCAGTCGCAAATACCATGGTTGAGTCCACCTTGGACGATACCCTCTGCGATCCTGATCCTGGCATTGAGTGCCCTCGCACTGGCCTTCGGAGCAGATCGGACGGTCAACGCATCGGTCCGAGTTGCTCAGCGCCTACGCATCTCGCCGCAGATCATCGGCCTCACCGTGGTCGCTATGGGCACGTCTGCCCCTGAGTTCGCGGTCAGTCTCACGGCTGCCCTGGACGAGGGCAGCAGCATGGCGATCAGCAACGTGCTGGGGTCGAACATCTTCAATCTCGGCTTCATCCTCGGGGGTGTGGCCATCTTCAGGCCGGTAGCAACCGGCTCCCGAGTCGTATGGCGGGACGGCACCGTCCTTCTCATCAGCTCGCTCGCTGTGTGGCTGCTTTTCGGGATCGACCTAGGGGTTGATCGCTCAAACGGAGCTCTTCTTCTTCTCGGCCTGGTCTGCTACCTGACATTGCTAATCGCTACGGCCAGGGCAGAACGACCCGCGGACTCGGATGAGGGAGGTCTGGCCCGCCCGCGCGGCGCAGTGTGGCTCCAACTCTTGGGCGGAATCATCCTCATTGCGGCTTCCGCCGAACTCTTGGTGGAAGCTGCGAGTTCGATCGCATCGACGCTCGGCCTTAGTGAGTGGGTGATAGGAATCACCATTGTTGCGGCTGGCACTTCGCTGCCGGAATTCACGACCTCGATGGTTGCGGTCGCGCGAGGTCACTACGGCCTCAGCCTCGGTAACATCATCGGCAGCGACATTTTCAACGTGCTCGGGGTCCTGGGCCTCACCGCGCTGCTGCAGCCTGTGCCGATCGGACCCGAAGCCTCGGGCTCGATACTGGCCCTGGTGGCGATGGTTGCGCTCACGCTGGTGTTCATGCGAACGGGCTGGCGTCTTAGCCGAGCCGAAGGGGCGGTACTCATCGTGTTCGGCATCCTCAGATGGGCGTTCGACTTCATGGCCTGACGGAGGCGGGGGAGCCCGATCTGAAGGCCACCGTCAGTTCTCAAGAGGGATGGGAGTCAGTCAGCCACGGGTGCGGGGTAGGCAGGGGCCACATAACAAGCGGTTGCTGCTGTCACGGGTTACCATGTCGAGTACTTGGGTGGTTCTTGTGATTTGTCACGAGGTCGCCCGCGCAGCAGAACCGCGAGACGTTAGACCGCGATTACAGAGGTCGTCCCAACGCAGAGGCCGTTCATGCCCAGACTTTCTGCTCGACTGGTCGGTGAAGCGTTGGCCGTGGCTGGGGTCATCTCCTCACTCGTCTTCGTAGGCCTAGAGCTTCGCGACAATGCCCGCGCTGCAAGGGCAGCCGCCTACCAGGAACTTGGGATCGCGGTAACCGAGATGTGGATGACCCAAGCCACCAACCGCGAACTGACCGACCTTTTGCGCGGTACAGAGGGTGATGACCCAGAGTTCTGGGAGCGACTTGGAGAGTCAGATCGCCGCCTAGTCGAGGCATTCGTGGTGGCCAACTTCAGGTTGTACGAAACCCTGTTCTTACAGGTCGAACAGAAGCTCCTCCCGGCGGATGCGATGGTAGCTCTGGGTTGGCATAGGTTCGGCGATACGAATCTCGTCCGGAGGACGTGGTCTCGAGTGCGACCTCGCGTCACTCCGGAGTTCGCCGAGTACATCGAGGCAACCTCACCACACCTACGAAGCCGCTGACCTAGGCGCGTCCCGGTCTAACAAGGAATTGCTGCTGTCCGCGTAGGCTGTGCGGCAATGTGCGGTAACGTTTGTGGTTTGCGGACGCGAGGCTGCGGCAGCAGAATTGCGAGACGTTGGACAGCACCACACCCTAGTTGGTCCGGGAACCGTAGCGCCTCCCTGTGGTATCGCATATAATACCGTATGATCAAGGCGGTCCTCGATACCAACGTGCTCGTCGCGGCGATGCGCTCGAATCGCGGAGCGTCATTTCGACTCGTTAGCATGCTCGGACCCGAGGCGTCGTTTAGGCTCGCCGTTTCAGTTCCGCTCGTCCTGGAGTACGAAATGGCTCTGAAGCGAAAATCGGAGCTGGTCGACGCCGAGGTTGGGGCCGTCGTCGACTACATCTGCCAGACAGCGGAGCGCCGGGAGATTCACTTCCTGTGGCGTCCCTTTCTGAGGGATCCAGGAGACGAGATGGTCCTCGAGGTTGCCGTTGAGGCCGGTGTCGATGTCTTGGTCACACACAATGTCCGCGACTTCGCGAAGGTCGAGGATCAGTTCGGGGTGCGAGTGGTGACCCCACGCACGTTCTTGTCTGAGCTGGAGGAGGCGAAGCAATGAGTACGATGAGCCTGAGACTTCCTGAGTCGCTGCACGAGCGGGCTCGCGAGCTCGCGAAGCGCGAAGGGATCTCGATCAACCAGTTCGTTGCTACGGCGCTCGCCGAGAAGCTCTCCGCACTGGACACGGTCGAATACCTCGCCACGAGAGCTGCACGCGGCTCCCGCGACTCATTCCAGGATGCCCTCTCCAAGGTGCCTGCCGGCGAGGAAGGCGATGAACTGCCCTGACACGGGCAGGGGTGCTGTCCAACAAGCGATTGCTGCTGTCACGGGATGCCGTGACGGGAGAGTCGGGTAGCTCTCCTGCCTTGTCATCGGGCTGGCCGTGCAGCAGAATCGCGAGACGTTAGACAACGCCAAGGGGGCCGGTGGAACAGTCGAAGTCTTCCTCTCGCCGACTCTGGTACGAGGCGGTGGTGATTGTCGGGTCCATTCTACTCGCGTTCGCCATTGACCGCGGGTACGAGGGCTATCAGGAACGCGCGGAAGAGGTCGCGATTCTCTCCAGCTTGAAGACGGAGTTGGCGACGACTCAGGAGAGCCTCCGGGCTCACCTGAGCTGGTACGATCGATGGGACAACTCGATCGCCGATATTCGCGCCTACCTGAACGACGAGTCGGACGGGGCCGGGCCAGCGACGCCTGAGATTGTCCAAGCGCTTCGTATGCTCTATTCAAGTCCGACGTTCGATCCCAGCACCGCGACACTGAACGTGATCGAGTCTTCTGGTCGCAGTCGGGCGATTGGGGATCGGAGGCTGCGTACTCTCATCGCTGAGTGGCGGGTGCACTCAGAGGATGCGATTGAACAGCAGCAGACTCTGCAGAGGAGCAGAGAGGAGGTGCTGTGGCCTCTTCTCATGGACCTGAAGTTGGAGGCACCTCGCCCCCCTCCCGGAGAGACAGTCGTCTACGGGAACCCACCCACGGTCACCCAGCTCGTAGGCTCGGACGTAAACACGGTCCTTTCATTCTACGGAATGCTCGCCCAGATATCGGGCGACGACTGGCGGCAGGTTTTCGACGCGACGAGCGCGGTGCTTGAGCGACTCGAAGCGATGGGCATTTAGCGTCGAGATGGTACCTAGGGCTCCTTCGCAAATTAGGGTGGCCGGGCGCGTTGTCTAACAAGGAACTGCTGCTGTCCGCGTAGGCGTTGAGGGCAGCAGAATTCCGAGCCGTTATACGGCGGCAGGGGGGTGGGTCACCTGGCTTGCTATATGTTACCGTGAGTGGTAACATATAGGGCATGGGAAAGACCCGACGAGGCGGCTTTGTGTTCGTGACGTGGAAGGGCGACCACAGCCCCTACCATGTGCACGTGTATCGCGACGGTCGCCTCGTGGTGAAATGGGATCTTGAGAACGAAGCCCCGATGAAGGGGAAGGCCACGGCCCGAGTTCTCCGCCTCATTTCCGAACTCCGCGAGGAGGGACTGCTGTGAAGATCGACTCCGTTACCCCGAACAACCGCAAGAAGGCTTTCGAGATCCGCGTGGGGGATGCCTCCTACGTCCTGCCCTACGCAGTCCTCACGCTGCGCCCCGATGCGAAGAACCGCGTCGTCGAGGCAGCGCCGGATGCGGAGTTGGGCAAGGAAGGGTTCACGTATCGGCTGACGGATGGTTCTGAGGACACGATCCATCTCGATACAGTCCTCGAGTACAACCAGGACCCCGATTACCTGAAGGGCCTCATGCTGCACCGCATGACCTTGGAAGCGCAGAAGGCAGTGGAGGACAGCGACCTCAGCAAGCGGGAGTTGATCCGTCGGCTGGACACTTCAGCCAGTCAGTTCTACCGCCTCCTCGATCCCGCCAATACGACGAAGTCCGTGGGGCAGATGCTGGCCCTGCTTCATCTCCTGGGCAAGGACGTCGACGTCGTGATCTCTCAGCGCCCTGCAGGTAAGCCTGTGGCCAAGCGTAGACGGCGGGGGCGCGGAACCGCCGCCGTATAACAAGCGATTGCTACTGACACGGGTTGCCGTGCAGGTGCGGGCCACTCGCCTTCAGCTCGCGCCCCTTGTTAGCAGGGCGCCCGCGCAGCAGAATCGCGAGACGTTAGACTGATTCCGAATGGCCGTGCTGACGGTACATTAGGTCTATGAATACGGATACGACGAAAGAGGCGTCCCGGTTGAGACTGCTTGCTCTCCGGGATCTCGGGGGTGGGGGCCGGCTCAGCCAGGCGCTGGCCCTGAGCGAGGCAGTACGACGCCTTGCGGCGCAGGGGCGGCAAGACAGAGCGAGGGCGGCATCGGCTAGCAACGGCACGCGCGCGGCTTGAGCTTAGAATCTCTCCTCGCCCTTCTCGCGGAGCTTCTGGGCGCCGCCGGCGTCCCTTACATGCTGACTGGCTCCTTGGCGGGCTCCTACCACGGGGCGCCCCGCGCTACGCAGGATATCGATCTTGTGGTGGATGCGTCCGTAGAGAGCTTGCTCGAAGTGGCTGCCAACCTCAGAGCGGCAGGACTCTACGTGAGCGACGACGCGATTAGGGAGGCAGTGTCAACACGCGGCCTGTTCAACGCCATCGATCCGGAGACGGGGTGGAAGATCGATTTCATCCTGCGCAAGGATCGACCGTTTAGTTTTCTCGAGTTTGAGCGTCGGCGCGAAATTCAGTTCTTGGGTCTATCCCTCAGTGTCGCGCGCGCCGAAGACGTGGTTGTAGCGAAACTCGAGTGGGCCAAACTGGGCGACTCCGAGCGTCAGATCCGGGATGTTGCTGAGATCGTGGCCGTTCAAGGTGACGCTCTCGATATCATCCAGATCGAGAGGTGGGCCGAAGAGCTTGGCGTCCGGTCGCAGTGGCAGAAGGTCTTGGAAATGAATCGTCCGGGCGGCGAATCAGTCTAACAAGCGATTGCTACAGACACGGAAAGAACGAGTAGGGAGCACTACGTGCTCGTCAGCGGGCTGGCCGTGCAGTAGAATCGCGAGACGTTAGAGAGCCCGTGAAGAGGAGGGATCCTCTGACTGAGCCTCGATCAAAGCCGAGGTGGGGGCGGAAGTAGGCACAGAGAGCGGCGGTCCGGGGTCGGCCTCATCTCCGCCCGCAGGTTCAACTCGTCGCGGCTTGCAGTGGCTGGTGCGGATACTGCGCCTCGCGTCCCTGGAAGGAGAGGACACTCTCGTTCAGGACCACGCCCTCGTCGATGACGATGGCGCGTCGAATCGTCTCGTTGGCGAGCCAACCCTCGCGCCCCGCCAACACCGACGGCAGGTGGACGATAAGCGCAGCAGAAATCGACCTGGAGGCACTCTCCCAGAGGTAGCTCGGTGTATGATCGACGGCGTAGTAGTCCACAGTTCCGACCTTGAACATCGGCTCCGCAAACGTGGTTGGCTTGGCAAACGGGAAGCCCATCCCTTCATCACAACTGACGTCGATGATGAGGCAATCCCTCTTGAAGCGAGAGACTTCTTCCGCCGCGACGAACATGAGCGGGTCATCCGGGTCCTGGAAGATCCCGTTCACGATGATGTCAGCCTCACCGAGAAGCTCGAGAAAGGGCCGTTCGGTCCCATCGTGCCCAACCACGACAGGTCCTGGTTCGCCCCCCTGGCCTTTGCGAAGCCGCACATAGTGACAATCGAGCACTTCCTCGCGAACCTCGTGGTCGGGACGTTGGATGCAAATGGTGATGTCTCTGAACCCGCGCGCTTTGAGGGCGTAGATGGCCCCTCGACTCACCGCGCCAAAGCTGACGATGATCGTCTTGCGCTGGTCGCCGTAGTGGCCATCGATCCCCTTCAACTGGAGA
>JBDGVT010000209.1:0-5268 GCA_039585495.1 Gemmatimonadota bacterium | reverse complement strand
GATGAACGGCATGACGTAATAGAGGAAGCCGTCGGCCTCGCCCGAGTCGAAGAGCGGCAGGATGTGCGGGTGCTGCAGGTTGGCTGTCGTCTTGATCTCGGAGAGGAAGCGCTCCCCGCCGATGACGGCTGCGAGCTCGGGTCTCAGGATCTTGAGCGCGACCTTGCGCTCGTGCTTGATGTCCTCGGCCAGATAGACCGATGCCATCCCGCCCTCGCCGAGCTTACGCTCGATGCGGTATTTGCCGTCGAGCGCGGTCTCGAGGCGGCCGGTGTGGGAGTGCGGGTCGGTCATGGGCAGTCCTGGGTCGCGGGGTGGGGCAACATCCTATGCGCGCGTCCGAACGCGCAAGACGCTCGGGAAGGCGCTCAGCGACGGAGCTGCTCACGGTTCGCCCCGTGGAGTCCACATGTCATCGGTCGACTCGGACGGTTCGTCGGTGCAGCGACCGATGCGGTCGCCGTGCGGCCACGTTTCTCGGGTAACGATCCGTTCAGGGAGGGGAGGGCAGGATGACGATGATGATCAGGTGCGGTGCTCTGACCATGCTGGCGATGAGCCTGACCGCAGCGCTCACGGCGCAGGAGATGTCGTGGAAAACGGATGGAGAGGCGATGGTTGTCGATGGCACCCATGGGTCGACACTACGCTTTCGTACCGGTTCGGCGACGCTTCTCGACACGGAGCTGCGAGACGGGACCGTCTCGTTCGTGATGAAGGCGACGCCCGCCCGGGGGTTCATTGGCCTTCGGTTCCGCACTCAGGCGGATGGCTCGTACGAAGATTTCTACCTGCGGCCCCACAAGAACAACGCGCCCGATGCGCTTCAGTACACGCCGTCGTTCTCAGGGGCGGACACGAACTGGCAGATCTTCCATGGTCCGCTCGGGACCGCGTCCGCACGAACGCAGGATGCACATGAAGGGGTCGCAGTGGAGATCGTCTTCGAGGGCCGTGATGCCGCGATCTTCCTCGACGGAGGAGAGGAGCCCGCCATGCGAATCCCACGGCTCGCGCTCGACCCCAAGAGCGGCGGTCTGACCTTCTGGAGTAATGTCCTTCAGCCCACGGAACACGAACGCCCCGTGGTTCTGGAGGATATCCGGGTGCGCCGGGGTGTGACGCGAGCGATTCCCGAGGTCGAGCCAACGGCCACGCCCGACGGAGCCGTCATGGAGTGGGGGCTCGGTGAGGTCTATCCGACGACGGTCTTGGCTGAGGAGGTCCCGACGGGAGTGCGCTACGAGGCAAGCCGGTCCGAGCCGAACGGTACCTTGCTCATCGATCGGCACGTGACGCGCGTCCAAGGCGAGGGAGTGCCTGCAGTCCCGGCCGGAATCGTGATCCACTCCGACGTCGCCCAGCGGGTCCCCATGGAGTTCGGATTCAGCGATCTGGTGACCGTATTCCTGAACGGGGACGCGGTCTACATGGGCGACCTGCGATATAGCTACGAGGGCCCCATGCGACAGGGCTTCTTCACCCCGGAGCAGAACATGCTCTTCCTGCCGCTCGAAGCCGGGCGGAACGAGTTGGTAACGGTGGTTCTGGAGAGCTTCGGTGGGTGGGCCTTGGCCGCCCGTTTCCCGGACTCCGATGTGCGGACTGAGCCCATGCGGTGACACCGCGCGGTGTTGGGACGTAGCGAAGGGCCGTGGGGTCTCCCCCACGGCCCTTCTGCCTACTCACCTGCTGCGTTTGTCGTGCTATGACTCAGTCCATGACCCGCTGGACGAGCGATCGGGTCAGATCTGGCTCGACCCAGAAGACGATCTGGCTAGCTGCACTTCCGATCGCAAGATCGCCGGACCTCACACCGAAGTCGTCGTACTGGAGCAGTGACCCGTGCGGGCTCGGATAGACCTTGATACGGAATCCGTCGGCGAGCGCCTCGGGAATCTCGATTTCCTTCAGTTCGCCACGCCCCACCAGGCCCAGCGACAGGCTGCGACCGGTCCCGTCCTCGGCGAAGACTTCGACCGTGGATACGTAGTTGTTCACAATGAGCACGCCATTGGCGAGATCATCGGTGGGGACGTTGATTTCAGCGGCTTCGAGTGAAGCTGCGCCGAAGGCTGCCAGGCCAAGAACCAGGGCCACGCGCTGCAGTCTCTTCATGATTACCCTCTCCTCCCGTTGTATCCCTCGCGAGCCCCCTGGCCCGCTTTCCGTGTTGTACGAACTCGGATGCGGAGGCTTACAGTTCCAGTTGCCCGGGTGCATGGGAGGCCGGGGCGTGGCGGAGCTAAGGCCCCGCGACGATCGGGTTGGAGAGTCCGCCCGCGCCCCACCAGAGGCAAACGACCAGCCAGGTGACCGCGAGCCCTCCGTGGAAAGTCCGATTGTCGGTTCGTACGGCAACGAGGGCTGCGAGCGAGAACCCGACGACGGCGGTCAGGTGCGCCGGATTCCACGCAGTGCCGAGGGCCGCCCGCTCCAGCGCGAAGTCGAAGAAGTCGACGAGCTGGAATGCGAGGAAGACCGCGAAGAACCTCGGGCGATTCGCCTCGAAGTGGGACCGGAAGTCCACGACCTCATCGCCCCGCACCGGATACAGCAGACCGGCCATGAGGTAGAGAACGACCGCATACGCGACGAGGTTGAGGAAGTGAGGAAGGGACCAAACCTGCACGGCCGTCAGGTTGAAGTTGAACCACCACACGAGCAGCGTCGTCACGAAGACGTTCGCCGTCCACACTGCGTGGACCCAGTCGAGCTCCTCCTCGACCCGGGTGTCGAGGATCAAGGCTACGCCACTTAGCAGGTGGACCACGGCGAGGCCGAGAACCACCGATACGAAGACGGTCAGATACTCATAGGGACCCATCCGCAGCCTCCGCTCAGGTCACTGGAGTCGCCAGGTAGATCTCGGGTAGGCCTGCGGCGCGGAGTATCTCGTTGAGCGCGGGGATATCCCGGTTCTTGATGATTTGCAGCTCGGCCCGGTATCCGCTCCACTCGTCCAGGTAGTCGACCGTCACCTCGCCCACACCGTCGGTCACGGGGATGTTCGCGCCGCCGATTCGACCGAGCAGGTCCTTGAACTTCATGAGCAGGCGGGCTTCATGCTGGTAGGCGTTCTGGAAGGTCTTCAACTCTCTCTGGAGGATCTTCGCTTCCCACTCCTCCACCGTCTCGCCCAGCGCCCGCGCGCCTTCGGTGGCCGCCTGTGACTCCGACACTTCGAGCAGGAACTCGAGCTGCTGCTTCACCTGTCGGAGGTCGGTGACGCCACGTGACATTTCCGTCGCGGCGTCGTAGAGCGACCTCGAGATGCGATCGAGCTCGGCGTATTCCGCCACGGGGTCGGCTGCGATGCCCTCGAGCCTCGGATCGATGAGGATTTGGAAGTCTTGGGTCTGGACAGCGTCTCCAACCGTGAGGCGCGCCTGGTATCGACCCGGCATCGCGGTGTAGGCGCTCAGCCCGGGTGAGGTGGCGGTAATCTCGTCGAGACAAGCGAACCGACCCACCTGCAGATCCCAGCTCCAACGGTTGGCACCGGCCTGTCGAGTGAGCGCCCGACGACGAGGCGAGGCCGCGCAGTCGGGCGAGTCGTCATCCGTGTACTCCGCGAAGACGACCTGCCCTCGAGCGTCGAGGATCTCCATCGACATCGGCGTGTCGGGAGAAACCGGCTCATTCAGGACGTAGTGAAGCTGTAACCCCTCGGGTGGATTCTCACCCGGGCCGCCCTCGGCGTAGTACCCGCGGGCGATTGTCCGATAGGGGTCGCGTGGGTCGTAGAGGTGCACGTCCGCGTCCGACAGCGCGTCGGTGACCTGATGAAGAGGCGTCAGATCATCGAGGATCCAGAGCGAGCGTCCCTGAGTCGCGACGACCAGGTCCTTTTGCCGTACGCGCAGGTCCGTGATGGGAACCTCGGGAAGATCGAGCTGAAGCTCCTGCCAGAGCCCACCGTCGTCGAACGAGACGTAGACCCCGGTTTCGGTGCCTGCGTAGAGGAGCCCGCGGCGATCGGGGTCCTCACGAACCGAGCGAGCGAAGGTGTTGCCCGGGATCCCGTTGACGATCTTCTCCCACGATGCGCCGTAGTCGTTCGTCTTGAAGATGTACGGTGTGAAGTCGTTCATCTTGTAGCCGGCCGCCGCGAAGTAAGCGGTCGCGGGGTCGTGGGGCGAAGGCTCCACCACGTTGATGATGCTCTCAGGCACGCCATCCGGTGTGACGTTGGTCCACGTCCCTCCGCCATCTTGCGTGACATGTACCAGGCCGTCGTCCGAGCCGACCCAGACCACACCCTCGCGCAGGGGAGACTCCTCGATATTGAAGACGTTGTTGTAGCTCTCGGCCGTGATTTGTTCGTTCGAGATTGGATAGCCACCCCGACCCTGATGCTCCGGATCGTTTCGGGTCAGATCCTCACTCAGGACCTCCCAGCTCTGGCCCCGGTCGGTCGATTTCATGACATACTGTGAACCGTAGTAGATCACGTCGGGGTCGTGCGGGGACACCATGACCGGCCCGTTCCAATTGGCGCGGTACTTGAGATTCCGGGGCTCCTCTCCGGTGACGCGTTCCGGATAGGGTCGGACCATCCGGTAGTTGTTCGTCTGCGCGTCCCATTCGCCGAGGAAACTCGCGAAGAACGTCGAGTAGACGTACCGAGGATTCTCCGGATCGAGCCCGACGGTGGCGGACTCTCCGGACCGGATCGTGGTCCAGTGTGTCTGGCCGATACCACTCCCGAGCGTCCGGCTGTCGATGACGATACCCGAGGCGTCCTGCTGGCCCGAGTAGACGCGATAGGGATACTGGTTGTCGGTGATGACGCGATACATCTGCGCCGTCGGCTGGTTGAGAACGCTCGACCAGGTCTGCCCGCCGTTGAACGTGACCGACGCACCTCCGTCGTTGCCGTTGATCATGATGTCGCTGTTCTCGGGATTGATCCACATCGCGTGATGATCGACGTGGCTGGCGGGGATCCCCGTGTACGTCTGTCCTCCGTCGATCGAGCGCATGGCTCCGCTGTTCAGGACCCAGACCTCGTCCTCGTCCTGCGGGTCGGCCTCGATGTGCATGTAGTACCAGGCTCGAGCCCAGGTGCGTGGATCATCGCTGACCTGCCGGAACGACTCGCCGGCGTTATCGGAGCGGTAGACGCCACCCTCACCTCCACCTGCTTCGATGGCCATGTAGACGATGTCCGAATTCGCGGGCGAGATGACGATGCCCATCTTGCCTTTGAGGTCGGGCAGGCCGGCGTCGATTTCGTACCAGCTGGCGCCTCCGTCGACCGTCTTG
>JBDGVT010000208.1:0-5286 GCA_039585495.1 Gemmatimonadota bacterium | reverse complement strand
GTCGAAGAGCAATCGCCTGACTCGTGGACCTGAACGTCAGGCGAGACCACAAAGGTCTCGTCCCCATTTCCGAGCGACACGACCACGCGGGACTGTGTTTCCACCGCAGCACACTCGTATGCGAGCGCCTCAGGAGCATCGGATGCCAGGAGCGTCGATGCCGCTCCGATCCCCGCACCACCCAGTATCACCGCAACCGCAAAGACGTCCGTCCCGATCTGGTTCATTCTCGCCTCCATGAGATTCCGACTCTTCTTCATTATCTGACGTAAAGGAGGCGCAAAAGGTTGCGACCGGCGAAACACCCACTCTCGGCGTAGGTACCATCTCTGTCGAACCGTTCACAATGATTGGAGTTGTCGAGTGCGATCAGCGTACATCGCCGTCGCCGTGCTTTCATTTCCAGGCATCCTGGCCGCGCAGAGTCCTCCACCTCCGGGGTTGGCCGCCGTGGAGGAGGCTCGGTCACGCGCGTGCGTGCCCATCATCGCCGAGGTCGAACAGCTCGATGCGGTGTTGCTTCCCCTCGGTTCCCGCGCGGATCGACTTCTGACGATCGCTCAGGCGGTCGCGCTCGAGGACCCATCCGTCATTCGGACCCTCGATCCTGAGGACGAGTTGGAAGCCCGGGTTCGAGGGTGGTTCATCGACGACGCGACGCTGGCACAGCGGTTCGTCGACACCCAGGACGCGGCGATCAGCCTTCAGCGATCCGTCGCCCGTGAGAACATCAAGGTGGTCATCGAGCAGGCAATCGGGGCGGTCCAGTTCGTCGCCGACTCGATCATCGGAAGCAACGCCGACCTGGCTGCCGAGGCCGGGCAGTGTGACAGCGCAGTGTTCATCCGCGGTGTGGTCCTCGAAGAGTGTGAAGGGCTCTCCGGGGCGATGTGCCAGGCCGCTGCGGAGCCCCCGTCGCCGACATCTCCGTTCCGCTTCGTCGATGAGGCGGAAGTGATGTGGGAGATCCAGGAGATCCGACCGTGGACGAGCCCGACCGGACTGATGCTGGACCCAAACGGCCAGCTCGATGGGGCACGAACGTTCGTGTATTCAAGAATCGGAAACGTGATTGTGACCGTGGCCTTCTCCCCGCTCCTCCTCGACACCGCGAGCGTGACGCCGGAGCAGGTGCGCGCCTATCAAGTCACGAACGACTCGCTCGGGCTCACGTTCGCGCATCCCGGACTCGCCTTTTCACCGGCGCTCGGCGTGCGTGTCGCGTTGCCTCAGCCGCTGGCAGACGAGACCCGCTACATCATCCACTTCGGGGAGCCCATGGACCCGGAGGTCATCTGGGTGGGCGCGGCCGGGACGGGGCAGCCGCTCGAGAGTACGATCGCTCTCGGGGCATCGCAGGTGACCCGCCTTCAGGCAGGCGAGCCCCTCACGCTGTCCGCCGTCGGGGATGAACTGCAGGGCACCGAGCCGGCCTTCGTCATCGAGTTGACCGATGTGAACCAGGCCCCCGCAATCAGGGCTTTGCTTGGTTACATGGCTGCTCAACTCTCCGACGATCTAACGCAGATCCTGCAGGGGGGGACCTAGCGGATCGGCCCAGCACCACCGACCCGGTCATCATCGACGAATCGGTCGCGGGCAGGCATGACGACCTCCGGCAGAGACTCCGCGTTCATGACTGCGTCCTCCGGAACGATGTCGTTCAGATAGAGGATCCACGCCACGACGGCGTACACCTCGTCATTCGTGAGAATCCCCGGCGTGAGCTGAGGCATCGCCTTGCGGATGTAGTCGTAGAGGGTGGTCGCATGCGGCCAGTAGTTGCCCACCGCGCGGCGAGTCGGATAGGCATCCCACTGCTCCGTACTCACGAGCCGGTCGTTCGGCCCCTCGGTACCCGTAGGCCCGTGGCACGCAACGCATTGGATCATGAAGACCTCTCTCCCCTGCCCGACTGAGCCGCTGCCCGGAGGCAGTCCCGTGCCGTCGGGCCGGACATCGATGTCCCAGGCGGCGATACGCACTTCCGTCGCCTCGGAGCCGAACCCGAAGCGGGTCGGAGCGTGAGCCGGCAGCCCTTCCGCTGTTCCAGCGACCCCGAGCAATGGGTCCTCGCGCATGGCATCGTCGGAGCGCCCGCCGTCGGGCGGTGAACAGGCGACGGACGCCAGAAGGGATGCCATCGCAAGCCGCCGCGCGACGCTCATACCAGGTCCCCAAGCCCGAACGTGACCGAGCCATCTCGGGCGATCTTCCACGCCCGTTGGTGGTTCTGGTGATAGGATGTGGCCGGCCCACGTGCTTCCCAGAGCTGGTGCACCGTCGGCTGAACGTACCCGGTCTCGTCGGTGGCCCGGCTCAGTAGAATCGTCTCGCTGCCATCCCATTCGAAGAGGTGGCGGAATCGCACCGTGGACTTCCTGAGCACCGGGCCCTGAAGCGCGGCCGGCACCCAGTCCCGACCCCCGTTCGTGCTGACGTCCACCCTCGTGATCCGTCCCCGGCCCGACCACGCCAGCCCCTGGATCTCCCACCAGCCGCGCTCCGGGAGCACGAAGGGATACGATGGGAACGTGATGACGGACTTCGCGTCCATCGTCAGGCTGAACTGCCGGACAGTCCCGTCACCGAGCGGGTCGGTGTACTTCGACGTCTCGTCGCGTGTGTGTGTCGGCTGATCCGTGACTTCGATGCGCCGCAGCCACTTCACGTTCGTATTGCCTTCGTAGCCCGGCAGGAAGAGTCGGACGGGATACCCCTGCTCCGGCCGGATGCGTTCGCCGTTCTGGCCGACGGCGAGGAGCGCGTCGTCCATCACCTTGTCGAGCGGTACGCTACGCGACATCACCGCGGCGTCACCTCCTTCAGCCAGGATCCAGCTCGCACCCCGCCGTACGCCGACCTCGCGCAGGATCGTCGATACCGGCACACCGGTCCATTCACTCGTGCTCAGGAGACCGTCCATCGCCTGGACCGTAACCTCGGTCGGCATTCGGGTCCTGTTGTAGACGCCCCCACCATTTCCCGAACACTCGAGAAAATGAACCCGCGACACCTGCGGATACCGCATCAGGTCGGCCATCTTGAACACCATCGGACGGTCGACCATCCCATGAACCAGCAGTTCATGATCCTCGAAGCGGATGTCGGGGACCCCGCCGTGATGACGCTCGAAGTGGAGATCGGCAGGAGTGATCGTCCCCATCAGGTCGGCGAGCGGCGTCCGTGAGGACGAGGACAACGCCGCCGACCGCACGAGCCGCCTGGGTTGTTCGGCTGGAGCTCGGCTCCCGATCTCCGACACGAGACGACCTGGAGTCTTCGTCGGATCCGGCGTGGGCGCCGGCGCCTCCTGCGCCACGAGTCGGATCGCATCCGACTGCGACCGCACCAAACCGGCCGCGATCACGCCGGATGTGGTCGTGATCCAGGCGCGACGTGAAAGCCGCGGTCTTTCGTGGGGTGGCATGGGCAGGCCCCTGGGCAGTGGCATTCGACGAGCGCATCAACCTGCGATTCGGCGGGATCGCGGGCCAGCCCCCGTGCTTTACGAGGAGTTCTCAATCGGACACATTGGCGCTTCGAACCTCCCGCCCTTCAGGAGCCCCTCATGCGTCGAAGCACTCCAATCGCGTCGTGTATCCTCATTGCGCTGGCCGCACCTCTAGCGGGCCAGGATGTGGAGTTGCCCCCTGACTTCGACGACCCGATGCCGCTTCATCATGATGGGCGAGGACTCGGCCCGTTCTCGCGTGACGTAACCACGTCATCCTCGGAGGCACAGCTGTACTTCGATCAGGGGATGCAGCTTCTGTACGCCTTCGCGCCCGGCGACGCGGCCCGGTCCTTCCGCGAGGCCTGGAAGCTCGATCCCGACTGTGCGATGTGCTACTTCGGGGAGGCTTGGGCCTGGGGCCCGTATCTGAACGGGCCAATGACGGGTCCAGATGCGCCCCGGGCCTACGCAGCGATCCAGAAGGCCGTCGAGTTGTCGGATGGTCACGCCACCGAGAGAGAACGAGCGCTCATCGAAGCGATGGCGGTTCGATACGAGTCCGAGCACGACGCGGAACGGCGGCGGGGATTGGACGAGGAGTGGGCGAAGGCCATCAATGAGGTCTACGAGAGGCATCCCGATGACCTCGACGCAGGGTTCCTGGCCGGTGAGTCACTGATGCTTCTCCAGCCTCGGCGCGGCAGGTGGGACGTACACAATCCCGAGGTCCAGGAGATTCACCGGGTGCTGGAGTCCGTCCTCGCGCAGGACATCACCCATCCGGGCGCCTGCCACCTGTATATCCATGCGACCGAGCCCACCCAGGAGCCGGGCAAAGCGGAGGGATGCGCGGACTACCTCGGAGCGTCGATTCCTGGTGCGAGTCACATCCAGCACATGCCCTCCCACACGTACAATCGGATCGGGCGCTGGGGAGATGCGGTGCGCGCCAACACCGACGCGTGGCATTCGGACCTCAAGGCCGAGCACGGCGAGGGCTTCGCGATCTATCCATCGCACAACCTTCACATGCTGCTCTTCGCCGCCTCGAACGACGGTCAGGGCGCGGTTGCCATCCAGGCCGGAAAGGACTACGCCGACCTCATGGGCGGAGCGAACTTCTACGAGGCGTTGACCATGCTGCGCTTCGGCCGCTTCGACGACATCATCGAACTGCGCGATCCGCCGGAAGGAACCGTCTTCAGGGGCCTGTGGGATTTCGGGAAGGGCTACGCTCATCTGCGCACCGGAGACGAGGGCACGGCCAGGTGGTATCTGCACCGGATCAAGACGGCGATCGACGAGGATCCCGACAACGCCTTCCGCGGACACACGGCCACCCAGCTACTCGGTGTCGTCGGCTCCATCCTGGAAGGTGAGATCCTCCGGGCCAACGGCGATCTCGACGGTGCCATCGCGGTGCTGAGAGCCGGGGGAGAGATCGAGGACGGACTGCGCTACGACGAACCCGAACCGCTCAACATCTCATCGTATCAGTGGCTGGGCGACGTCCTGCACGAAGCCGGCCGCCATGCCGAGTCCGAAGAGGCGTTCCGTCACGAACTCGTAATGCACCCGAACAACGGGTGGTCCTTGTTCGGGCTGGAGCGAGCGCTACGGGCCCAAGGCGAACACGCCGAGGCTGACGACGTCCACCAGGACTTCCTGGCGGCGTGGGCGCGGTCGGATACGTACCTGAGGGCGCCGGTCTTCTAGGACGAGACCCACGGTCTCTCACATGGACAAGACCACGACGCTGTCCCCGAGTTCGAACGGAACGTCCGTGCACTGCCGACCGACGAGTCGACCGGGCACTGCTCCTACCCGGG
>JBDGVT010000207.1:0-6736 GCA_039585495.1 Gemmatimonadota bacterium | reverse complement strand
CTGGCCGCTCAGGCGACCATTGACCTCACCGGCGTCGTCCTAGACGTCGACAGTCGCGAGGGCATCCCCGACGTCATTCTGCGAGTCCTGGGGACGGACGTCTCCGCAGCCAGCGACGAGGATGGGCGCTTCACCATCCGCGGGGTGCCGGCGGGCGAGTGGATCCTCAGGGTCGACCATCTGGCGTACGGTACCCACCAGCACTCGGTCACCGTCGCTGAAGGAGTCTCGCTCGAGCTCGAGGTGCGACTCGCTCAGCAGGCGATCGAGCTCGCTCCCATCGTGGTCGAGGGTGAGACCACGCTCGAGCGGGAGCGTCGCACGACCGGAGCCAGCTTCTGGGAAGTCGACCGCATGGAAATCCAGAGGGCGCTCGGCACCAGTCGGCATATGGGGGACCTCATCCGGCAGACCATTCCGGGCCTGCATCTGCGCCAGTCGGCTCAGCTTTCAGGCGTGGACGTTTGCCTCGAGTTTCGAAGTGCCGCCACGATCTCGATCGTCAACAACCGCGCTTGCAACCATCCCATGGTGCTCGTGGACGGCGTTCGGGTGTCGGATCCCAACTACCTCTACGGCACCATCGGGATGTCGAACCTCGAGCGAATCCAGGTCATTCCACCTGGCTCGGCTGGGGCTCGATACGGCACGGGAGCCCTGTACGGCGTGATTCTCATCGAGACCGCTCGGCCGGGCCTGGTCCGAGAGCCTGGGGACAATCGGCCTTCGAGCATGCCCCCCCCTGAGAAGATCACCTTCGACTGGGCACAGGATCCTGCCGGTCACAACACCACCTGGTCCATGGTCGGCGCGATCCTCGGCAACACGATCGGACTCGCAGGCGGCCTGTGGATCGCGCGGCAGTGCGTGCAAATCGTCGACGAAGAGATCGACTCGACGTGCGGCACGGGAACGAACATCGCCGCCGGAAGCGCCGCTTTTATCTTACCCGCAGCAGGCAGCGCTTTCGGAGCCAGACTGGGCGGTGGCACGGCACTGTCCGTGGGACGTACGTGGCCGGCCGTCTTCGGCGCCAGCATGATGCTCTTTCCCGGCTACGCCTTCTCGCTGACCACCGCGGGCGGTGACCAGAATCTGGTCAACAAGATCGGAAACACGTTTCTGATCGTGGGCGTGCCGTTGGCGGTGACGGCAGCCGACCGCCTGTTCAGGAAGCTCAGGTAGTCAGCCGATGACGCGCTGTAGGAACACGAACACGTAGCGCAATCTCCCGCCGTCCGACATCGTGGCGGTGCGATCGTATGGCTCCTGACCACTGTCCAGGTCAACCCGCAGACGCACCTGGGCGGGCGCGATTTCGAGATTCGCGAGTTGCACGACGACGCTTCCGGAGCTAGAAAGCGGGAGGACCTCGTCGTACGGCACGTCGATGAACGAAGTATCCGCCGACTCAATGACTTGATAAATCTCGAACGTCACTTCGTCCTGAGCCTCGTAGAACTCGGTCGATACCACGAGCTGCAGCTGCGCCGGAGCGGTTCCTTCCACGCGTATGTGCGCGGAGGTAGGCTTGATATCCGGATCCGTGCCGGTCGAACATGCCACGGCCAAGCCGCTCATCGCGACAACCGAAGCAAACCTGATCTGCCACCCACTCTTACGAACCCTCATCCTACTCTCCATGTCTGATCGTCCTGTTTCGTATGCTAGAATCGAGATGCCACGGTTCGCAGCACTCTTGATCATCGTCGTGATGTTCTCGGGCTGTGAGAACGTTGACTCTTCAATCCCCGTTTACGCTGAGATCGGCCAACCCTTACCTGGCCTCACCGAAGCGGAACTGGCTCGCTTCGAAGCCGGGCGGGCCGTCTTCGCCCATCCCTTCCTGCAGGAGGAGGGGCTCGGTCCCCGCTTCAACGAAAACGCGTGTAACGCCTGCCACACCTTCCCGACCGACGGTGGAACGGGCGAGACCTCGGTCACCAAGGCCACGCGACTTCTGGACGACGGGACGTGTGACCTGTTGATACCCCAGGGAGGCGAAAATGTCCGCATCCAGGTAACCCACGTCGCCAGGATGATGGGTGCACTCCCCGAACAGGGCGTCGATGGTGCCACACACACGGCACGCTTCACCATTCCGTTCGTCTACGGACTCGGACTCATCGACGCGATTCCGGTAGAGACCCTCCGCGCCATGGCCGACCCCGACGACGAAAATGGCGACGGAATCTCGGGTCGCATGGGCGTGAACGCGGAGGGCCGCCCTTCCCGCTTCGGACGTAAGGCGGACACGGAAACGCTCCTGGACTTCTCCGAGGGCGCGTTCAGACTCGAGATGGGCCTGACCACACACGTCACACCGAATGAGGAACGGGCGGGCAGCCTCCCGTCGGTGCCCGACCGAACCGATCCGACGCCCGAACCCGAGGTCGACGAAGAGATGTTGAACAGCACCGTCGACTTCATGCGCTTCCTCGCGCCACCGGCCCCTTCCGATCGTAGTGACGATCCTCTCGTGTCTCGCGGCCAGGCACTCTTCGATACGCTCGGTTGCGCCGCATGCCACACCCCGACGCTGCGCACGGGTCCTGCCGCGAGCCCAGCCATCGCCGATCAGTCCATCGCGCTCTATTCCGACCTGCTCCTGCACGACATGGGAGAGGCACTGGCCGGGACGTGCACAGCCGGCGCGGCTCCGACCGAGTACCGCACGGAGCCGCTCATGGGCCTGCGCTACAGGGATATCTACCTGCATGACGGACGCGTCGGGCGCGTGTCAGACGCCATCTTGCTCCACGGAGGTGAAGCCCAGGCAGCTCGAGACGCGTACGCCGCTCTCGATCGGCTGACCCAGGAGGCGCTGCTCCAGTTCCTGGACACGCTGTAGTCCCGACCTAGGGAGCCAGACGAACAAAGGCGGGTGCGGCGCTATGCGCCGCACCCGCCTCGTCATTCCTCGGACGGCCTCCCGGGTCCTGCCTGGCTCCGGGAGACCGAGCCGAGATCCTTCTACATCAGCTTGGGATGCTGATGTTCGGGTTGCCCTCATACTCTTCGAGAGGCATCGGGAAGCACGTGGCCGTCCCGTAGTTGCCCCACTGAGCGTTGGTGTGCTCACCCGACGGGAACATGTCGTCTCCCTGTCGCAGCCACCGACGGAGGTCACCAAGACGATAGCCGGCCAGGAAAAAGTCCCTGCCGCGCTGATCCCTGAGCTCATCGATCAGAGCCTGACCGGTGGGCGTCGTAGCCGTCTGGTTGCCAACCGCCTGGCGAGCGTTCACGAACGTCACCACCGGACCTTCAGCGCCACCCGAGACGAGCGCCGCCTCGTGCATGTTGTGCTGCGCCTCAAGATCCGACGCGAAGGCGATCCGCGAACCACGCTCGATTTCCTCTGGCTCATCGCCGTTGGCGACCGTCAACGTGCCATCCCAGTTGTCCATCATCATGCTGGCGTACGGCGTGTACAGCGGTGTGAGCTGGTTATGCCCAAGCCGCCACTGCGGAAGATGCTGAATCCGCGGATCCGTCAACTCAGCCGTCAGGTCCGGGTTGTTGATGTCATCAATATCGGTCGCTCCGCCCGCCCCCGCGAAGTGCGGATGCACTCCGAGCGAGTGGTTCGTGCCGTTCACTCGGCTCTCCAGAACGTTGTACACGGCCGGATCGGAATCCGTATAGTCCGCGTACCACATGAAGCCCGGCGTCACGGCACCGGCAAAGCCAGCGACCGAGCCGTAGTTACCCAGGTTCAGGTGCGCACGGCTCAGGCCGACGTTGGCCAGATCCATGTAGTCCTGGTGACCACCCGCGGTAGCGACCGTGAGTGCCGCAGTCAGCTGATCCACCGCGAACTGATAGAGCTCGAGCGGCGTGTGGATCGTGGCACCGGAGTTGATCGTGGCCTCACACATGGCGTCGGCCATGATGATGTACGAGTAGCCGGCGTAGGCAAGCACCTTCGCCATACGCTCGTCCGTACCAGGATTCTCAAGAAGCGTCTGGAGACGGACCGCGATCGAATCACCCTGCGCGCGGGCGCGGCTGAGGTCGGAGAACATCCCGTCCGCATCACCCTCGTCGAACTCGACGAGCCGCTGGTTCAGCCGTGCTGTCCCTTCCCAGTTGATTCCGGTCAGGGTCTCGTCCGTGAACATGCTGCCGCGCCAGATGAAGGGGTCATCGAACACTTCATCGAAGTCTCCCTTCACCGACGATACCAACGTACTGATGAGCGCTTCGTCCTGAAGCAGTTCTTCGTTGAGCTCATCAGGATTCGTAACCTCCAAAATGTCATCGAAGGCCGAGCAGGCGCTGAGGCCCGCCACGACCATCCCCAGAACGGTCACTCGGACCGCCCGGGACGATAGTCTGTTACTCATCGTCATATCTCCTAGGCTAGAACGAGAACCGGAGGCTCGCGGAGAAGCTCCGGAGCATCGGAATCGAAGCATAGTCCAAGCGCGAAAACGCGGCGTTGGAGCTGAAGTTCACCTCGGGATCCGCCGAAGCGAGGCCTACCTGATCGTCGAACTTGTACTTCGTCCACATCCACAGGTTACGACCCGACACCGTGAAGCTGGCGCCGCTGACACCGATGGACTCGGTGGCGGAGGCCGGAATCTGATACGTCAAGGACAGCTCGCGGAGCTTGATGAAGTCGGCTTCCTTGATCCACCGGGCCGTCTGACGGGTCCTGATCACTGCCTGCTCGACAGGATCGGCGTCCGGACGATTCTCGGTGAAGGTGTTACGGTCGATCCGTCCCCGGATCGAGCAGATGGCACACCACTGGAAGTTGCCACCCTTGTAATCCAGGTTCGAGAAGATCCGGAAATCATCGAACAGCGTGAACGTGTTCGTGAAACCGATCTCACGGGTCGGTGTCGATGGACCCGTGTAGGTCTCGTCGTCCAGAACTACACCACCGCTCGACTGGTCGGGCGTGCCGTCGGCGAGACGCACGACGTCGGTTGACCAGTAACCACCCATCGGGTAGCCCGGGATGTGCTTCTGCGTCGACGCGAACGACCCGAAGAAGATCTCCTCGAGCGGCGCGGATCCCCACGACACCAGCTCGTTCTTCGACGTGGACACCGCCAGCGTTGCGTCCCACTGCAGGGTCCGCGTGTAGATCGGCGTACCTGACAGCAGAAGCTCGAAACCGGTGTTGGAGATCTCACCCACGTTCGCGAAGCCCGTGGACGGAGGATCGGGGACTCCGATCAACGCGTCCTTGGTGCTCTGGTTGTAGTACGTGAAGTCGACACCCAGCTGTCCGTCGAACATCGACGTCTCGAAGCGGATCCGGCGGGTTACCAGCCTGACCCCACGCGGCGCGGAGCTTCATCTGATCGATGAAGCCGTAGTCGAAGAAGTCCTCGTCACTGATGACGTAGGAAAGCTGCGCCTTCGGGTAGACCACCAGCGAGAAGTCCTTACCGAACGCCGAGTTGTCGTCGATCCGCACAGCGGCGGTGACGAACAGCTTGTTCGTGAAGCCGACCATCTCCTGGATGTAGAAGCCCAGCGAGGTCTGCTCGGAGAACTCCTGATCCGCACGCGTCACCGCTGCGTTTCCGACCAGGTTCAGGTTCCCACTGATCAGCCCTTCACCAACCGCGTTGAACGACTCGGACTTCGTCGCGTTGAGCTGCATACCCGCGCTGAACGCCGAGCTGATGTTCTCGTTGATGTCGTTGTTGATCGTACCCGAGTAGTCCACGGTCCAGTTGTGGGTCGTGGGCGTCGTGATGTCGATGAAGCCCGCGGAACGCGTCGTTCCAACGGCACCAGCGATGGCGCCTGACGAACCCGGATCCGTGAAGTCCGTGACGTTACGGTTCGTCTGGTCCAGACCCACCACCAGGCGGTTCTGCCACCACGACGTCGGGTTGAAGTTGACCGTCGCCCCGAGCGTGTAGCGCTCGGCACGGGTCTGCGTGTCCCATTCGTTCGCGAATGTGGGCCCGAAACCGCGATAGCCCACCTCGTACTGGTACGCCGCATCCGCCCGGCCCCGCATCCCGTTACGCAGGATGGAGTTGGACGAGTTGTTCGACAGAGGCATCCGCACGTGGGTCCGGGCGTAGCCCATGTTCACGTTGAAGTTCAACTCCTGGTTCGGCGTGAAGCCGAAGTTCGCCCGGCCACCCGTGCGATTCGAGAAGTTGTTGACGTAGATGCCCTGTTCGCGGTTGTCTTCAGCAGAAATGAAGAAGTTGAAGAGCTCACCGCCACCACGCGCCGACAGGTTGAACCCGTAGGTTCCCGCACCGTTCGGGTCGTCCGGCGTGACGTCCGGATAGAGCGCCGTGTTGGACGGGTTGCCGCGTAGCGCGTTGGGGTGCTCGGTCAACGGATCGAAGGTCCGAAGGCCCTCGGAGGTGCAGCCCGGGTACGAAGAACTGGCCACGTTCGCGGCGGAGCAGTTCCAGTACGTGATCGGGCGCTGGAGATTCCAGTCGGTCTGCGAAGCGTCCATGCTGGCGCTCCACGAGATGCCCGACTGACCCGCACGACCCTTCTTCGTGATGATCTGAATCACGCCGGCCGCAGCCTCGGCCCCGTAGAGCGTCGAAGCCGCCGGCCCCTTGATGATCTCAACCGACTCGACGTCGTTCGGGTTCAAGAAGTCCAATGCGTCCGTGCAGTGCGTAACCGATCCGCACTGGTCATCGAAGTTGTTCGTGCCACCGCTGACACGAATACCATCCACGTAGATGACAGGCTCGTAGTTGCCCTCGAGCGAGCCAGCGCCACGGAGGCG
>JBDGVT010000206.1:0-5904 GCA_039585495.1 Gemmatimonadota bacterium | reverse complement strand
CCCGGTGCGACCAAAGCCCGTGATCTGACAGTAGACGAGTCGCGGGTTCTCCTTCGACAGCCGGTCCCATCCGAGTCCCATGCGGTCCATCGTGCCTACCCGGAAGTTTTCGATCACGACGTCGGCCTCCCTGAGAAGACGACGAACGACGTCGACACCATCCGGGCGGCGCAGATCGAGAGCCAGTCCTCGCTTCGCACGGTTCAGCATCATGAACGCGGAGGACTCGTCACCCACCGTCGGGGGTACGAAGCCGCGTGTGCCGTCGCCGCCAGGGAGCCGCTCGACCTTCACGACGTCGGCCCCCATGTCAGCCAGCATGAGACCGCACACCGGTCCAGCCATGATGTGGGCGAGTTCGATGACCCGGACGCCGGCCAGAGGTCGGCCACTCATCGGGGCGTCATCGGTCGGAGGCCCTACGCTCCCCGGAAGTCGGGGTCACGCTTCTCCAGGAACGCGGACCTTCCCTCTCGATAGTCGTCCGTCTCGAAGGCCTCGTGTGCCTCTTCTCGCTCGGCCTCTGTGAGCGACGTACGCTCCTGAAGACGACGAATGAACTTCTTGTGCCAGCGATTCACGAGCGGAGCCGCAATGCGCGCGACGAGTCCGTAGCCCTGTTCGACCACCGCCGCATCCGGCCAGACCCGATTGACCAGCCCGGTGATCTTGGCGCGTTCGGCGTCGATCAGTTCACCGCTCAGAAGCATCTCGAGCACGGGACTCGGGCCCAGCAGCTGCAAGAGAGGTTCGAGTTCGTCGTGTGACATCGTGAGGCCGAGCCTGTTGATCGGCGCCCCGAAACGACTCGACTCGCCACACACGCGCAGATCGCAACAGGCGGCGATCTCGAGCCCACCGCCTACGCACAGGCCTTCGATGACCGCCACCGTCGGGTGTCGGCAGGCTCGCACCGCGCCCATCGCCTCGCTGATCGCTGCGGAATAGGCACGCACGTCCTCGGGCGTCGATCGCTGATCCACGAACATCGAGATATCGGAGCCGGCTGAAAAAGCACGGCCACCGGTGCCCCGCACGGCGACGGCCCGCACATCGTCTCGCTCCGACAGCGAGCGGAACGCCTCTGCCATCGCGCGCCACCCCTCCACGTCTAGCACGTTGTGACGCTCGGGGCCGTCGAGACGGACGGTCGCGAGGGGCGTGCTGACTTCGACATGGACGGTTGAGCTCATCGGTAGAACGCCTCCACGAGCGCCATGGGCACGACCGGGACGTACGTGACCAGGAGCAGCATCGCCACAAGCACCGCGACGAAGTAGACGTTCACCTTGCTCACCTCCCAGATATCGGCCTTGGCCACCGAGCATGCGGTAACGAGGACGGAAGCCACCGGGGGTGTCTGTTGTCCGATGCCGAGATTGAGCGTCACGATAAGTCCAAAGTGAACGGGATCGATGCCCGCCGCCTGCACGAGCGGCATCACGATCGGTACTACCAGGATGATGGCTGCGGCCGAGTGTAGAAAGAGTCCTATTACGAGGAAGAAACCGTTGAGGAGCAGGAGGATGGCCCACCGCGCGTCCGTGAGGCCCATGATTCCTTCGGCGACACGCTGCGGGACGCGGACCTCCGTGAGGTAGTCACCGAGCAACGCAGAGGCGGCAACCAGGAGCATGACGACGGCGGTCTGCTGACCGCCCTCGAGCATCGCCTGTCGTAATTGGGTCCAGTCGAGTTCTCGATATACGACCCCACCGATCACGATTGCGGCAACTACTGCGAGGCCCGCACCCTCCGTCGCCGTTACCCATCCGGAGAAGATGCCGCCGAGGATGATCACGGGCAGCAACAGTGCCCATCCCGCATCCATGAACGTCATCCAGACCCGCCGGGCCTGGAATACCTGCTCCCGCGGGAAGTCATGCTTCCGGGCCAGAAGGTAGGCGACGAGCATCATCAGAAGGCCACCGACGACGCCGGGCACGATTCCGGCCACGAACAGTTCGACGACCGATGCCCCGGACATCACCCCGTAGATGATCATCGGGATGGACGGAGGGATGATCACGGCCAGGGTCGCCGAGGATGACGTCACGGCCGCAGCGAAAGCGCGTGAGTATCCCTTCTCCTGCATCGCAGGAATGAGAATCGAGCCGAGCGCCGCCACATCCGCCACGGCCGAGCCGCTGATCTCCGCAAAGAACAGGGACGCGCTAATCGTCACCATCGACAACCCGCCCCGAATGAACCCGACCAGGGACGAGGCGAACGCGATCAGCCTTCGGCTGATGCCCGACGCATTCATGATCGCCCCGGCCAGGATGAAGAGCGGGATGGCGATCAGCGGAAATGACGTAGCCCCGTCGAACATCACGAGCGCGGCATTCGGGATCGAGCCCGCTCCATCCGGACCGGTCATCATGGCGATGAGGGCAGTGAAGCCGAGAGCCATCGCGATGGGCACGCCGATTACGACCAGTGCGAGCAGGAGCAGTCCGATCGCAAGCAGGCTCATTCTCGCGAGGCCTCCCCATCGTCTCGGCGGCGGAGAACGTCCGGCAACGAGAGAAGCTGAGCGACGATGATGAGCACCGCTCCGATCGGAATCACCGACTGTGCAAGGGACATCGGCACGTTGGGGAGCGACACGAGAGTCGTACCGCCAAGGACGGAAAGCACCCGGATCCCGGCGAAGGTCAGGATCCCGAAGAAGGTGAGCACGACGGCCTCGCCCAGGAGCAATACGGTGAGGCGGGCTCTACCCGTGAGCCGTTCCACGAGCGTCGGCATTCCGATGTGGGCCCGATGCAGCGCGGCGAGCGCGGCTCCGTAGTAGGTGAGCCAGGCGAGGAGAATCGATGCGATTTCGTCGTACCAGACGAGAGACGCCCCTGCCTTGCGGAAGCCCACACCCACCACGACGACAACAGCGAGGCTCGCGATAAGCGCGAGGACGATGATCTCGAGCGTCTTTCGCAGACCAGCGCGGGCCGCGACCAGATTCATGGACGAAGCCGGTTCAGCGAGTGCCGGCCGAGCTGGCACGGTCGATCAACGCAGAGCCTCCCGTAACTGCCTCGGCGTACTCCGCATACAACACTGAACTCGCCTGGAGGAAGGCCTCCCGCGCCGGCTCGTTCACCTCGACACCCTCCGCCCGGATCTGATCGAGCAACTCGGAATCGAGTCGGGCGGCAGTCTCGTGCACGAACACCTGCGTGGCGACCGCTTCCTCTCTGAGAATCGCGCGGATGTCCTCGGGAAGGGCGTCCCAGCGGCCTGCTGAGGTGACCACATACGCGGGCGTATACACATGACTCGTCATGGAGAGGTACTCCTGTACCTCGTACAGCTTCGAGCCCCAGATCTGCGCGAGCGGATTCTCCTGGCCATCGATGACACCCGTCTGAAGCCCGATGAATACTTCCGAGAGCGCCATCGGAGTCGGGTTCGCTCCGAGTGCCTGGAACAGCTTCACCCGCCAGACGCCGCTTGGCGTCCGCAGCTTCACCCCCGAAAGATCAGCGGGAGTCTCGATGGGACGACGGTTGTTCGTGACGTGACGGAATCCGTTCTCCCAGACAGCGACCATTCGATAGCCGGCCGCGTCAGCGAGTGGAGCCAGCTCCGGCCACACGACGTCGGCCTCGATAGCGCGCATATGCGCACGATCCTGTACGAGGTAGGGCATCTCGAAGAGACCGAATTCGTCGATCTGCGACGACATGATCGTCGAGGGAAGCGCGAAGTCCACCGTGCCGAGCTTGATCTTCTGGAGAAGGAGCTCGTCTCCACCGAGTTGACTCGACCCGTACGTGACGACCTCCCACCCGTCCGGAAGTCGATCATTGGCGCGCCGCGCGAATTCATCTGCTGAAAGCGCAAAGAGCGAACCAGGCTCGCCCACGTGACCGAACTTGAGTTCACGGGGGGCGGAGCCGTCTACGGCACACCCGGCGACGAGCGCCCCTGTTGCCACCAGGGTGAGGTGTCTCACCGATCGGCGAGCCTGCAAGCTCATGGATCTCCCCCTCTCCACTAAGTGACGCCCGCTGTGATGAGCCAAATCGATGGTCCTTCAGATGCGACGAGACGCGACCGACGGTACGTTGGCGCCGATGCGGAGGGGCCAAGGTACATGGTCCGTCATCCCCCGACACTACCGAAATGACCGATCCCCCGGTCGCGCCCGGCGACCGCGCACTCGAAGCAAGGCTGAGCCGAGCGCTCGAAGGTGAGGTCCGCTTCGACGCCTTCACGCGAGGTCTCTATTCCACGGACGCTTCGCATTATCAGATCGAACCCCTCGGGGTCGTCTTCCCCCGGTCGACGGAAGACGTGGAAGCGGTCCTGGAAGTGGCGCGTGAACAGGGTGTGCCCGTCCTCCCGCGCGGTGGAGGCACCTCGCAGTGCGGCCAGACGATCGGGCGTGCGATCATCCTGGATACCAACCGCCACCTCACCGGAATCGGAGATGTCGAGACGGGTGTCACGGAGGACTCGGCGACCATCGATGTCGAGCCGGGCGTGGTGCTCGATCACCTCAACGCAAACCTCCGCTCCAGCGGGCTTTGGTTCCCGGTAGACCCGTCGACGGGCAGCCGAGCGACGCTGGGCGGGATGGCGGGCAACAACAGCGCGGGCTCGCGCTCGATCCGCTACGGGATGATGGTCGACAACGTATCGGCGCTCGAAGTGGTGCTGGCAGACGGACGCCGACTCTGGGTCGGGGAGCACGGACAGGAGTCACAACGGATCCCCTCGGAACTCGCGGTCCTGCGAGCGCTCTATGAGCGGGAAGCCGACGAGATCGCGCTCCGAGCCCCCCGCACGATGCGAAATGTCGCCGGATACAATCTGGATCGACTCCATCCTGAGGACGGGAACCTCGCGCAACTTCTGGTCGGCTCCGAAGGGACCCTGGCGTTCTTCTCACGCCTCCGTCTCAAGCTCAGCCCCCTGCCGAAGAAACGGATCCTCGGAGTCTGTCACTTCGCGACACTCCTCGACGCCCTCGACGCGGTCCAGCACATCGTCGACCTCAATCCGACTGCGGTCGAGCTGGTCGACAGCAATGTCCTCCGGCTCGCGGCGGAGCGCCCCGACTTCCGCGACGCACTCCGCAGGTTCGTACGTGGGGCACCCGGCGCACTGCTTCTCGTGGAGTTCGCCACCGAAGACATCGCCGAGAATCTCCGGGTACGACTCGACGCCCTCTCTTCCCTTCTTTCCGACCATGGCCACCCCGACGCAGTCGTTTCGGCCGAGTCACCGGAGGCGCAGGCAGCTGTCTGGAGCGTCCGCAAGGCGGGACTCAACATCGTCATGTCGATGTCGGGGCCGAGAAAGCCGATCTCGTTCATCGAAGACTGCGCGGTGCCCCTCGAGCACCTGGCGGAGTACGCGACGCGCGTCGACGAAATCTTCAGGCGCCACGGCACCGACGGGACGTGGTATGCGCACGCATCGGTAGGGTGCCTTCACGTGCGTCCTGCCCTCAACCTGAAGGACCCGGATGACATAGGCCTCGTTCGTCGCATCGCAGAGGAGACGCACGAGGTCGTGCAAGAGTTCGGGGGAACGCACTCGGGCGAGCACGGCGATGGCCTGCTCCGATCCGAGTTCCTCGAGTCGATGGTTGGCCCGATCCTGACCGATGCCTTCGCGGAGGTTAAGCGCACTTTCGACCCCGCCGGCATCATGAACCCGGGCAAGATCGTCGACCCGCCTCGAATGGACGACCGCTCACTCTTTCGGTACGGCCCCGACTACGCGCCGAGGGCGTTGCCCGTCGTGCTCGACTGGACCACAGAGGATGGCCTGCTCGGCGCGGTGGAACGGTGCAACAACAACGGTGCGTGCCGGAAGATGGATCCGGGCGTCATGTGCCCATCGTTCCGGGTAACCCTCGATGAGCGACACAGTACTCGAGGTCGCGCGAAC
>JBDGVT010000205.1:0-5339 GCA_039585495.1 Gemmatimonadota bacterium | reverse complement strand
AGGGGCAGGAGTTCTATCGAGCACTCGGTCGACGCGGCGTGCCGACCGAGATGATCGTCCTGCCCAGGACGCCTCACGGCCCGCAGGAGCCCAAGCTCCAAATGGAGGTCTCCAAGATCATCATGCAGTGGTTCGACAAGCATCTGCGGCCGGAGAGACCGAGGGTGACCACGGACCGGTAGGCGCCTCCTCATTGGAGGGCTCCGGGGTCCTTCGAAACTCCTTGAGGCGGACGGGCTGAGTGTTCATATTTCAGTAGCTGCTCGCCCCGTGGGTCGCACAAAGCGCCGCCGAACGGGGATGAGGATTCCCGACACCCTCGGATGAGGGTACGCGAATCGTGGTGTGACATGAGACGAGCAGTTCGAGTTCGACACTCCGCCGTTGGGCGGATTGCAGCGGGAGTCGGCCCCCGTGACGAATTCGCCGGCACGTCGGCCGACGAGGATGGCCAGGGAGGGAGTTATGCCACCCGACAGTCCCACCGGCCCGGAGCGTGCGACGCATACGCCCCGGGCCGACGTGCGTCCGGGCTCTCGGCCAAGCAGGCCCCGGCGGCTCTAGCCGATCAATCGGGCGTCCGAACGCCCCAGGACCCAGCGGTCGAACCAACTCAGGTTACGGTGCATCGCATCGAGTTGGAGTTTGGGTTCCTGAATTCCGTGCGGCTGCCTCGGGTACACGACCATCGTGACGTCCACGTCCTGACGAGAGAGGGCGTTGCGTAGTTCGTAGGCCTGCGAGATCGGGACGCGCCGATCCTCCTCTCCGTGCTGGATGAGCGTGGGTGTCGTGACACCGTCGATGTTGAAGAGCGCGGAGTGCGCCTGCCAGGCCTCGGGTTCCTCCCAGAACTCGCCACCAAAGTAGTCCACCACGAAGTCAGGAACGTCCGCGGTGCCACTGAACGACATCAGATTCGGAAGGCCAGCTCCTACCGAGGCCGCCTTGAATCGATCGGTCTGCGTAATGATCCACGACGTCATGTATCCGCCGTAGCTCCACCCCATGACACCGAGTCGGTCGGGATCGGCGACGCCTCGTTCGATCATGGCGTCGACACCCGTCATGATGTCCCGGTAGTCGCCGCCGCCCCAATCGCCGTAGTTCGCGTATCGGAAGTCTTTCCCGTATCCGCTGCTGCCTCTCGGATTAGCCCGGAGCACGGCGTATCCGTGTCCGGTAAACGCGGCGATGGGATACGAGCCTGCCGAACCGATGAACGATTGCGTGAACACGCCGGTCGGGCCCCCGTGGACCACGACGAGCATCGGCACGGGCTCGCCTTCCCTGTACCCTACCGGATACGTGAGCAGTCCCTCCACATCCATGCCGTCGTCGGACTTCCAGCGGACGACCTCGGATCGACCTATCGAAACGGCCGGAATCGTCTGTGCCTGGCTGACCTGGACGGGCGTCAGGGAGGCCGCAGCTGAAACGAACGCCTCCGGTGGCTCGGCGGGACTCTGAGATACGAAACCGAGATGACTCCCCGACGTGTTCAGCGTCACGCCCGACACCATCCTATCTGCTGCGGAGATATCCCGTGGTGCCCCACCGTCGACCGGAACGGCGCTGAGCTGACTGATCGTTCCCCGGGATTCGGATACCAGGATGCTGCGATCGTCCGCAGACCAGCCCACGATGTTCGGCTGTCTATCGAAGGTCTGGTGTAAAGCCCGCTCGCCCGTTCCGTCCGGCGCGATGATGTGAACATCGGACATGAATGCCCATGTCATGGGGTCATCGCTCTTGTTGAACGCGATCCACTGCCCGTCGCGAGAATACCGCGGCGCGGTTTCACGAGCGCCCGACGTGGCCAGGTCAGACACATGTCCGGTCTCGACATCCACGATGGCCAGATCCGCCACCGTGTAGTTGTCATTGGCCTTGGGCGACAGCGAATGAGAAAACACGACGGTGCGTCCGTTCGGCGACCAGTCGAAGTCGGTCACGGACATGCCACCTTCGGTGAGCGCCCGACCACTGCGCCCGTCCACATCGGCACCCACGTTCGTAACGTAGAGACGGGACATCTTTATGTTCGCGTCCACGACACGGGCATCATCATGCTCGCGGATCCGCCTCTCCTCCTCGTCGGTCTGGGGATCCGTCATCGTGAAGGCCACACGGGTGCCGTCCGGCGACCACCGAAACGAGCCAACCGATCCGGGAGCGTCCGTTACCTGTTCGGCTTCGCCACCGTCGACAGGGATTCGCCAGACGTTGCGCTTCTCGGTGCGGGAGGAGAGGAAGGCGATCCAACGCCCGTCGGGCGACCACGCCGGGGACGTAGCGGAGTTCTCGCCACGAGTGAGTTGGCGCGACTCACTGCCGTCCGCCCGCGCGAGGAATACGTGCGTACGCCACTCGCTCGTTTCCTCATCCATGATCGCCGAACCGACCTGGTACACGACCATCCGGCCATCGGGCGACGGAACGACCGATCCGACGCGCTTGACCTGGATCGCCAGCTCCGGAGTCCATACGCCACCTTCCTGCGCATGCACGAAAGGAGCGACGATCAGGAGCGCGAGAAGCGCCGAAAGCGGGGAAACCGAATGGGGACGTAGCATGGGGACATCTCCTCGGGATGCGCACGAATGCGGTGACTTCCACGCTACTCGGGGTCGCCGCAACCTCCAGTCGATTCTGCCGCTCCCCCCGTCCCATGACAAGCGGAGGGTGCAGAGCCCCGGTCGTTTCCACCTTGCCCGCGCCCCCGTCCCGCGATCATTTGCCTCAACGGGTCTTTCTGCTGCCGGGGTATAGACATGAACACCATCCGCCCTTCTCTCACCCACACCGTGACCGGACTGTGTTCCACGGTCCTCGTCGTCTTTGCATTCGCCGGCGAGCCACTCAGCGCTCAGTCCGTGGACCGTCCAGAGACGGGCACGAATCGTCTGGCTCTGGAGCAGTATCTGCAGATCGAGGGTGTGGCCGACCCCCGGATGTCACCCGACGGTCAGCAGATCGTCTACGTCCGACAGTGGGTCGATCCCGTAACCGATAGCAGGAAGTCGAGCCTCTGGATCATGAACGGCGACGGCAGCCAGAACCGCTCGCTCACGGAGGGCGGCTCGCCTCGCTGGTCGCCATCTGGAGATCGCCTCGCGTTCCTGGCGTGTGGCACGCCGGGAGGAGATCCCGGAGCGTTGATCGACTGTGAGGGCGCTTCGCGCCAGCAGATCTACGTTCGCATCATGAACGGCCCGGGCACCGGTGCGATCACGCAGGTTACGCGTCTGCAGGAAAGCGTCAGCAACATCACCTGGATCCCCGATGGTTCCTCGATCGCCTTCAACCAGTTCGTGCCGAGGAACGACACGTGGACCGTGTCCCTGCCCGGCAGGCCATCGGATGCCCAATGGACCGGTGAGCCGCGTATCGTCGATCGACTCGACTATCGCCAGGACCGGCAGGGCCTAACCCGGAACGGCTATCAGCACATCTTCACCGTGCCCGCCGATGGTGGCACTCCGCGCCAGATCACCCACGGCGACTTCAATCACGGATCTCCGGACTGGAGTCCCGACGGAAGGGTCATCTACTTCGACAGCTTTCGGCGTGGCGACCCCAATGCAACACACTACGCCGGTGGTTATATGGGCCGCGCGTCCAAGATCTACTCCGTCGACGTTGCATCTCGGGAGATTCGCGAGCTGAATGGCGGACACGTCGGAGTGGACATGTCCCCCCGCATTTCTCCCGATGGCCGCACGATCGCATACCTGGCCTCGGACTCCACGGATCACATGTACGTGCAACGGCGTCTTCACATGATGAATGCCGACGGCTCGAACGCGCGACTCGTGGGAGGCGACTTCGACCGGCGAATTCTCGACCCGCAGTGGGCGCCGGACGGCAGTGGGGTGTACTTCACCGCCGACGATCATGGTGCGCGTAATCTGCACTTCGCGTCGGGCGACGGAACTGTTCGGCAGGTGACCGAAGGCAAACACAACCTGAACATCTCCGACGTGGGTCCCAATGGAATGGCGGTCGGCACCCTATCCGACCCCCACCTGCCGGGTGACGTCGTGCGCATGTCCCTCAGCAACCCCGACCCGGAACGGCTTACCTACGTCAACGACGACGTGCTGGCCGATGTGACGCTGGGCGAGGTGGAGGACTTCTGGTACGAGTCGGTGGATGGCTGGCAGGTTCAGGGCTTCATCGTGAAGCCCCCTGACTTCGATCCGAACGAGAAATACCCACTCGTGTTGAGCATCCACGGCGGACCCCACTCGATGTACACGTTCGGGTTCAATTTCTCGTTCCAGAACTTCGCCGCCAACGACTACGTGGTGCTGTACACGAATCCCCGTGGCTCTACCGGATACGGGGAAGAGTTCGGCAACGGCATCGACAACGCCTGGCCCGGCAAGGACCACGATGACCTGATGCACGGCGTCGACGAGGTACTGCGCCGTGGCTACGTGGACGAGAACAATCTCTTCGTCATGGGATGCAGCGGTGGAGGCACGCTCACGGCGTGGGCGGTCACACAGACGGACCGCTTCGCAGGAGCTTCAGCCCGGTGCCCCATCACGAACTGGATCTCGTTCGTCGGGACGACCGACGGTACATCGTGGTACCAGACGTTCCGGGAGTATCCGTGGTACGACGCAGAGGAGCATCTGAGTCGGTCGCCGCTCATGTTCGTCGAGAACGTCACGACGCCCACACTGATCATGGTCGGTGAGTACGACCTCCGAACTCCAGTGCCGCAGAGCGAAGAATTCTACCAGGCGCTCAAAATCGAGGGGGTGCCGACCAAGATGATCTACATGCAGAACGAATGGCACGGCACGTCACGGAATCCCTCGAACTTCCTTCGTACCGAGCTCTATCAGCTGGACTGGTTCGGACAGTACATGACGCGGGAAATGAGAAACCGGAGGCTCATCACCGACGCCGACGCGAGTCTTCGCTAAGGAGGGCTCGAACCCGCTCTACCCGAAGACCTGGCCGAACACCCTGAGGAAGTTCTCGCCGAGGATGTTGTGCACATCGGTCTCGGAATATCCCCGGGCCAGCAGCCGATCCGCGACGTCCACGATCTGGGCGTAGTCGTCGAATCCCGAGATGTTGCGCTCCCGTGAGCGGATGTCCGCAGTCACGTGTTCATTGTACCGCTGCGTGAAGACCGGATAGGCCGGAGCGCCAAAAGGATCGTGCTCGTGCAGTGGGTACGTGCCTATCGAGATGTCCGTGCCGATGCCTACGTGCTCGGCGTTGCCGGCCATCTGCGCCACGTGGTCGATGTGGTCGATGAAGTCATCGAGTGTGGGTCGTTGAGTCGAATCCGGCTTCATCACGAGAGGCCCCCACGA
>JBDGVT010000204.1:0-5345 GCA_039585495.1 Gemmatimonadota bacterium | reverse complement strand
CTCTTGCTAGAGTTTGGACTGATCATCAAACGACGTGCGGACGCGTTTTGAGCATATCATCGACCGAAATCAGCCCCGCTGAGCGCCTGCGGGGCATCCTGCCCGATGTCGAGATCGCTGCCATAGGGCCGCTGATCGATGAGATCGAGGAGTGGAAGCAGCGCCGCAACGCGGTGGTGCTGGCCCACAATTACATGACGCCCGACATCTTCCATGGTGTCGCGGACCTGAAGGGCGATTCGCTTGCCCTCGCGCGCATGGCAGCCGAAACGGACGCCCAAGTCATCGTGATGGCTGGCGTTCACTTCATGGCCGAGACAGCGAAGATCGTCAACGAGCAGAAGACCGTCCTCATTCCCCACCTCGAGGCCGGCTGCTCTCTCGCCGATGCGATAACCGGTGCTGACGTTCGGCTCCTCAAGGAACGGTATCCCGGTATTCCGGTCGTCACCTACGTGAACACCTCGGCTGAGGTGAAGGCCGAGTCGGACATCTGCTGCACGTCGGGTAACGCGGTACAGGTTGTCGAGTCCCTCGGCACGGACCGGGTGATCTTCCTTCCCGATCAGTACCTCGGGCGTTGGGTCGCTTCGAATACCGATGTCGAGGTGATCCTCTGGGAAGGCTCGTGCATGGTTCACGAGCGTTTCACGGCGAAGGAACTCCGGGCCTATCGGTCGCTGAGCCCGCAGATCCAGATCATCGCCCACCCCGAGTGTCCGCCCGACGTGCTGGACGAGGCCGACTTCGTGGGCTCCACGGCTGGAATGATCGGGTGGCTCAAGTCGGAACGTCCCCGTCAGGTCGTCATGGTCACGGAATGCTCCATGAGCGACAACGTCGCCGCGGAGTCTCCCGAGACCGAGTTCCTCCGTCCCTGCAACCTCTGTCCCCACATGAAGCGGATCACGCTCGAGGGTATCCGTGACAGCTTGAGGGATATGAAGAACGAGGTCGTGGTCGAGCACGACATAGCGATTCGCGCTCGGGTCGCGGTCGAGCGCATGCTCGAGATCCGGGTCTAGCCGGAGTCCGATATCGACATCGACGGATTCCTGTCCGCGGCAATCGCCGAGGATTTGGGCGAACATGGCGACGTAACCTCGAACGCCACCATTCCTGAAGATGCCGAGGCGACAGCACACGTGGTCGCTCGCGCCGCTGGATGTGTCGCAGGTCTCGGAACGGCGCTGCGTGTGTTCGAGCTCATCGACGAGAATCTCGCCATTGGCGCGCTGGCGACCGACGGAGACGTCGTCGAGGCCGGAACGCGCCTCGCGACCGTAAGGGGCGCGGCCCGATCGATTCTGGCCGGTGAGCGGTTGGCGCTGAACCTGCTCGGCCATCTCAGTGGTGTCGCCACGGCGACCCGAAGGCTCGTCGACCGCGTGGAAGGCACGGACGCAACGATCATCGACACGCGGAAGACGACCCCGCTGCTCCGAAGCCTTCAGAAGATGGCCGTGGTCGCCGGTGGCGGCGAGAACCACAGGATGGGGCTCTTCGATCAGGTGCTCATCAAGGACAATCACATCCTGGCGGTCGGATCGGCATCGGAGGCGGTCCGTCGCGCGCGTGCACAGGTCGGCGACGACATGATCGTCGAGGTGGAGATCGAGAGGATCTCCGAGCTCGAGCCGGTCATCGAAGCGGGCGCGGACATCGTGATGCTCGACAACATGGCACCCGAGCTGATGCGAGAAGCGGTCGAGATCGCGGCCGGACGAGTCCAGCTCGAGGCCTCGGGTGGAATCACGCTGGAGTCTGTTCGAGCGGTAGCCGAATCAGGTGTGGACCTCATCTCGTCTGGCTCGCTCACGCACTCGGCTCCGTCTCTGGACGTCGCACTCGACTTCGAGAGCTAATCGCGTTGTAGCCCACTCGGGCGTCCGATAGGTTGCACCGCTGGCGTCGCATGAGGCGCGTTTCCGCTCCATCGGACTGAGAAAAGACGAATGAAGGGTATCGCCCGATCCTTCGGCCCACGGACGGCCGCCCTCTCCGCAGCCACCGTTCTGCTGCTCGTGATAGCCGACTGGGGCGCGGCGCAATCGCCGCCCGATCTGGCGACGATATTCGACCTCGGGGCTTTGATCGGAGATACCAACGGGGACAGCGTCCCGGACTTCGTCAACGCGTCGCTGGTCCTCGGAGATACCCCCACCGTGTTCGAGAGAGCAGCGGCCACCGAGATCTCCGCACGTCTCGGATTCGAAACCATGGCACTCGACCTGCCGATCTCGCGCGGTACGGCCGGACTCCTGCCCATCGTCATCGGGCGGAGCGGTCTCGAGGCTTCGGGCGTGTCCGCTCCGGGCATCGACCCGACCTCGCTGGATTCCGGTGAAGGCTCGGTATCGGTGCGAACCATCGATGGGCGGACCTGGATCTTCGTGGTGGGTGGCGACGACGAGGGGTTACTCGCGGCCGCACGCCTCTTCGCTGGCGTCCTGCCACATACGCGGACCTTGTCGACAGCGAAGATCACCCTCGTCCGGGACGACCTGGCCGGCACGCTCGAGGAAGCCGGAATCGTCGACGCCACGGTACGCATTACTCAGGCGCGGGCCCGGGCAGGCCAGGACGGCATCAGTCGGTTGATCGCTGACGTCGATGTCCCAGACGCCGATGGCGCGGCAGACGCGCTGCGATACCTGACCGATGTCGACGGGACGCCTCCGGCTCCCGCCCCCGATACGACGGCGGCCGAGGAGGAGGACCCGGGAGAAGACGACGTGGACGAGGAAGCACCATCCGATCCTCTGGCCTATCCCGGCCTCGCCTCCGTCGAGGTCAGGATTGCAGGTGGCTCGGTGATGAGACTTCCGGGTCGGGCCGAGCCCGACGCCCCGGGCCCGATTTCGGGCCGGCCGGGAAGTGGCGCGAAGAGCGACCTCGACCTGTCCAACCTGTACACATCAGCCGGACTCCTCGGAGGGAGCCCGATCCCCAATCGCGTGGACGCGATTCTCGTTCCGGGATCATCGGGCATCGCCGGGTTGCCGGAACTCGGTGCTCGCCTTGGCCTCGAATCGACCGGCCTGGTCGTCCCGCTCGTTCGGCCGGCCGAATCGGTCGCCCGTGGCGGCTCCCAGCCGACGATGATCCTGGTGGGAAGGGAGAACTCGCACACCGACCGCCTGGCCGATAGTGCTCGAATCGACGTAGCCAGCCTCGCGCCCGGAGAAGGTCTCATCCAGGTGGTGCCGAAGGCGTTTGGATCGAAGTCCTCTCTCGTGGTCACCGGTGCCGATGACGCAGGAACCTCGCGTGCACTCGATCAGGTGGCCCTCACATTCCCCAACCTCTCGGAGCGGGGGAAAGACCGACCCACGATCGACGATGTGGAACAGGACCTCTGGGACGCGCTTGCCGGACACGCCCCGGTTGGCCAGGCGGCCATCGGGCTGTACAAGCTCGATCGGATCGGTGCGGCCCTCCAGGAAGAGGGCCTGACATCGGCGTCGGTGGTCTTCTCCGTCGAGAAGGCCGCTCCCGGCCTCGAGGCCTTCGTCGAGGGCCGCGCTGCCTCCGCCCTCGGGCTTCGGGAGGTCGATGTCACCATCGACGACCGCGATGTCATGAAGGCAGCCACGATCTTCGAGGACACGCGGACGCTGCCGTCCGAGGTCGATCGCTTCATGACCTTGCTGCGGGAGCGTGTGATCCCCGAGGCGACTCCGGGAACCCCGATCCACGTAACGGCACGCCTCAGCGAGCCACCCGAAGTCCGTGAGCGCCTGGCGACCGAGGCTCGCGAGGCACTCGTTGCGGCCGGCGCCGATGCATCGGGCACCGAAGTCCTCGTGCTATCGGCGTTCAAGCAAGGCTTCTCGTGGCTCAACGACGTGGTCCGTCCTCAGCTCGATGGGGAGGACATCGGGGAGGTCGTCATTCGATTCCGCCGCAACGATCCTCCGGAGGAGTGGCCTCAACAGGCCATCAACACGCCGATCCGATGGCTGCACGAGATCTTCCCGATCGACGAGGTCTTTGCGCGCGACCTCGATCTGGACCTCGAGCAGATCCGCTTCGAGGAAGTGGTCGAGGGTCCCACGTATGAGGTGACCGTCACGAACCCAGGCGGGGACGAGATCTTGTCGGACACCTTCGATCCGAAGTGGGTGTTGCGCCCCTACTTCGATCGATTCGAAGACTACGAGCACGTGCGCGTGACCACCGGATGGATGGAAGCCTCTGCCAGCGGGCGTACGCTCGTGGACGAACGGATCGTGACGGACCCCGAGTCCTTCTGGGACTACTTCCAGGCCTCGGTGCTCCCCGCCCTCTACGATCACGTGATGCGGTTGCATGACGGCCTTCCTCGTGGAGGCAGCGCCGATGCGCCCTTCTTCGGGGAACTCATCGTCGAACTCGAGATGAGCGAGCCCGACTTCCGACTCGAGGTGGACAACGAAATCCACGCTCCGATGGACGCGCTCCACGAGGAGATCTACTTCGGCACGATCGAGTTCTTCGACGTGCTCGGGCGGAACTCGCGCGGTCAGGGCCTCACCTTTCCGGGACGCATCGTACCGATCATGCGTCCGAGGGCAGACGGTGCCGCCCCGACGTCGAACATCCGGATCACGGGCTTCGCCACTTCGAGGCCGGCGGTCGTCGTCGCGTATGAAACCTCTGACGGCCGGAACGACGAGATAAGACTCGACATCCCCAAGACGAGTATCGAGCGACCTTCGGCTCGCCTGGCCCGGGTCGAAGCGGGCCGGTCCGGCCTGACGCACCTCGGACTCCGCGTGCGCGTCGATACGGAGCGGGACATGAGGGACAGCCTCATTGCAGGGGCGAGCGAGCGACAGGTCGACGAGCGCATGGTCTCCGCCGAGCAGGTCGCCGCGACCATGACCGAGATCGAGTCACTCAGGGCCGCGGGGCTATACGCCTCCTCACTCTCCTGGGCTGGCCTGGGCGGAGTGGAGGTCTGGGCGGAGTGGACCCACGACCAGGACCCTGAGTCCCGGATGACGGGGACGCTCACTGCAAATGGGTCACCTCCGCCGCATCCAGACTGGCGCGCCCTCGTCCCCGACGGGTGGGAGTACGACGGCGAGCGGATCGTCCAGTGGGACACCCCCATCCCTCCCGGCGAGGGTCACGAGATGCTCGCGAAGATGGCTTCGGCCTTCGAGGAAGCCACGATGTACCGGGTTGGGCGGAGCTACCTGGGTAAAGACATCTGGGCGATGGACCTGATGTCTCCGATCCAGGCCTCTCACTGGTCCGAAGTGAAGGCCTCGACGTTCAAGCCCACGGTCGTGTACTCGGCGCGCCAGCACGCAAACGAAGTGTCTTCCACGAGCCACGTGCTGCGACACGCCGAACTC
>JBDGVT010000203.1:0-5400 GCA_039585495.1 Gemmatimonadota bacterium | reverse complement strand
CACCCTCATCGGTGAGGGTGTGGGCATGCTGGCGATCCGACGGCTCGAAGATGCCGAGGCCGATGGCGACCCGATCTATGCGGTGATTCGTGGCCTCGGGGCGTCCTCGGACGGCAAGGGGTCGAGCGTCTACGCGCCCCGGTCAGAAGGTCAGGCCAACGCACTCAAGCGTGCGTACGAGAAGGCGGATTACTCCCCGGCCACGGTCGAGTTGGTCGAGGCTCACGGAACGGCCACGAAAGCCGGCGACGCTGCGGAGGTCGGTGGGCTGACGTCGGTCTTCGGTCCTGCGAACGAAGAGGGTACGCAGTGGTGCGCGCTCGGGTCGGTGAAATCGCAGATCGGCCACACGAAGGCCGCCGCAGGCTCGGCCGGCCTGATCAAAGTGGCGCTCGCACTCCATCACAGGATCCTGCCGCCGACGCTCAAGGTGGCCAAGCCGAACGAGAAGCTCGGCACGGGCGACGGGCCTCTGTATGTCAATACCGAGACACGGCCATGGATTCGCGGTAGCGCGCACCCTCGTCGCGGGTCGGTCAGTTCGTTTGGATTCGGCGGGAGCAACTTCCACGTCGCGCTCGAGGAGTACACGGGGCCGGGACGCAGGCCCGAGCGCCTGCGGACTTGGTCCGAGGAGCTGGTGGTTCTGTCCGCTGCGTCTCCGGCTGGACTCGGCACGGCCCTCGACGGACTTGAGGCCCGAATAGATGCGGGTGAGCCACTGGGCCTGATCGCGCACGACTGCGCGCTCGCTTTCGAGAGCGGAGCCGCCGCTCGGGTCTCGCTCGTGGCGGGCAGTCTCGAGGAACTCTCGGCCAAGGCGTCACGCGCGGCCAAGGCGATCGTCGACGGTACGACCGACGCGCTCCCCGACGCCGACATCTCGTTCGGATTCGGTGATCCGAGTCTCGGCAAAGTCGCCTTCGTCTTTCCTGGTCAGGGCAGCCAGTACGTCGGCATGGGCGCTGGGGTCGCGATGGCGTTCGATGGCGCCCGCGAGGTTTGGGATGCAGCCGCGGACATGGAAGAGTTCACAGACGATCGACTCGATCGTGCGGTCTTCCCGCCTCCGGCGTTCTCAGATGACGAGCGGGCTGCGCAGCAGCGCACGTTGACGGAAATGGCAACGGCACAGCCCGCTATCGCCGCAGTGAGCCTCGGCTTCCTGCACCTGCTCCGCAGACTCGGCGTGACCCCCGACGCGGTCGCCGGCCACAGCTTCGGGGAGCTGTCCGCTCTCGCAGCTGCCGGCCGCATGCAGGAGTCCGCGCTGTTGGCCACGGCCCGCAAGCGCGGCGAGTTGATGGCCGAGGCGGCCGCCCACCATGACGGCGCGATGATCGCGGTATCGACCGATGCAGAGACCGTTGCCGGCCTCATCGGCGAGGACTCCGGCGTCGTGATCGCGAACGACAACGCCCCCACGGAGGTGGTGCTCGCGGGCCCGATCGAGGCGATCGAAGCCGTAGCGAAAGAGCTTCAGGGCCACGGACTCACGACGATGCGGCTGCCTGTCGCTTCGGCCTTCCACTCGCACATCGTGGCCGAGAGTTGCGAGCCCTTCCACGAATACCTCGGCTCCGTGAAGTGGAGTGCGGGTGACGTGGACGTTTTCGCGAATACCAGCGCCTCCGTCTATCCGAAGTCTGCCAAGGCATGCCGACGGATCCTGGCCGATCAGCTCGTCTCTCCCGTGCGGTTCAGGGAGATGGTCGAGGCGATGTACGAGGGTGGAGCGACGCACTTCGTCGAGGTGGGCCCCGGGCGAGTCCTCACGAAGCTCGTGAATCGCTGCCTCGGCGACCGTCCTCACGTCGCGGTATCTCTCGACGACAAGAACTCCACCGGCCTGCGTGCTTTCTGGCGGGGGCTCGGAAAGCTCTCGGCTGAGGGCATCGAGCTGGCTTTACCCACACTCTCCGACGGATATCGGGTACCCGATGCTCCTGCGGAGCCCCAGCCCTTCGAGATCATGATTACCGGCGCCAACTACGAAAAGCCGTATCCTCCGGAGAATGGTGCGGCAGGACTGCCGGCTCCGAATCCGGAGATTCCGGAGCCCGTCGCGGCGCCGGCCGCGGCTGTCGCGCCCGCGCCCGTTTCCGTCCCTGTGGCGGTGCCTGTGGCGGCGCCCGTGGCGGCGGCTCAGCCCGCTCCGGTCGCAGCGGCACCCGCTGCGCCGGTCAATGGTCCGGCTACGGCCCACGTGCACCAGATCACGATCGAGGCGCACCGTCGCTATCAGGAACTCATGGCGGAGAGCCACAAGGCCTTCCTAGCTATGGCGTCGAGCGCGCTTTCGCAGGTTAATGGCGGAGTTGCGATGTCGGTGCCCGTGGTCGTGCAGCAAGCGGTGGTTGCTCCACCGGTCGTGGCTGCCCCGATCGCAGCGCCGGTCGCGGTGCCGGTTCCACAGCCTGTGCCCGCGGTTCAGCCCGTGCCGGTTGCGGAGCCTGCCGCGGCGCCCGAACCGATTCAGGTCCCGGAGCCCGTCGTTTCGACTGCTGCTGCGGTCGACGTGACGGCCCTCGCGCTCGAAGTCGTCTCCGAGAAGACCGGATATCCGGTCGAGATGCTCGATCTGGATATGGAGATGGAAGCGGGCCTCGGCATCGACTCGATCAAACAGGTCGAGATTCTGTCGGAGTTGCAGGAGCGCCTCCCGGGGATTCCGGAGATCTCGCCGTCAGAACTCGCGACGCTGCGCACGCTCCGTGATGTCGCCGACAAGTTGACGGTCGAAGGTGCTGTCGCTCCGGTGCCGGCTGCGCCTGCGCCGCCTGTTGCGACTGCATCCGCTGCACCAGCTGTTGACGTGACGGCGCTGGCTCTCGAGGTCGTTTCCGAAAAGACCGGCTACCCGGTCGAGATGCTCGATCTGGACATGGAGATGGAGGCGGGCCTCGGCATCGACTCGATCAAGCAGGTGGAGATCCTGTCGGAGCTGCAGGAGCGTCTTCCCGGCATCCCTGAAATCTCTCCGTCCGAACTCGCGACGCTGCGCACGCTTCGTGATGTCGCCGATAAGCTTACCGTCGAGGGTAGCGCCGCACCCGCTGCGGAGACTACGCCGACGGCGCCTGCTGCCGCGCCTCCGGCTTCCACCGGTGTCGACGTGACGGCGCTTGCGCTCGAGGTCGTGGCGGAAAAGACCGGATATCCGGTGGAGATGCTCGATCTGGACATGGAGATGGAAGCGGGACTCGGGATCGATTCGATCAAACAGGTCGAGATCCTGTCGGAGCTGCAGGAGCGTCTTCCCGGCATCCCTGAAATCTCTCCGTCTGAGCTGGCGAACCTGCGAACGCTCCGCGACGTGGCGGACAAGCTGACAGTTGACGGCCCGGCCGCTCCACAGGCGGCGACGCCTGTTGCGGCCCCGGCTCAGACGACTGAAGCGGCGACTCCAGACGCGGTGGACGTCACCGCAATGGCTCTCGAAGTCGTTGCGGAGAAGACGGGCTATCCGATCGAGATGCTCGATCTGGATATGGAGATGGAAGCAGGACTCGGGATCGACTCGATCAAGCAGGTCGAAATCCTGTCAGAGTTGCAGGAGCGGTTGCCCGGGATCCCCGAGATCTCGCCGTCGGAGCTCGCGAGCTTGCGCACGCTCCGCGATGTTGCAGACAAGCTGCGGCCAGGTGGCGCAAGCGAGGCTCCCGAGCCGGTTGAGGAGCCGACGGTCGTTGCTTCGGTGAAGCCGTCGATTCCGGAGCCGACCGAGCCGACTCCCGTGGCGGCTTTCGTGCCGAGGATCGTTCCAACGCTGCGTCCGGGATTCGGGCTGTCTGGTCTTTCGCGAGGCGTGAAGGTCGAGATCACGAACGAGCATTCGACGCTCGCCGCCGAGTTGGCGGCCGGGCTGATCGAACGCGGGGTGGCGGCTGAAGTAGTAGAGACGCCTTCCACGTCCGCTTCGGCGGTCATTTGCCTTGCAGGACTGGGAGACTACGAGCCGGGCCCGGCGGGTGCGCTCGCAGTACACACGAGTGCGATCCTGGCCGCGCGGGCCGTCGCGCAGCATCCCGATCCGTCCGAACGGATGTTCGTGACCATTCAGGCGACGGGAGGCGACTTCGGGCTCGAGGGTGATCCGGGTTCTGGCGCATGGAGCGCCGGGCTCCCCGGTGTGGTCAAGACCGCTGGTCGAGAGTGGCCGGGCGCTTCGCTGAAGGCGATCGATGTCGCGGATCTGACGAGTGCTTCTGAGGGCATCCTCGACGAACTGTTCCTGGGTGGCCCGGCGCTGGAAGTGGGCATCGGCGCAGATGGCGAGCGCTCGGTGGTGCAGATCGAGCGACTGCCGAGGGATGGCACGCAGAGCGTGGCGCTCGAGCCGGGTTCAGTGGTGGTGGTTTCGGGCGGAGCTCGAGGTGTGACAGCCAGTTCGGTTGCGAAGCTGGCAGAGGCGTGGAACGTCCGATTGGCGCTGCTGGGCCGCAGCAAGCTCGTGGAGTGGCCGGAGGGCGTGCCGCTCTCGACCGATGCTGTACAGCTCACGGGTGCACTCGCGGCGGCTGCGAACAGCAGAGGCGAGACGGTCGACCTCGCAGGCATTCAGCAAGAGGCTCGTTCCCTCGCCGCCAGCGCCGAGGTCCGGATGTCTCTGGCCGAACTCGACGCACGTGGCATCGAGACGCTCTATCTGAGCGCCGACGTTACGGACGCCGAGCAGATCGCAGAGGCGTTTGCGATTGTCAGAGAGAAGTGGGGCCCGATTTCAGGGATCGTTCATGGAGCAGGGGTCCTGAGAGATAAGGCGCTGGCCGAGATCACTCCTGACCGCGTTGCCGACGTATTCGGCCCGAAGGTCGAGGGGCTGTCAGTCCTGCTCGAGGCCACAAGCGACGATCCGATCCAGATGATCGCCCTGTTCTCGTCGATCGCCGCTCGGGCCGGTAACGCCGGTCAGGCAGCGTACTCGGCCGCGAACGAGGTGTTGAACAAGCTGGCGGCCGCCGAAGCTCATCGGCGCGGTGCCCAGTGCCGTGTCAGATCGTACAACTGGGGGCCGTGGGCCGGTGGGATGGTCGATGCCGGACTGGCTGCTCATTTCGAGAAGCAGGGGATCGCGCTGCTGGACATCGACACCGGTGCGCAGTTCTTCGTGGACGAGTTGGCTCTGGATGGTGCGGGCGTCGAGCGAGTCGTGCTCGCGGCTCCGTCTTTCCCGGCTAGCATGCACAACCTGACGTACTCGGCAGACGATGGCGAAGACGGCTCGGATGACGGGTGGTCCGGTGGGGGCCGACTCGCCCCGGCGCTCGTAGCGGACTTCGCGCTCCGACTAGGACAGGCGCTGGCGCCGATGCGGAACATGAGGACTTATCTCGAGGACTTCGTGGTCGCCATGCGTGGCGGGGAGGCCGCAGAGGGCGGGCACACGGTCGAGATCCA
>JBDGVT010000202.1:0-5443 GCA_039585495.1 Gemmatimonadota bacterium | reverse complement strand
CGTCGCCCAGAGCGACCCACCGACCCCGGCCACGATCCCGACGAGCGTGACCCCGAGGCCCTGCCGCAGCACGAGTGCGAGGAGTGAGGCGCGTCCCGCGCCGAGCGAGGCGCGGAGCCCCAGCTCCGGCGTACGCTGCGCGACCACGTAGGCGATCGTGCCGTACAGACCGACGGCGACGAGGAAGAGGGCGACGCCCGCGAAGAAGCCGAGCAGAAGTGTCAGCACGCGCGGACGGACTGTGGCCGCTGCGGCGCGCGTCTCCATCGACATGGTGGAGGTGAGTGCGAGGTCCGGCGCGATCTCCGCGAGCTCCGCCCGAACGGCCGGCAGAATCGCCTCCGGTGCACCTCCGGTCCGGATCATGAGCCCGGTCTCGGGCTGCGCTCCCTGACGCAGGGGCACGAAGGCCAGGCGTTCGGGCGGCGTGCCCGGCTGGTCCAGCCTCATGTCCTCTACGACCCCGACGACGGTGGCGCCCACCTCTTCGAAGCCGGGCCACGCGAGCTGAACGCGCTGACCGAGCGGACGTCCGTTCGGAAAGAGCTCCTCCACGGCCGACCGACCGAGCACCACGACACGCTCACTGTTCTCATCGTCGGCACGGTCGATGTCCCGCCCCTCGAGGAGATCCGCTCCGAGCATCGTGAGGTGGCCGTCGGAGACTGGCTGAACCCGTACCCAGAGGTGCTGGGCGGACGTGAGCTCCGGGCGGCCCTCCGACCCCAGCACGAGGGTGCGCCACGTCGGGCCGCCCATCGGCACCTCACCCGCCGACGCCGAGAGCACCCCGGGCAGCGCCCGTACCCGCTCGATCACCTCGGTGTGGAAGACCGCGGGGTCGATGCCCGCGGCCTGGTCGGCCGGGGACAGGCTGTACATGGCCGTGAGCATCCCCTTCCGGTCGAAGCCGAGGTCGACGCGCTCGAGGTTCAGCGTCGTGCGCATCATCACCGACGCGCCGGAGAGGAGGACGATCGCGATCGCGACCTGCGTGACGATCATCACGCCTCGACTACCCAGACCCAGCAGGCCCGGTCGGGCGCCGATCGACGTCCGGCCACCCCGCAGACCCTCGCCGGGGTCGGCCCCCGAGGCCTGCCACGCCGGAAGCATCCCGAAGAGGAGCCCGACGCCGGTCGTCAGCCCGAGCGCGAATCCGAAGACTCGCCAGTCGATCGTCAGCGCCTCGGGGTCGAGGAACTCCAGTCCACGCCCACCGGCCGTTCCGAGCGACTCGGTGAGCCATCGCCCGACCGCTTCGATGCCGAACGTCGCCAGACCGAGACCCAGTAGCCCGCCCAGGAAGGCGAGCGTAAGACTCTCCGTCAGGAGTTGCCGGGCCATGCGCACTCGTCCGGCGCCGAGGGAGGCGCGGACCGCGGCCTCCGTACGACGCGCGGCTCCGCGCGCGAGCAGCAACCCGGCCAGATTGGCGGTCGCGATGAGCAGAACGAGAAGGACGGCGGCGAAGAGCGCGATCATCGACGCCCTGGCGGCCGCGTTTCCTCTGGCATCCGCGAACCGGACCACGCCCAGAGAGGCCTTCATGTTCTCCGCTCCGGGCGGCGGCGGCCACCGCTCCATGATGTTCGCACCGAAGGTTCGGGCCTCTTCGGCCGCCCGGTCCAGTGTCGCATCGGGCGCCAGGCGACCGAGCACATAGAAGAACTGGTTCCACGGCTCCTCGGTAATCGTCGAGTTCTCGACTTCGCGGAGCGCGGCAAACGGGATCCAGACCTCAGCGGTGCCGCCCAGGCCCTCGTACCCCTCCTCGACGACGCCGACCACCCGGAACCGCAGCCGATCGAGGGTGATCACGGTGCCGACCGCGTCGGGCGTCCTCCCCATGCGGCGCTCCCAGAACCCGTGACTCACGACGGCATTCAGGACGGGGGCACCCGTGTCCTCCTCTTCGGCTGCGAAGAGCCGGCCCAGGCGCTCGCTCGCGCCGAGCATCGGGAGGAGTGAGGGCGTCACAGCCTCGACCGAGACGATCTCGGGAGACCCGAGCTCGGTCAGAGTCATCGTTCTCGCCGCGTACCCTCCGAGCTCCGCGAACGAGGAGACCTCGTCACGGAACGCTGCGTACCGGGGATACGACCACAGGCTCGGCCTCATCTCCTCCCCGGGAGGCTGGAAGAGCTGGTCGACCACGACCAGCCGTTCCGGGTCGGGATAGGGCGGTTCGCTGAACACGGCCTCCTCGATGACGCTGAAGAGCGTGGTGCTGGCCCCGATCGAGAGCGCGAGCGTCACGACCGCCGCCGCGGCGAAGCCCGGGTTCCTGCGCAGGGTTCGCAGTGCGAACCGGACATCCTGAAGCATCGACTCCATCCTCCACCCCTCCTTCCACTCACTCATCGCATCCCACACCACACCCGAGAGGAACCACGACAGATCTCGATGACTCGACCCGTTCGTCCGGAGCTGCCAGAGCTCCGCCTCCCACTCGCCCCACCGCTCGCGGCGCAACGCACCCGGAACGAGGCGCGCCGCGACACGGAGAAGCCGTCGGCTCCAGCGCGTCACCGGATCGGTCGGCCAGACGGGTGTCATTCGCTATCTCCGACCACCGCCAGGTCGAGAGCGGTCGGAAGTTCGACACCCAGATCCTCGAGGCGGCCGCGCGCGGTGCGCAGGGCCGTCCGGCCGTCCCCGGTCAACTCGTAATACCGGCGTCGGGGGCGGCGCCCTTCCTCGGCGATGGCAGGATCCTCCCATCGACCCTCGACCCAGCCGCGCCGCTCGAGCCTGCGAAGCGTCGTGTACACGGTGCCCGGGAGCAGACCCGTCCGGTTCACGATGTCGAGCCCGTAGCAGACACTGCGCTCGATAACGCCAAGGACGACCACGGTCGTCACACCCAGCGCTCTACCCATCGTCCTTCCCCCAGCCCGAAGCCGCACCGTTCACTACCTAACAGTGAACACTATATAACACTTCTGAAGGGAGGTCAAACTCTGACCGGCCGACAGACTGCGTCGAGCCGCTGGTCCGTAGGCTCGGTTACCGGCTCTCGGGTCGCGTCACCTGCTAGTTCTCCGGGGGTTCGGCGCCCAGGAGGTGCTCCACGAAGTAGTCCCACATGCCCAACCCAATCGTCAGTCCTTCGATGGATCGGCCAGCCTTCATGTCAGTGACCAAAGATCCTCGTGCTCAAACGCGGTAGCCATTCGGTCGCACTCCCCTTTCGAGGCCCCGAGACCCTTGGCCACGTCTCGCCACTGAGCCACGGCGTTTCCCACCCGTGCCGCGATCTCCTGGGCCTCTTCGTTTTCAAGGCCGAAGTGCTCCGCTACGAGGAACGCGAGTTCGATCGAAGCTGATCGATCGTCGCCCTCGACGATCGCAGTGGATAGGACCCGTGGCCTGATGTCTGTCGGCACCGGGTTCAGGTCGTATGCCGGCGAGAGCCGCCACCCCTGATTGCCCTCGTAGAGGAAACCGTGGTTGCGTAGATGGTCATCGGTGTTCGATACCAGAACGCTGAACACCACACGTCCCCACAGCTCGCGAAGATCCTCGCTTGTAGACGCTGAGTGGAGTCGGAGTGCGTCCGCGATCTCCATGTAGCTCCGGTGCTGGCCATCCGCTGCCTCGAGCATGCTCAGCGCCGACAGAAACGGTACGCGAATCTCGTCTTCGCGATCGAATCGATCCATGAGGAAGACGGTACGTCCGTCCACCTGCTCCACTCTCCAAGAGGCCACGTGGAGTCCTGCCATCTCGGCCAGCTTCATCGCGATGCCTTCCCAGCGCCCAACGTCATAATCGTCGTCGGCCCGATTGAACTTCGCGATCATCAGACCCCCGTCAGTGTTCCGGACCGAGGCCTTCGGTCGGGAGCCGAGTAGAGACGATCCTGGAGCGAGAAGGAGGCGAAGGTCCTCCTCGGTTTCTTTCTCCTCCGTAACCCGCTCCGCGGCATGTAGAAGACGACCGAGCTCCATGAACGGCGGGACGTTCTCACCCCCTTCGGCCAGGAAAGGCCCGTCTTCCTCGAGCTTGAATCTCAGTGCGCCTTGTCGCGTGAAGTCCGAGAGTCCGAGTAGGTAGTCGAGCTCCAAGAGCGTTCGAGGTCTCCGCCCCTGCTCCTTGGCCTGGAGGCGCTCGCGACGCGCCAGAAGAGTGCGACCCCAGCGATCCGGTGCGGAGTCACCGATGGCACTGAACAGAGCCAATCCGGCACCGGTGTGATACGGACCTGCTCCGACTCTCAGGGCTGGCTCGAGGGCGAAGTGATCCCCGGCATCGATCCAGCTAGCGTCATACTCGAACGACGCGGCCTGACTGGAGCCCTTCGCGTGAACCCACAGGCGACCAACGAACCGCGGCTGTCCATCGAGGTCCGCGTAGACGAAAGCGTCCGGGGCACTCACCGAGACGTGATCCGCCGGGGCAGCGATTCACTCGCGAGCTGCTGACCCACCGGATCGTTGGCCAGGTCCGCCACGTCGGCCAGTCGATCAACCATGCCCAGTACGTACAGCGCGGTCGCGTAGGCGCCGATCCCGACGCTCGGATCTCCCTGCTCGAGCTTCCACAGGGTGGGCCGCGAAACCTGAACACGGTCCGCCATGACCGCGGTTTGGATCCGTCGACGAAGACGGGCTTCGCGTATATCGGCCCCAAGCTTCCGCAAAACTCGCCGCACCGGAAGAGGCAACGGTGGCGTCTTTCTGGGCATGAGAATCCTCCGACATCCGAACCGATTGTCAGGATTGTACGTTAAATAAAACTTACACTAACGATGATAACGACAAATATATTTAACGCCAGCATCCAATACAGCAGAACGAGCAGTGATTCTCCGCAGAAACGAGCCCTCCGGGTGAACGACCGACCTCACGCTTGTCAGGCGTGGGTCCCGGAACCCTCTAGAGCGCAACTTGCACACAGATAGTGACTATTTCATAGGCGGCACGGGCAGGCTGCACCTCCCCATCCTCCTTTGAATCCCTACCTGTACCGCTCCAATTGCGAGCACAATTGCGAGCACGAGACCCCCCTGGGGGTTTCTCCGACTATCGGGCTGGAAATTCATGGGAGTTTGCTCGTGCCGTCATGGGGCGGAAGTCTCACATATGGGCCCTGACTAGCCGGTGTACTTGGTGTGACAGGTGTTGCACAGCTGATCAGCTGCGTTGTCCATGATCAGGAGATTGGGTTGACCCGCGTCGTTGTGCGGCTCGTGGCACGAAGCGCACTGAACCCGGCTACTCGAGTCGAGCAAGTCGCCGGCGATGGTGCCGACTCCATTAACCACGTTGCTCGCGGCGCTAGTGAGATTCAGGAAGCCGTCCGTCGCGAGCGCCCCCGTGTAGGAGATGCTGATCGGGTGATCGTTCAACAGATCGAGGCCGAGATCACCCCCTGCCCCAATTGTCACCGTACCTGTATTCCCGTTGTAGTCGTCCAGGAAGCCCTGACCGTCGTGGCA
>JBDGVT010000201.1:0-6907 GCA_039585495.1 Gemmatimonadota bacterium | reverse complement strand
GGAATGGCCGGCGATGTACGCGGACTACATCTCAGAGGCGCTGGACGTCGATGTGGTCGTTGACGAAACGCTCGCGGGGCCAGGCACACCTCGGCGGCTCGCCCAACTCGAGAAAAGTGACGACGCCCAAGACACGATCCGAGCGGCCGACGTGCTCGTCATTCAACCACAGGCCGGGGACGCAGCCATGCCGATGTTCAACGACCTGCTGAACGGCGAGTGTGTACTCGTCCCCCGAGACTGCTTTGCTCCGCACGTCACGGACTACCGCGACTACGTCGAGGAGTACTTCGACCTGGTGCTCGAGTTGGCCAAGGAAGACGCTCTGATCAGGATCGTGAGCGCCGCCAGCTGGGCGCCAGATGGCTTCTACTCGAGTCAGATCCGAGACGATCCAGACCTTCGGCCGATCCTGATCGGCGGCGTGGTCGCCCTCATGGACGAGGCACGAGTCGCCGCCGAAGCACGGGGGCTCGCGTTCATCGATGTGAACGCCGCCTTCAACGGCCCGGACTACCTCGACGTTGCCCCCGACGAATACCTCAGGAGCGACCTCCTTCATCTCGCCGAACCAGGATCACGCGTCGTCGCCGATCTGCTGCACGACGTCGGCTACCGGTAGGCGATCCAGGTCGGGCGTGCGTTGGTCAGCGAGGCTCCTGGCTCCCGCTCATCCGGCACCTGTGGGTGCCGGAAACTCGGTCGTGTTGCTGTGACCAGGCCAAACACGCGAGCTCATGCGGCTGGCTTGAGTCGGATCCATCCGCTTTCGGTGTGTGGAGTTAGGGTACAAGACGCCCCTCCGACACGTTTCGCATAAGCCCTGGTCAGAGCGTTGCGCCGCGGATTTCGGGGCGGGGGATGTGTCTAATCTGTGAGTCGACAGGCCTGTGACCAGGTATTTTGTGGTCGTGTCGGAAGCAGGGGTGGATTTTCTCCGTCCATTTGTCAGGCATACAAAGGTGCTGGTCAGGGTGCGTCTGGCGGCGGGGGTGTGTCGGTTTGCAAACGAGTTGCTAACGGCCGGATCTGGGTCAGCCAACTCGCCTGGTCAGCTGCAGTCGACGTCTGGGGCGAACGTGTAGCTCGCGATCTTGCCGTCCAGGACCTCGGCGTTGTTGCCGGTACCTACACACTCGATGCCTGCGCCGCTCTTCCACAAATGTTCCCAGGTCACGGTGTCGCCTTTGACCTGGACGTTGGAGACTTCGTAGGACTCGCCGCTTTTGTCTGATGCGGCTATGTCGCGAACCATGAGATCTCGGATGGCGCCTGATCCCTGCGTCCGAGTCGCGAACGGATGGCCGGTGATTACAGCATCCTCGACGTAGAAGGCGACGACCGCATCCACGTCGCCAGCGTTGTACGCGGCGACATACCCCTCGACCACCGCGGCGGGGTCGCTGCTCCCGTCGTTGCCGCAGGCAGCAAGGATGAGGAGCGTTGCAGCCATGGCCGTCACAGCTCGGCCAACAGAAGGTGGCCGGCCGGTCGTTCGTTTTGGTTGGTTGTTCTTCATTGGTTTCTCCTTCAGTTGTCGTGTGTGTTCGGGCATGTCGTTCCTCTTCGTCGTGGTCGATGCACACCATGGGCTCTGGGGCTCAACGACTCCTGACAGGCCGCGTAGCGCCGTCGTTGAGGACGCGTTAAGGCGCACATGCTGAACTGGTCGAACCAGCTGCACGGGTTGGGTAGGACTGCGGAAGGAGAAGCGGGCGTGGAGTTCAGGGTCCTTGGGCCGCTGGAGGTCATCGAGGATGGCCGTTCTCTCGGGCTCGGCTCGCCGCAGCAACGCGCCCTTTTGGCGTTGCTGGTTCTTCATGCTGGCCGGGTCGTGTCGATGGAACGCATCCTTGAGGAACTGTGGGGTGATGAGGTCGAGGGCAAGGAGCAGACTCTGTGGGTTTACGTGTCGCGGCTTCGCGCGGCCCTTGAACCGACCCGCGAGACACGAACCGAAGATGGGGCGCTGATCACTCGCGATCACGGCTACGTGCTCGATGTCGACCTATCCACGATCGACTGTCATGTGTTCGAGCAGAAGGTGACGGCGGCACGTGCCGGTGTACGTCATGATCCGGCGGCTGCGTCGAGCGCTCTGTCGGACGCGCTGGGGTTGTGGCGGGGATCAGCCCTCGAGGGGGTAGGTGACTATTTCTTCGCTCAGGTGGAGGCTGTTCGCCTGAACGAACTGCGTGTCACCGCTCTTGGTGATCGAGTCGAAGCGGATCTTCGGCGAGGACTGACTGCTGAACCGTTAGCTGATTTGGAGGTTCTTCTTCGCGAGGATCCGCTGCGGGAGATCTTCATCACTTACCAGATGTTGGCGTTGTACCGATCTGGTCGACACGCTGAGGCTCTCCGTGCATTTGAACGCTACCGGCGCCAGCTTGACGAGGAACTCGGAGTGGTTCCGTCGCCCGAGCTGCGCGGCCTCGAAGAAGAGGTCCTTCTCCACGCACCTGCCATTCACGCGCGTCTCGGCGGAACCGCCAGGCCCACAGTTGAACTGTTGGCCAATCCCTTCAAAGGCCTCCGCCCATTCGTCGAAGAAGATGCTGGGGACTTCTTCGGTCGCGACCGTGTGGTAGCCGAAGTGGTCCGTCGCCTTGGCCAGGGTGAACGGTGTGTTGCGTTGATAGGTCCCTCAGGCTCGGGGAAGTCGAGTGTGGTGCGCGCCGGGTTGATCCCAGCGCTTCGCAAAAGTGCTGTCGAGGGATCCGACAGTTGGGTGCTGGCCCAACTGATGCCAGGCGTACGCCCCTTCGCAGAGCTGGAAGCAGCCCTGTTGCGGTCCTCGTTCGACGCGCCCAGAAGCCTGTCCGAACAACTCGCCAACGGCGAAGGCGATGTGCTTCGTGCGGTCTTGCGAGTGCTTCCTGACGAGAGCTCTCGGTTGATGCTGTTCATCGACCAGTTCGAAGAGCTGTTCACCAGCGTCCGTGACGAGGCTGAGCGGGTGCGATTCATATCCGGCCTGGTCGAGTTGATCGACGATCCCCGAGGCCGATGCACGGTAGTTCTGACGTTGCGGGCGGATTTTTACGGGCAGATTCTTGACCACGCGGGATTCGCCGATCGCATGGGATCTGGGGTCATCAATGTTGTTCCCTTGGCCCCTGCTGAACTAGAGGAGGCCGCGCAAGGGCCTGCCACGGCGGCGGGCGTCGCACTTGCCCCGGGGCTGTTGGCGTCACTGTTGGCTGACGTTCTGGGACAACCCGGGGCGCTGCCGTTATTCCAGTTCGCCCTCACGGAGCTGTTCGACCGACGCAGTGGGCCAACACTGACTGTTGACGAGTACCAAGCTATGGGCGGACTGAACGGGGCACTGTCGCGGCGCGCTGATGAACTCTACGCGGGCATGCCAGCTGAACAACAGGACGCCTCGAGACAGTTGTTCCTGCGATTGGTTTCGATCAGCGAGAACCACCAGTGGGGAAGGCGTCGCATCCCGGCGTCGGAGATCGTGTCTCTTGGTGGCGACCTCGTAACCACTCAGGTCGTCATCGAACAGTTCACTCGCCTCCGGTTCTTGACCGTCGACAGAGACCCGGTGACCGGCTCGCCCACTATTGATCTAGCCCACGAAGCCCTTCTCGCGGAGTGGCCCCGGTTGAGCGCATGGATCAACGAGAGCAGCGCCGATCTTGTACAGCTCGCCAAGCTGGCTGCGGCAACGCAGGAATGGTCCGACGCCGATCTTCATCCAGACTTCCTACTCACCGGGTCTCGGCTCAAGACATACGAGGAATGGGCAGCGACAGCGTCGGTCGCTCTCACCGCCGATCAGCGGGACTTTCTCGGGGCTGCGGGCGATCGTCGGGACGCCGATCGCCAAGAACAGGTTGTCAGGATTTCGCAAGACCAGAAGGCGCAAAGAGCGGCCCGCCGGCGACTCTGGGCATTCGTTGCCACGGTTGGTGTCGCGATCGCTCTCGGCGCCGGACTGTTCATGCTCGTCGACCGGTCGAACCCAACCCGTGTCGCGGTGGTAGCGCCGAGTGCGCGGATCAATGGCACTCGAGCTGTGTTGGAGACCGGAGCCGCGAACGCTGAACGCGACCTCGATGTTGAAGTCGAACTCCTCACAGGATCCTTCACCAGTCTGGAAGACCAGTACCGCACCTTGGCCGAGGATGGGACCGAACTGATCTTCTTGGATCCTGACAATTCCGGGTGGGACTACGTCCAGACCGTGATCGAGGATCACCCCGACGCCGCTTTTGCTGTGATCGACGGAATTCTCCCCGCCATTGGCGCACGGTCGGTGTACTTCGCCGATAACGAGGCGGCATTCGTTGCCGGAGTAGCCGCTGCGCTGACCACGGAAACAGGTGTCGTGGGCTTCGTTGGCGGTCATCAGACCGATCCCACCGAGCGCTGGCGGGCAGGCTTCGAGGCAGGCGTGCACGCCATCGACCCCCTGCTGGACGTTCTGGCCATCTACGCCACCACACAATCCGACGGCGTTCAGAGCGTCGAGAACGGACGGGTGGCCGCACACGAGCTATTTGACCGCAATGCTGATGTCATCCTCGCTTTCGCCCGGGGCGCGACCTTGGGAGTTGTGGAAGCCGCCGCCGAGTCCAACCGAGGCACCGGCCCCGATCGATGGGTGATCGGATCCGAGGTCGACTGGACGATCGAGGTCGGCTCTCGGCTACGCCCCTCGTTGTTGACGTCGGCACTGCGCAAGCAAGACGTCGCCTTGGTCGAGACCATCAGAGCCTTCGCCGATGGAGTCTTCACAGTCGGAGTATTCGAACTCGGACTGGCCGAAGGCGCGGTCGGCTTGGCCTCATCCGAGCAGTTGCCCAGCGATGACCTCGCTGTTATCGCGTCGCTGAGCTCTCAAGTAGCTTCGGGCGAGATCAGCATCCCGGTCGCTCCGCGCGGTGAATTGCTGCCACCGGCCGGCGGCGGAGTCGTTGATACCGTCACGATTAGCTGGTCTGGGGAAACATGTAACCACGCCGGGCCCCCACTTTCCTACCCCGCGGGCTCCACCGTTCGCGTGAACTTCGAGAACGCATCATCCGAGAACTGGGAACTGTGGGCCTTCGCAGACGGCCCTGGCATCCTGCTTTCACTTCTCGCAGGGCCGGCATCGACAAGCATTGGGTACTTCAGCGTCGACGCAGGCCAAATTGAGCTCGGCTGTGTCGCGGACTCCCGCGCGCAGCCAGAGGGACGCTTCGACAGGCGACTCGCCGCCACACTCACTGCAACCTCGGTTCAAGTCCCCCCTCCGACACAAGCGTTAGTACACCCTCGCCCCAACGGCCTTGGTCATGGACGGGCTACGCAAGGCATTGCTCTCAGAGTCTCGTCACATCTAGCAGTCGATGGCTGCCTGAATCGCGGCGCATGCTTCGGTCAGCCGGGCCGGACGCAGTTCGCAGATCTGATCGACCAGGTAGGCCTTGGGGACGACTCTGAGGTTGTCGAAGCTGGCGACGCAGTCGGTGGGCATGCCGTCTTCGGTTCCGAGTCGTAGTTCGGTGGGGATGTCTCTGATCGTGCGGGTCACGGGGGCTGCGAGGACGCTGTTCAGGACGGGGATCGCGGCGGATCGGGTCATGATGAGAAACGGGCGGCGGCCGACGGCTTCGATCTCGCCCCACCAGATCTGCCCTCGGTCTGGAGTTGTCACCATGGCTCGTCGAGGATTGCTTCGCGGAGCGACGCGAGCGCCGCATGCTCCTCGGTTTCTGTTGGCGGATGCCGTTTGTAGCCGTCGACCACTGCGCGGTCGGTTCGCCGTTGGCTTTCGATTTTCATGATCGCTTCGATGCCGGCTCGAACCGCAGCGGCTCGGCTTTCGTAGGCTCCGCTTTTGACGAGTTCGTCGAGGTCGGAGAGGAGCGGCTCGGGGAGTCGTACGGCGATCTGTTCGGTGGCCATTCAACCAGCATACCGATACGGGATGCTAAACGGTGTGCAGTTCGAGCAGTAAGCGCCGTCTGCGCGGCTCTTTCGATTTTAGCTAGGTGCCAAAATACTTGACATCGAGATACTTGGGTCTTTAGGATCGAGTCCATGGAAGAGCGTGACCGGATCGACGATGCGATGGCGGGTTGGGCGCGAATCGTCCCTGATCTCGATGTGGTGACGATGCGAACGGCGCTCTTGTTCGCTCGGGTGACGGCGTTGGGGCACAAGCACGTCGAGGCGGCGTTTGCCGAGGTGGGTCTGTCGGCGGGGGAGTTCGACGTGTTGGCGTCGTTGATGCACGCTGAGGATCGCACGAGCAAGCCGTCGGTTTTGGCGCGCAGCGGCATGTTGTCGTCGGCGGGGATGACGCATCGGCTGGATCTGCTCGAGAGTGCGGGCCTCGTCGAGCGACGCCCCGACCCGGGCGACCGCCGCTCAACGTTGGTGGTGTTGACTGGGGCCGGCGAGGTGAAGGCAATTGAGGCCGCACGTGCCCATGTGGCGGCGGAGGCCGAGTTGTTCGATGCGCTCAGCCCGAGCGATCGGGTCGACCTGCGCAGACTGCTCGAGACCATGCTCGACACCTATACAGCAGTCGCCGCCGAACCGGCCGAACTCCAGAACTGACTCGCCCCCCGAAAGGACTCGAAATGCCCGATACATCCTCGCCCCGGCTCTCGTTGAGCCATGCGACGGTCGCGGTGCGCGACCTCGGTGCCATGCTCGACTTCTACTGCGGCGTCCTCGGTTTCGCCGTCACCAACCGAGGCACAGTTGGCGAGGGGGAGATGGCCTTCATCTCCCAAGACCCCACCGAGCACCACCAGATGGTCCTCGTTTCCGGACTTCCCGAGACCGAGCATCAATTCGTGATGGCCGACCACATGGCGTTTCGCACCGGCACCCTCGACGACCTTCGGGCCATCGGTGCCCGACTCGACGAGGCCGGTGTGGAGGGCGTGATTCCGAT
>JBDGVT010000200.1:0-5489 GCA_039585495.1 Gemmatimonadota bacterium | reverse complement strand
AGCCCCGCCCGGTCGGAACCGGGCGGGGCTTTCATCGTGCTGCTGGACCGGGGCCTCAGCGCGAGAGACGCATCTCCGCGAAGTCGCTCCAGTCGACCTCGTAGTCACGTCCGTCGGTGCGGATCGTGATTCCACGGTTTCCGCGATCCACATCGTTGGAGTCACGAAGCTCGAACACACGACCGTCCACCAGGTGGACCAGGGAGCCGCGATCCGTCTTCACGATCCCCTCGATGTTGCCGAACTCGACGTGGAACTCGACGTCGTTGATCTCGCCTTGCAGCATTTCCCAGGTGAAGGCCTCGTCGGCATCCCAGGTAATGCGACCGGTGTAGCTCTCGCCGTACTCGGTCGTGACGGTTCCCTCGATCGGCCTGCCACCGTCGAAATGTGCGAAGGCAGACTCATCAACCGTGCCATGGAAGCGGACGTTGTCGAATTCGTCCCAGCCCATCTTGATCTGCCCGAGCGCTGCGTCGGAGATCGAGATGCCGCCGATGGAGGCGTCCACATCGTTGGTGCCTTCCAGAATCATGACCTGGCCGTCGTGAAGCGTGACCCGCGAGCCCCAGGAGCTTTCTCGCTCGATGGACGCGATCTCTCCGAACGGGATCCGGGCGCGGCGACCATCGACGTTTCCATCGAGGATGTCGTCCGAGTAGATCTCGTCGACGTCCCACGTCACGTAGCCCGTGAACTCCAAGCCGTTCCGCGTCGTCAGCGTCCCGAAGAGTCGACTCTCCGAAGGTGGTGTGGATCCTGGAGGGGTGAAGTCGACGGTCTCGAGGTCCCGCCAGTCGAACTCGGCGGTGCGCCCATATCCTTCATCGACGATGAGGGCGCGGAGGCCGGTTCCGAGATCGCTCGCATTCCCCATGAGCTCGACCTGGTCGCCCGACTTCAGCGTGAACATCGCAGAATTTCGACCCAGCACGTCGATTCGATCGACGTGGCCGAATCGGATGCCGGAAATGCTCGAACCGCCTCGTGCGCGGGGCTTCGTAGCGTCGAGCAAGTCCGTCCAACTGCCTTCGTTCCGATCCCAGCGGATGTAGCCGGTGAACTCGGAACCGTAGACCGTGGTCACGGTTCCGTAGAGGCGATTCGTACCGGAGAGGGGAGCTTCTACGACCACCGGTTCGGGGGCCTCCGGCTCGGCTACCTCGACGACTTCGATCACGACCGGTTGGATCTCGCGGACCACAGTTTCCTCAGGAGCGGCGGTCAACTGATTGACCACGAGTCCGAGGGTTATCAACGCTGCGAGAATCGCCGACCCACTGACCACCGACAGGTTCTTCGCGTCCTCTCTTAGACCCGGTTCGTGCTCCATTTTCTTCCCCCTCCCAACTGTGGTGGTCGTCGTTGCCTACAAATAGCGTACGGGCGATCTCACGGAGGGGTTCCCCAGGCCGCGATTCGCCTCGTTATAGAGTTCGACGCGCGAACCGCCTCAATCGTTGCGTCAACGGAAAAAGAAGCGGGCGGAGCCATTCGGCTCCGCCCGCTGACACCGCACTGAGGCGGTGGATTCTGTCGGCGTCAGTCCTGAGTAACGGGCTGCGTCGTCACACCCTTGAGGTGGACATCGAGGAACGCCGTCCACCGACCCCAAAGATCCAGGATGGTCGGCAAGCTCGCCGGACCGTGGTCCTCGTAGGGGTAGAGGTACATCGAAGCCTGCTTGTCGAGGCCGTTGAGCGCGTGGAACATCCGCGGCGCATGATTGAGCGCCGTACCGACGTTCTGATCATGCATACCGTGGTAGATCAGAAGGGCGCCGGTCAGGTCGTTCGCGTGGAAGAACGGCGACATCGACGTGTACACTTCCTTGGCGTCCCAGAAGATGCGCCGCTCACTCTGGAAGGCGAGCGGTGTGAGCGTGCGGTTGAAATTACCGTCGCCCGCGATTCCGGCTTTGAAGAAAGGCGTGTGTACCATCGCGTTCGCCGTACTGAACGAACCGTACGAGTGTCCACCGATTCCCAACGCCTGACGGTCGATCAATTCGCGCCGGTCCAATTCATCGATGACCGCCGAGAGGTTGTTTCGGAGGTCGCGCTCGTAGTTGTTGTTCATCTGGCCAGCCTTGCCAATGATCGGCGCGTCCGGCTCTACCACGGCGTAGCCCTGCTGAACCAGGTACTGCATGGAGCGGGTTCCGAAATTCGGGAACGCATTCTTGTTGTACGTTCTCGCCGTCTCGTCGTAGTCCTCCTGGTCCGTGTACTCACGTGGGTAGAACCAGAACATCGCAGGAAGGCGCGTCCCATCCTGGTAGCCAGGAGGCAGCGTGACGTTGACGAGGAACCGGAAGCCGTCGGGACGCTCCACGGTGAATCGTCGTCGCGGTGCGTTCGTCATCTGCGGCGTATAGTCGATGTTGTTCGTGAGCTGCGAGCGCTGGGATCCCTGTACGAGGTAGGACTGAGCAATCTCGGTGGGCGATTCACGATTCACTACGAACGACTCGTCTTCCACGTCGAGTACCGACACGATTCTCTCGTGCTGCTCATCGTTCGAGGCTTCGAACAGCCGGTCCTTGTTGCCGGTCCGGATCTCGACTCGATCGAGGAAGTTGATCGGGCTCTCGATCATCGGGTCTTCGTTGTACGTGTTGCCGTAGAGGTACACATACCTGCCGTCCGACGAGGTCTCGACCGTCGAGGCTGCGTTACCACCCCCACCACCACCGAAGCCGCCACGACCACCGGCCGGTACCCGACCGCCCTCCAGGAGGAGCGTGCCCGGGTTGGCGTAGAAGTCGTCGGACTCGTATTCCGCGATGGTGAACGTCTCGTCCGTATTGCTGAGGGCCACCGCGTATTCTTTCACGGTACCACTCGGTGCGTCGCCACCGAAGCCTCCGCCGCCTGGACGCTCCGTGATGAAGAGCATCTCGTGGTCACCTGAGAAGCGGTGCGCCGCCATACGGCTCGTTGTCTCGTACACTACCGAGAGGCTCGAGTCGTCGAAGGGCGGGGCCCAGAGCATGACACGGTCGGCTCGACGTGCGCGCTCACCCTCACCCTCGTCCTCCTCTTCTTCCTCTGCTTCTTGCTGGAGGAAGGACAGCCCCGCGCCGTCCTGACGCCAAGCGAGTGCCCGACGATCGGGCTCTTCAGCGGCGCCGCCGACACCCGGAGCCGTCGGCAGGTTGCCATCGATTCCGGTCTGGGTCTCGGTGCGCTCCAACTCCACCATGACCGTACCGGAGCGATCCCACACCTCTTCCACGCTTCCGAAGCTGCGAACCGGAACGATGTAACTGAAGGGCTTCTGCATGATCTCGACCCGCGCGTATTCGCCGGTCGGGGAGAAGTCCATGCTCGTGATCATCGCGGGGTCACCCATTTCGGTGACGTCGCGGCTGTCCACGTCGATTACAGCCAGCTGGCCGGTCGCGTGCCATTCGAGCAGCTCCTCGTCATACGGCGTGGCCATGAGGCTGGCGTAGACCCGAAGCATGTTCTCGCCTTCTTCGGTCTGCTTGACCTGAGGGCCTACCGGCATGCGGGACTCGATCGGGCGTGCCGATCGTCCGGTGGGAATGAGGATCGTGGCGATTTCGTCACCGTTCCCTGTCCACTCGAAGCCAGCCACCATGGTGCCGAGCACGGGACGGCGGGTCACCTGACGGGAATCTCCATCCGACGGGTCGGCGACGTAGATGTGGGTCTCGTCGTCGGTGTGGACGAAAAAGGCGATCTGCGATCCGTCCGGAGACCATGTCGCGTTCGAAACGCGCGCACCGTCGGGGACGTCGACTTCGACCACGCTTCCGTCGGCGGCGGAAATCAGGTTGATCCCGACGTTGGTCCGGATCGTCATGTTCCGATGTCGATTCGCCTGATAGTCGATGAAGACACCACCCAATTCATCGAAATCCCTGGAGAAACGATCCATCGTTACCGGGCCGTCCCCGATCTCGTGGATGAACCAGCGCTTGTCGGGACTCACGTTCGTGAGCGAGGCGTTCAGGTACCGAGGAGCAAGTGCCATCTCCGCGATGTCGGCGGGCGGAGTCACGAAGCTCTTGTCCGCCAACACGGCTTGCGGGTCCCTCTGGGCCTGCGCGGGTGCTGCGATTGCGAGGGCGGCCACAAAAGTGGCGCCCAGTATGAACTGACGTGGAATCCGGATCATGCCTACTTCCTCCAACCAGGTCGACGTTGCTCCAACCGGGACAAATTGAGCCCGCTGAGCGCTTCCCGACAGGGGCTGCGGTCCACGACTTGCGAATGACCGTTGGGTGATGTCGGAAGTCGCGTTAGCTTCGGATTCCTTAACTTCAGGGTTCTTCAAGGAAGGAATGATGACTGCTCGGTTGGGTGCGGCGCTGCTCGGCGTCACGGTGATGTTGGGTGCGTGTTCGAACGCCGGCGGCACGGGATCGTTCGACTCCGCGGCGCTCGATACGAACGATCAAAAGGCCAGCTACGGTATCGGGCTCAACGTGGGCAGTCAGATCGCTGATGCGCGTGACCGGCTCGATCGGTATGCGTTCATGCGTGGAATCGAGGATGCTCTTCAGTCCAACGAACCCGCGCTCTCGCGCGAGGAACTGCAGACCGTGCTCCAGGCGTTCGGACAGGAGATCGAGGCAGCTGCTGCGGAGGCCCGGGGCCAGGCGGCAGCGGAGAACGCCGCGGCCGGAGCAGCGTATCTCGCTGAGAACGGTGCCAAGGCCGGCGTCACGACGACCGAGTCGGGGCTTCAGTACGAAGTGCTACGCGAGGGCGAGGGCGTAGCGCCGACCGCCGACGATCAGGTCCGCCTTCACTATCGCGGCACGCTCATCGACGGAACCGAGTTCGACTCTTCGTACGACGGGGATCCCGTGGTGTTTGCGGCGGGTCGCTTGATCGCGGGCTTCACGGAGGGGCTCCTGCTCATGCAGCCGGGCAGTCACTATCGCTTGGTGATCCCGTCCGATATCGCGTACGGACCGAACGGCGGTCAGCCGGGTGGACCGATCGGTCCCAACGCGACGCTCATCTTCGAGATCGAGGTGTTCGAGGTCGTGCAGTAGGGTCTGCCGAAACGCGTCAGGCGTTGTCCACGTGACCGGGTGCTGATTCATGTCCTTTCTTTCTCGTCTCTTCGGCTCGGGTGACTCCGAGCACGGCGGTCGGGATATTGAGCGAGCACTGAGCCGGCTGGAGGAAGAGGCGGCCAATGCGGCTGCAGGATACGTGGGGACGTCGTTCAACAAGGCGGGCGATCTCGCGCTGAAGGAAGGGCAGGACGACCGGGCCGTCGGGTACTACGGGAGGGCGATCGATGCCTTCCTCGAGGATGGCCAACGGGAGGCCGCGCGTGGCGTCGCCAATAAGATCATCCGTGTACGCCCTTCGGCTGTGCGGACGCTCTGTACGCTGACCTGGCTCGATCTGGCGGCGCGCCATCAGGCAACCGCACTCCTGCACCTGCGGGACTACGTGACCGCTGCGAAGGACGCGGCCCAGAACTCGCGGGCCGCCACGCAG
>JBDGVT010000199.1:0-5505 GCA_039585495.1 Gemmatimonadota bacterium | reverse complement strand
CGCCGAACTCCGCGAAGTGCATGACGTCTTCACCCTCAGCCCCGACGAGTCCCAGAAGGAAGGGTCCGATCGCGACTCCGGCGATCAGGTATCCGAGCACGGAGCCCAGCCCCAGGCGCTTCGCGATCGGCACCGCGACGACGGCCGCCGTGAGGTAGACGAAGGCCTGAAGAAAGAAGGTCTCGGCGCTCATGAAGGACTCCCCGTGAGCTGCGAAACGAACCCGTTGATGGTGACGGCGCCCGCGAGGTGCTGGCGCGCGGATGCGTCCGGTTCACCTCCTGCCAGTGCCTCGAGAAGGGCTCGATACCGTTCGGCTTCGAGGAGGATCTGATTGGGCTCGATTTTATGGGTGCCGAAGACGACAAACGGAGGCAGGAAGTGCATTCCACACAGCCGCGCGGTCTGCTCGATCGGAGCGAGCAACTGCCGCACGGAGAAGTGGTTGTAACCGGCCGAGCAGTACGCCTCCTCGCCTCCACCTGTACTGATGATCGGCAGGAAGGTCTTCCCCTGAAGCGCATGGCCTTCTGAACCGTAGGCCCACCCGTGCTCGAGGACGAGGTCCTGCCATTGCTTGAGGATGGGTGGGGTGCTGTACCAGTAGAACGGGTGCTGAAAAACGATCACATCGTGATCCAGCAACAACTGCTGCTCGCGTTCCACATCGATGTCGAGCCGGGGATACGCCTCGTACAGGTCATGGAAGGTCACGTCTGAGCCACCCGGAAGGCGCTCGACGAGTGCGCGATGCACGCGTGAGCGTTCGAGGGCCGGGTGTGCAAAGAGAATCAGAACGCGGGCCATGAGCGGAGCCTCGGCGTGGGAGAGGGCGACGGGGCGAACGACCGTAGAGAGCACTCACCCGCATCACGCGAATCGGTTCCCCCGGTGGAGGGAAGCGCGGATTGTGCCACCTCTGGTATTCGGCATATGTTCGGGTCGCCCCTCGTTTCTCGATCCGATTCAGGTCGAGGCGGGCAACGATTGAACGCTTACAGGAGGATGATGATGGACGGTGCGATGTGGCTGCCCGAGTTCGATCATGAGTTCGCCGAGACCCGCAAGAGTCTGGAACGCGTGCCGGAGGACAAGTTCGAATGGAAGCCCCACGAGAAGTCGTGGTCGCTGCACGATCTGGCCGCGCACTGCGCCGAGGTTCCGCAATGGGTCGGGGTGACCCTGGAGATGGATGGCTTCGACCTGGACAGTCCCTACGAGCGGGTCGTGCCTGAAACCAAGGAGGACATCCTCAATCACTTCGACGAGGGCGTGAAGGCGGCCCGCGCGTCGATCGAGGCGGCGACGGGCGAGACGATGATGGAGACGTGGACGATGACCAAGGATGGCAACGTCCAACTGGAGATGCCGAAGGCCGCCGTGCTCCGCAGCTTCATCTTCAACCACAACGTGCACCATCGGGCGCAGCTGGGTGTGTACCTCCGGCTGCTCGATGTGCCGGTCCCCGGGCACTACGGCCCTTCCGCGGACGAGCAGGCAGGAGACTGAGCTACGGCTCCCGTCGGCGCGTCAGGGGTGGCGTCGACGGCGGGGGTCGGCGGTGTTGCGTGGCCTGCTCGTAGGCGTAGCTGATCTCGATGAGCGTCGGTTCGTCGAACGGTCGACCGAGGAGCTGAAGACCGGCCGGCAGCGAGTCGAAGGAATACCCCATCGGCACGTTGAAGGCCGGGAAGCCGGTCGGGGGTGAGAGGGAGCCGCTGTTCGCTCCATACGTCGTGTTGAGGTCACCGATGAGGCGGGGCGGGTAGTTGAACGTAGGATAGACGAGCACGTCGACCTCTGCCTGGTCCATCGCTTCTCGAACCGCGTCCTGCATTGCCACGATCTCCTGCAGGTAGAGGTCGTACCCTTCCTGCTCGGAGGGAGCCACGTCGGCATCCTTCGCGTTGTTCAGCCCGGGCCGGAGGTAGGGATGATAGTCACCCGACTCGAAGATCTCTTCCATGGTCTTCCTCGAGACTTCCGGGCGCGTCGCCAGGTAGGCATCGAAGTCATAGCGCCAGCGCTCGATGCGCCCGCCGATGGCCCGGATCGAGTCCAGGCCCTGGATGTCGATACTGTCCACGATCGTGGCTCCGGCCGCCGCCATGTCGACGAGTGCCTGCTCCATGAGGGCGAGCACCTCCGGGTGGATCTTGGAGGGTGACCGCTCGTCTACCGTGTCCGCCTGTTCTCCTTGCTCCGGTTCGTCCTCGATCGGACTTGGCGTCGGGCCGTCGAGCTCTGCGTCCGCAACCTCGAAGAACGTCCGCAGCACCCCGATCCGTTTCCCGGCCAGGCCGTTCGCATCGAGGAACTGCCGATAGCTGTCCGGAATCCGGCCTTCACTCCGCGCGGTCACCGTGTCGGCCGGGTCGAAGCCCACGATGACCTCCAGGACCGTGACCGCGTCGGTGACCGTCCTCGCCATTGGCCCACCGACGTCCCGATCCATGTTCAGAGGTGCGATGCCGTCTCTGCTGGAGAGACCCATGGTGGTGCGAAACCCCACGAGAGCCTGGTGGGACGCGGGGCCCCGGATGGAGCTTCCGGTGTCGGTGCCGAGGCCCACTGTTCCCATGTTGGCGGCAACGGAAGCCGCGGTGCCACCGCTCGACCCGGCCGTCACGCGGCGGGTGTCGTAGGGGTTCCTGGTGTACCCCGGAAGTACCGAGCTGACCGTGTACGCACCACTCGACGCGAACTCGGCCATGTTGGCCTTTGCGAGGACGATCGCCCCCGCCTCTCGGAGCCGACCCACCTGGTAGGCGTCGTCCGGAGGAATCGCACCCTTCAACGCCAGTGTCCCGTTGGTGGTCGGAAGGTCGTACGTGTCGTAGTTGTCCTTCACGATTACCGGGATGCCGTGGAGCGGGCCGGTGAGTACCCCGGTGCTGACGAACGCCGCGTCGAGCTCTCTCGCCCGTTCGATCGCTCTCTCGTTGACGGTAATGAGCGAGTTGATGAACGGGCCCTGCTTGTCGTACGCCTCGATTCGGTCGAGGTACGCCTGCACGAGCTCCTCGGCTGTGAGGCGGTCGGCAATCATCGCAGCATGGATCCCCTCGATCGTCGCCTCCTCGACCACGAAGTCGCTCGAGCACGCCGGTACAACCGCGAGGCCGAGGAGCACACTCGCTGTGCGAACCGGCTTCATGCTTCATCTCCAGCGGAGCCGTCGTCGTCCCTGCTCAGGCTGACCCCTCGCTGGAACGGGAGCTTGAACTGGTGCAGCAGGTCCTCGTCGCGCGCCGGGTCGTCCACGTCGATGCCGTACTGCACATCTCGGGGATCTCCGTAGACGAAAGTTCCGAACATCCGATCCCAGATCGAGAGGATGCCGCCGTAGTTGGTGTCGGTCCACGGGCGCTCGAAGTGGTGATGGAACTTATGCATGTTCGGCGTAACGAAGACGAGGGAAAGCGACGCGTCGAGCCACTGCGGAGGCGACACGTTCGCGTGGGTGACGAAGGTGAAAAGGATCGTCGTCATCCGGTACACGACGTAGTAGGCCAGGGGCGCTCCGATGACGATGAGCGCCGCCAGGGCGAATAGTTCACGGACCGCGAAGTCTCCGGGGTGGAGTCGTGTGCCGGTGGTGGCGTCTACCTTCGTGTCGCTGTGGTGCACGACGTGCAGCCGCCACATCCACTTGATCTGGTGGAGCAGGTAGTGCGCCCAGTACTGCGCGGTGAGGTCGAGCAGTGCGACGGCGAGAATGAGCTCCGCGATCAGCGGGAGCTCGAACAGGTTCAAGAGGCCGAAGCCGTTGGCGGCGGTCCAACCGGCGGCGATCAAGGACGCGACGCCGAAGACGGTGTTGATGATCAGCGTCGTTGCGAGGAAAGCGGCGTTCACTCCGGCGTGGTGCAACCTGTTGTAGCGCAGCTCGATGAGCGGAAAGCTCCCCTCGATCACCCAACTGCCGCCAAGGCAAAGCATGACCCACAGGAGCTTCTGCCACGTGGCCATTTGCTCGAAGAAGAGGAGGAAGCCTTCCATGCTCACCGCCTAGAAGATGTTCGTTTCGATGTCGATCTCTCCGCCTTCCGCGAAACGAGTGTGGCGAAAGTGGTTCACATCCACGGTGGACGTTTCACCGTCGGCCACCAACTCGGCCACGGCTACTCCGGTCGCCGGTGCGTGCATGATTCCGTGTCCTGAGAAACCGCACGCATCAACCCAGGCCTCCGCGTCCGGGTGCAGCCCGATGATCGGGCTGTTGTCCGGGCTCACCGCATAGTAGCCCCACCAGCTTCCTCGCATGTCGATACCGAGGTCCTCCCACCACGGGAACCGACCGACTCCGGTCAGGAGCACGTGCTCGAGCCACTCCTGATCGACACCCTCCGTGAACCCGAACTCCTGGTCCAGGTTGTCGAGGCCCAGGATCACTCGGTCTCCCTCACTCCGGACGTAAACGCCGGTCTCGATGTCGAACGTGAACGGATAGGTCCGTTCGTCCGCGACGGGCGCACTCAGGAAGATCTGAATCCGCTTCGGGCCGACCGGCAACTCGAGGCCGACCATCTGCGCGACCGAAGCCGACCACGCTCCGGCTGCGTTCACGATGGCGGAGCACTCGAACACGTTCCCAGCGCTGGTGACTCGCCAGGAGTCACCTCGGCGCTCGATCGCCGTAACCGGTGTGTTCATTCGGTACGTCACACCGGCTTCCTTGCCCATGCTCACCCACGCGTTGCACGCCATGTGTGGGTCGATGACCCCATCCCAGGGGCCGAACGTCACACCGCCGAGGCCCTCGGTCTCGAAGTCGATGAAGCGCTGGGCTTCATGCGGATCCAGCACCTCAACGGGCGCGCCGAGGCTCTTTTGCAGGGCGACCGACTCGAGGTGACGGTCCCAGCGTGACTCGGGTACCAGAAGGAGGTAGCCGATGTCCTGGTACCCGATGTCGTGACCGTGGCGCTCCAGGAACTCTCGATACACGGGGATCGAGTACAGCGAGAGTTTGATGTTTGCCGCCGTGGTGAACTGGACACGAATCCCGGCTCCACTCTTGCCGGTCGATCCCATTGCCGGTGCGACGTCCTTTTCGAGGACCTGTACCGTCAGTCCTCGCTGGGCGAGTTGCAGTGCACACGATGCTCCGTTGATGCCGGAGCCGATCACGATGACGTCGGAGGTGGTGCTCAACGCTTCTCTGGGATGTCGGGTCGAGGGGCCTGGAGCGCCCAAGGTAGAGCCCGGGTCGAGCCCCGTCAGGGGTGGTCGGGGTCGAGACGCAACTTCGGGCCTCTGAGATCGTATTACCCATCGAGTGCGTCACCTGTACGGCGAGGTCCCAATGGGTGGAAGGGTGAGTTGGTGGAGGGCCGTAACGCTCGGCGCGGCCCTGATGGTCTTTGCTTTTTCGGCATCCCCGTCGGAGGCGCAGGTGAGCCGGGCCGACTCGGCCGCGGTTCTCCTCGAGGCGGCCACGAGGTTCGAACAAGACGGGCGCTGGGATGTGGCCGAAGCGATCTACATCCACATCACCGAGAC
>JBDGVT010000198.1:0-5521 GCA_039585495.1 Gemmatimonadota bacterium | reverse complement strand
CATGCGCTCGCGCAGCGCCATGACAGCGTCGAACTCTTCCTGGCTCAGGTAGGTCACGTCCACCCAGGCGTGGGCCATTTCGTCCACCGTGCGGTCACCCCACCCGATCCACTGCGTCGGATCCGGATTGTTGGGGTTGTCCGCCGTGTTGTCGTGCCACGCAGTGATGACGAGTGTCGTGCCTGCAGGTAGAAGCGGCGCCGCGTGATCCTCGTAGATGTAGTTCACATGCCAGTTCCACTGGAAGTTGTCGACCCGACTCAGGACTTCCTGACGCCCGTCCGGGTAGATCGCCTCCATCTGCATGACCTTCCCACGCATATGCATGTGCGGCTGGAAGTTCTCGAGTCGGGACGGCCAGCGGAGCACGTGATACTGCTGCGTGACCGCGACTTCGTTCGGCGGAATATCGAGACCCGTTTCGCCGCGTGCATCGAACATCCGTAACCGGGTGCGGTTGTTCGGGACCTCGTCCTCGTCGTACAGCCAGACCCCGAGCTCGACCGTCGCATCCTCGACGACTTCACCCATCGCGTGCATGTGCAGCTCCCAGCGGATCCGCGAATCGGGAAGCATCAGCTTGCCCGCACCGTCCGGGAAGATCTCTCCTTCCTTTCCGACGGCCCACTCCATGAACAGGCCGGGTCCACCCATGGAACCGCCTCGAGCGCTCGTAATGAGCGGTCCGGTGGAGTACTCGGTCTCTTCTTCATCCTGCTGAAGGAAGGCGAGGACGTGGTGCATGATCTTCTTCGTGTCCGCACCCACCGGGCGGATCTCGATCGCCTTCACCCAGCTCGGCTCTGTGACTCCGGTCTCGCTGATCGGGCGGAACCACTTGTCCTGCGTCTCTGCCTCGAGCGTGTAGGCCGGTGATTCGATGATGAGGTCGGGCGCGCCGAAGCGATCCTCGAGCTGGAATCCCAACGGGTCCGCGTATTCCGGTGCCGGAGGCAGGTCCGCTTCGTTTCCGAACGGTGTTCCTCCGTCGATCCAGCTCACAATGGTCTGGATTTCTTCATCGGTGAGCGATCGATCGTTCTTGAATTCCTGGATGCCCACGGTCCGGTCGATATGCCAGGGCGGCATGATCCTGTCGGAGACCTTCGCACGGATGCGCCGCGCGTATCGCCGGGCCTCGTCGTAGTTCGTCAAGTGGATCGGAGCGATCGACCCTTCCATATGACACTGCTGGCAGTTTTCCTGGAGTATCGGAGCGACGTCACGAGCGTACGTGACCTCCTGGGCAGACGACTCCGAAGTGCCAAGAACTGTGAGGGTTACGGCAACGCAACTCGTGGCCGCACGGAACGACCGGACTCGGATCCAACTCATAGGGTGCACTCCCATTTTCATTCGTCGTGGACCGTCACGCGCACGAACGCGTTGGTCCAGCAACACTGCGAATGGCCCGCGCTGGTGACGCCCGAATCGTCATTGGCGCGTACCCTGAGAACATACGCTCCGGGAGCGGCGAACGCAGCGGTGGTCGTCATCATGCCGCCTGTCGCGGGGACCTGCCCGGTCACCTCACTGAAGGTGACGGCACCGGGGCCGCTGTGTTTGAACCATGTCAGGGATATCGGAGCCCCTGCCCGCCCTACCCTGGTGGCGCTCGCCGAGGGGTGACCGTCGTCTCGGGCCCAAACGCTGACTTCGGTCGCAACTCCCACCGATGCGGTACGATCCACGTACTGCCCACCCGGCCCGGCGACCCATGGGCCGGTCTCTGACATGGCAAGCAGCGGCGGGGCGTTACCGTCTGCCTCGCCCTCGAGTGCGTCGATCTCCCAGTCGGGCTCGAGATTCGCCGGAATCATGAACGTCTTCCCACGCACCTGCAGGGTCCAGGAGACCCGCTCTCCGTCATATCCGCCGGGAATGACGATCCCGAACGCTCCCCATTCACGTCCGGCAGTGAACTGGGTGGGCTGAACCCCATCGAAGCTCGCAGGCTCGACGAAGTTCTGCATTCCGAAGGGAATGTCGAGCACCTCCTGGGAGTTGCGGTTGTAGAAGCCCCACGAGAGCGTGATCGACCCGTCCTCGTTGAAGTACCAGCCTTCGTAGGCGGGGGTCACGGTCGAGCCTCGGGCCGTTACGTACCCCAACGGTGATTGGGCGGCGGCCGGAGCCGCGATGAGGCCGACGACGGACACCATCCCGACTCCGACCCATGGCAGGGAACTGCTTCGCATCTGGCCTCCGAGGGCAGGCGATCGCGATCTGACGAACGGCCGAATGTCCGAAGCCGTCTGGGCCTTCGCAAGTTGGACGCCGCGCCGGAACGGCCGGGACATGCGTCGAGGCTTCCGAAGGGTCGGTCTCAGCCCGGAAAGACCAGCCTGAACAGCGGACGGCCATAGGGGAGCCCCGGCCAGGGGATCGACGCGAGCGTCACGATCAACCACACCACCTGAGCCACGAACGGAGCCCGGCGTCCGTGACCGTCCGGCTCCCCATCGGTGGTGAAGCCCTTGGCCCCGGCATACCCGATGTGGGCGGCGATCACGGCGACCGTCATCCCGAAGACATGCTCCACCGAGTAGAACCGCAGCAGCCCGACTCCCATCGCGGCCCCCATGTCGGAAAAAGCGGCGCGCGTGACCGGGCTGAGCACCACGTACATCACGAGGCCCAGAACCAACTGGGTGTCGAGCGCCCCCACGAAACCCCGATGGATTCGAAGATCGACCTCCGTGGCAGGGATTGTCCTCCATCGCCAGATGCGAAGGAGGACCACAACTCCGAGCACCAGCACGATCCACCGGATCCACGAGTGGGCGAACAGCACCGGCCCGTAGAGTCCCGTGAGCGTCAAATCTCCTCCATCGCCGCAACGGGCACCCACCCGACCTTGCCGTCGTCGAGAACGATCTCCGCCCACTGCCCCGTACGCTGGTCGATGCGGACTCGGGTTCCTTCGTGCACCTCGAAGAGCGTGAGATCGTCGTCATCGGCGGGCGCGGCCCGGACTGCGATGGCCTCGACCATGATCACGGCCCGGGCGGGCCGTCCGAGCCCGAGTTCCCGGATCAGGAGATTGCTGCCCAGGAGAAGGACGGTGAGTGCTCCGGACAGTGTGAGCCAATACCCGACTTCGCCGGCCCTGACGTTTCGGGCGAGCACGCGAAGCAACAGCCCTCCCGTCAGCGTCAGCCATGCGAGCGCCACGACCGATATGAGCGCGCTTCGCGGAATGAGGTCCACCCACCATTCCATCGCGGACAACAGCCAGAACCGCGGCAAAGGCTCGACGGCATCTGCGGTCAACGTCCGGGCGAGTTCGAGGTTCGCGATGATGTCCGGATCGCCGGGAGCGCGCTCGAGGGCCCTTTCCCAATTGAGAATCGAACGGCCGAGACTCCCACTCTTGAAGTACGCGTTGCCCAGGTTGTAGTAGAGGGCCCCGCTCTCGAAGCCGGCCTCCAGGACGTCCTCATAGGCCTCGATTGCAGCCGAATAGTCCCCTTCCTGGTACGCCTGATTGGCTCGATCGGTGATCTCTTCCTGAGCGACGACCGAGCGCGGGGCTACCACAGCGCCGGCGGCAAGCCAGGCGAGGCACAGAATGCTCGACGCGGTGCCGCGACGGACCATCATCGCACCGCCCGGTCAAGCGATGTCATCAGTGCTGCCGCTCGATCCAGGAAGCGCGACTTCTCTTCGGGATCGGACTCGGGAGGGGCAAACCTCTGACGGTCACAGTGCTCCAGGCAGCTGAGCAGATCCTCGCGCGTCTCCGACTCGACGCCGCGACGCGTAAGGAGCCCTTCGAGCTCGGAGGTTTGGAGCCCTGCCTCCGCCACATTGAGTCGATCCGCCACGAACCCCCGAAGCGCTCGGGCGACCTCTGCGTAAAACGCTCGCGGATCATCTCCCGATGCAAGACGGTTCGCTTCGGCGAGTCTCTTCTTCGCAACTCGCCCAGCTCGGCGTCCTCGGGCATACGCCACGTCTCCCTCGAGCAGGTCCCAGTGCCGCCGCAGGGCAACCGCCCCAAGGACCCCCACGAGCGGCAGGAGGGCGAACATCCAGAATCCGGTCCCACTGAACAGGGGACGACCGGTCCTGCGTAGCTCCAGCGATCCGAGACGGATGAACCGAATGTCCTCACGCAATTGCGCGACCCCACCGCGCGCGAGCGAGCCGGGCCCGTCGACCACGGTTCCGGAGACAGTGAGGGGCAGCACGCCACTCTCGATCGTCCGGTACGCCCCCGTAGCTTCGTCCAGATAGGCGAGCTCAACCGATGGGATCTCGCGGCGCCCGGGCGCTCGAGGAATGATCACGTATTCGAACGTCTTGCTGCCCGCGAGGCCGGATGTCGTCGGGCTGACCGACTCCGTCACTTCCGGCGGAAACACTTCGAAGTCGGACGGGAAGGCCGGCTCCGGCGAGGGAATCGCTCGGATGTTCCCTTCACCCGAGACGCGCAGCGTCAGGGTGACCGCGTCGTTGGCGTCGACCGAGTCTCGATCGAGTTCAGCGGTGAGGCGCAGATTTCCGACCACGCCGCTGTAGGAATCGGGACGGCCGGGCGGGAGGGGCTCCACGTCGATCGACAGCGCGTTGGAAATAACGGTCGTCGGCACGGTCGTGGAGCCCCCGAAGAGCGAGCTGCGACCGAAGATGTCCTCGAAGGGATCGCGCCTGCCCTGGACTCGGACCTGCGCCTCGACTCCGATCGGCTCGAGCGTATGCTCACCGACCCCGGAAGGGACGAGTGCGATACGCCTGATGACGGCCGACGCGTATGCGACTCCGTTCCTGGTCAGCTGTTCGACCTCCGGCTGCCCCGACGGCGTGATGTCCTGCGCCCAGAAGCCCTCCGGCTCCGGCACCGTCGTCAGTCCGAAGTTGGTCACGTCGACCCGCGTCCAGATACGGTATTCGACCACGAGCGGTTCACCCTCGCGCACGGACGTCTGCGAGGCCTCCGCCGTGATGAACAGGTCGTCGGGTCCGATTCCCGTACTCTGTTGTCGCGAAGACTCGGGCGCCGCCTCGGTAATCGAGATCGCGACCGCCTCGGTCGTGTGTGTCAGCCCACCTGCCAAGACCTCGAACGGTGGGATACGAAACTCGCCCACGGTGAGTGCCTGATAGCGGTACTGGATGGTGAGAGACACTGTGGTCCGTCCGCCGGAGGTCCGGACCGACGACTGTGAGTTCGACCCCAGGAAGTGCGCGAAGGAGGCGAGCTCGGGCACCTCCGGGTTTCGGTCCACTGACCGCGTACCCGTGATCTCGACATTCAGAATGAACTGGCTTCCGAGCCCCATCGTGGTACCCGGAGTCACGTATACCCGTACCGAAGGCTCCTGCCCCCGCACAGACTCCGCTGGCGCTGCCACAACGGCGCCGAGTAAGAACGGGAGGAGCGCGGTTCTCTTCATTACCAGGGCTTCCGGGGCCTGCGTCCACGAGCAGCAGCTGGCTTCCGATTGACGTCTTCCGGGTCTTCTTCGACCGCATCGAGCAGGCGTTGGGCCTCTTCGGGCGTCATCTCCCCGGGCTG
>JBDGVT010000197.1:0-5534 GCA_039585495.1 Gemmatimonadota bacterium | reverse complement strand
CCCACCATCCATGGACTTCCACAGGCCGGAGTCGAATCCCCCGGAACTCATGCCCCAACTCTTCCTGAACGCCTCCCAGATGGCCGCGTAGAGGATATCGGGATCGTTCGGGTCGACGACGAGATCGACGGCCCCCGCCTTTTCACTCTTGAACAGCGTGAGATCCCAGCTTTCTCCTCCGTCGGTCGTCTTGAAGACGCCCCGTTCCGGATTCTCGGCAGAGTGCTGACCGAATGCCGCGGCCCAGGCGATATCACAGTTCTCGGGGTGAACGCGGATTCGGGAGAAGTTCTGGGCCTGGACCAGACCGACGTGCGTCCACGTGTCACCCGCGTCGGTCGATTTGTAGACGCCGTCCCCCTGCATGACGTTCCCACGCAGCTGCGTCTCACCGGTGCCGATGTAGACCACGTCGGGGTCCGCTTCGCAGACTGCTACAGCTCCTACGGAGGAGCTGTTGATCTGCCCGTCCGTTACCGGACCCCAGTTGTTCCCACCGTCCGTGGTCTTCCAGAGTCCACCCCCGACGGCCCCGAAGTAGTACTCGAGGGGCCGCGCGTCGCTGCCCGCGACGGCGGTCGATCTACCGCCTCGTGCGATGCCAGCATTGTCCCAACTCAGCACGTCGTAGAGAGACTCGTCGTACTGCTGAGCCGCGGCGTCGACCGGTGCGGCGATGCCCAGGACAGCGAGACACGAGAGGAGGCGCAACGGAACCCACGGCTGCTTCGGCATGACTTCGGAACCTCAGTATTTTGGAGAACGGGACCGATCTGTTTGGGCAGGGCGGAAAAGCTAACGCGCGCCTCAGAAAAGGCGAGCGATGCACTCAATCTCTACGTCACAGAATTTCGGGAGGGCAGCGGCCTGGACAGCGGCGCGGGCAGGACGATGATCACCGAAGTGCTTCGCGTAGACCTCATTCATCTCCCCGAAGGTGTTCATGTCGGAGAGGAAGACCGTGGTCTTCACGACTGAATTCAGGGACGCACCGGCCTCCTCGAGCACCTGCGTAAGATTCCTCAGAGCCAGATCTGTCTGATCGGCCACGCTTCCCGTGAGCAGCTCTCCGGTCACGGGATCGAGCGGGATCTGGCCAGAACAAAACACCCACCCATCGACGACGATCGCCTGCGAATAAGGGCCGATGGCTGCCGGTGCGTGCTCTGTGTGGACGTACTTCAATTCGCTCATGAGACGTTCTCCACTACGGAGGATGAGGGTGAGGCGCTCGCGTCAGCGATTCAAACGCCTGATGTGCCCAGATGCTCTCGCATCTCAGCGGATGATACGGTCGCGACCCCGGCCTTCCCGACTTCGACCGCGGCCGCATGGTTGGCCAGAATCGCAGCTTCCAAGACAGTACCGCCGGCCGCGAGCGTAGCCGCAACGCAGGCCGTGACGGTGTCGCCGGCTCCAGACACGTCGTAGACGGACCGGGCCACCGTAGGCACTCGCTCGAGACCCTCACCCGTGCTCTGCAGCGCGATGCCACGCGCGCCGAGCGTCAGGAGCAGGTGGTCGCAGTCGAGCCTCTGTCGTATCGCCTCCATCCAGGCGGGATCGTCAGGGTGGATGTGGTCGCCGACGGCGTCTTCCAGCTCTTTCGCGTTCGGTTTGAACACGGTCGCACCTTGATAGGCGAAGAAGCCGCGCCGCTTCGGGTCTACAACGGACGGAACGCTCTTCGCCTCGGCAGCGCCAAGCGCACTCGCGATCACAGGTGGCACGAGGACGCCCTTGTTGTAATCCGAAACGACCACGACGTCCGAGGATCGCGCGAGCTCTTCGAGCGCGAGGGTGATCCGGGCGGCGACTCCCTCGCTCACATCAGTCTCGACCTCATGGTCGAAGCGCACGATCTGCTGCTGGCGAGCCATGACACGAGTCTTGACGGTCGTAGGACGGTCCTCGACCTCGACCAGCCCTTCAGGTCGCACCCCGATGGCCTCCAGCGCAGCCCGGAGTGTCTTGCCGGGTGCGTCTGTTCCGACGCATCCGACGACCGAGCAGGAAGCGCCGAGGGCGGTGACATTGGCGGCCACGTTTCCAGCGCCCCCGATCGCCGACCGTTCTTCGTCCACCCGAACGACAGGCACGGGTGCTTCTGGTGAGATCCGGTCGACCACACCCGAGACGTATCGATCGATCATGAAGTCACCGACGATGAGCACGTGGACGCCCTTCATCGCCGCAATCAGCTCGTCGGCACGCTCGGGCGTCATCCCGGCCATGGGCCGCGCCCTCTACCCTCCAGCGTCAGCAGAGAATGGTCGCGGCCGTCCCACGCCATGAGTTGATCCTGCAAGTTCACGGAGACGCAGACGTGATTGGGGACGATCCGGACGCGCTCACCGATTCGGGGCTCCCAGTCGGTGTTGCTGAGATCGAGCACGCCGTGCTCTTCGGACAAGCCCGCGACCCGCACCTCCGGTCGATCGAGGAGGATGCCGAAGCCTCCTCCTTCTGCGCGCGCTTCTTTGGCGAGCGCCTTCGAGCCGGCATCGACCACGGCATGACCGGCGACGGCCGTACTCACGACCGTCGCGAGTACCGTGTATGCCAGGTCTTCGGTCGATGCGGTCCCGACATCGAGTCCCTCGCGATCGTTGTAGATACACGATCCGGAGCGAATTTCGGTGACGCCACGAATCTCGTGGCTTCGTCTGAGTGTGGGCGTCGATCCTCCCGAGACGATCTCCGGGGCCAGACCCGCGGCACCCAGCGCATCCACGGTCGCATGCACTCGGGACGCGACATCGGCCAGCAGCTCGTCCTGCTCTGGCTCGGGCATCCTGATATGTCCCGGATAGAAGAGGATGCCGGTGAACTCGACGCCTTCAAGGCCGTTGGCCCGCTCGGCCAGTGCTACGACATCGTCCGAGGTCGGTACCCCGACCCGTCCTAACCCGACGTCCTGCTCGACGAGAACGCCCACGGTGCGACCCGCCCGCCCCGTGGCCTCAGCGAGCGCGTCCAGCACTTCGACCGAATCGAGCGCCACCTTGAGGTCCAGTCTATTAGGCAGCGCGCACAGCCGTTCGAGCTTCCGAGTTCCGACGGGAGGGTACGCCAGCAGGAGATCGTCCGTCAGGTCGGCCATGACCTCCGCCTCTCTCAACGTGGCGACAGTGAGGCCGGTTGCCCCAGCTTCCAACTGAATCCCAGCCACGACCTTCGACTTGTGGGTCTTGATGTGAGGTCGCCACCGAAGGCCGTGACTCGACGCATAGCCCGCGACCTTCTCAGCGTTCGCCCGCACCCGCTGGAGGTCGACGAAGCCGACGGGCGTCTCGATGGAAGCCGGATCGACGGCGGTCGCGGTCAAGACAGGACGTCTTCCAGGGCCCTCAGGAATTCGGCGTCGCCCTCGGGAATGGGCCCATACCGCATCCAGCGGAGCACGCCCTCGCGGTCGATCAGAAACGTCGCTGGCAGCCCGAGGATCTGATACAGCTCCATGCCGCGCATCTGCGGATCGTGCAGGATGGTGTAGCTCACCTCGTACTCGTCGACGAACATCGCGACGTCTTCGGCGGCATCACCCGTATCCATGGAAATGCCGACGATCTCGAAGCCCCGCTCCGAGTATTCCTGGAAGACCGACTCGAGATATGGAGTTTCCATCCGACACGGAGTGCACCACGTCGCCCAGAAGTTCAACAGGACCACCTTCCCCTGGAGCGACTCCAGGGTCACCGCTTCGCCCGCGAGCGTCGTGGCTTCGAAGGACCGCGCTGGCTCGCCGATCTTCGGAGGGCCCGCGTTTTCGGCAGGCCCGCAACTGGCCGTCATCATGGCCAGCAGAATGAGGATGACGTGTCGTCGTGTGTTCATGCCGACTACTTCTCCAACTCGAATCTGGATACGCGAACCTGGGGGGAGTCCCCTGACAGATCGGTCCACGCGAGGTGTATCGCTCCATCCGACGCCTGCACCACACGCGGAAAACCACTTGCTCGTCCCGCAGACGAAGTCGTGAGCGAGACACTCTCCGTCGTCGTACCGTCTGGGAAGGCCTGCCTCATGCGGACCTCGGCATTCTCTCCTTCGGTCCGTTCGAGCCACGTGACCAGAACCGAACCGTCACCAAGCATCAGCAGATCCACTCGACCCGCCGGGGTGCCGTCATCCATGACAACGGGAGATCCGAAGCTGGCTCCCCCATCGGACGAGAACGCCAGCTTCACGTTCGGAACGTCGCCGGGCGCCGTGAACCAGGCCACAGCGACATCCTCGCCCCCTGCGGCGACGGCCGGACCATTCACCGGGCACCCGCTGATCTCCCAACCGTCGGCATGGACGGCGACCCCGTCGGTCCACGCGCCGTCCACCAACCGCGTCACATAGATGTCCCGGATTTCACCCTCGCTACGATTCCGGTACACGATGACGGGCCCGTTCCCCGCCATCGCCGCGCTGGTCTGACAGCAGTCACACACTCGTGCGTCGATCAGCGTCTCGGGTCCTGGCAGACCGTCTGCGGAGACCTCTCGATACCGAAGTGACATCTCCTTGGTCCCGTCGGATCCGTCGGCCGCTGGCGCATACGCCCGTCCGTCCAGCCAGACGAATCCCATACCCTGACCGGCCGGCATGGCCGAAACGAAGCCGTGCTCCGTCGCTGAGTCGTCGTCGTGGGGTGTCCACGCCTCGGACCAGGTCTCTCCACCATCCGCGGATCTGACGACTCGTACACCGTAGTCGTAGCCACCCGCCTGTCCCCGCTCGAGCCAGTGTGCCCAGAGCGTGCCGGTCGGACCTCGATTCACCGACGGAAAATCCGCCCAGTTCACGAAGAACCGCTCGCTCACGGCGATGGTCGATCCCTCTTGCCACCGGCCGTCATCGTACCGTGACATGCGAAGCGCGTGGCTACCGCTATCCACAGCCTCGAGCCAACTCATGTAGACGTCCGCATTGGAGGTGCTGAGAAAGGGCTCGCCGCTGTTTGCACCCGCGGGAGTCTCCACCGCCTCGAACACGACCCTGAGCTCGGGCGGCGTGTCGCCACCACAGGCCGAGAGCGCCAGGAGGGCGAGGGAAAGTCCGGTGCACTTCATGACGTAACGGGGCATATGCGATTCATGCGTCGAAGGAGATCAGGGCAAGCGTAGTGGATCGTCGAACCCTATTGTTGGGTAGGTTGGAATGTTCGAGCGCACAGGTGGTCGGGTCAACGTGCCTGGAACCGGAGCCGAGCGCGAGGGGGTTCTCCGAGAGGATGTCGAGGATTACGAATGCTACGTGCACGGCGTCTTCTTTATCGATGGTGGCATAGCGGTGTGTGCAACTCCCGGACAGATGATCGTCACCCGGTAAGGACAGGGTGGCGGCAACCAATACATGAGGTCGTGATGATGATCGATTTGTCCACTGCGAAATTGAGCCGACTTTCGATGTTGGCTCTCCTTGGGGGCCTCGCCCTTTCGGCGGCCCCGACCGAGGCAGCGGGCCAGTATTTCGGACGAAACAAGGTTCAGTTCGACGACTTCGATTTCCGGGTGCTACAGACCGACCATTTCGACTGGCAC
>JBDGVT010000196.1:0-6577 GCA_039585495.1 Gemmatimonadota bacterium | reverse complement strand
GCACTTCGAACGCGGGACGCAACAGGTGAAGGCAGCTGCCTCGAGACCTCGCTGATGGATACGGGGCTCGCGTGGGTTTCGTACCACATGATGGGCTACCTGGCGACCGGGCAGGTGCCTGGCCCCATGGGCTCCAGCCTCGGCTCGATCGCTCCCTATCGGGCCTTTGCCACCATGGATGGACACGTGATGATCGCTGCGGGCAACGACGCCATCTTCCGACGGCTGTGCGCGGCGATCGGAAGGGCGGATCTCGCGGACGATCCCCGCTTTGCCACGAATCCCGACCGCGTAGCGCATCGGGAGGCGGTCGAGGGTGCCGTGGAGGAGTCCACGTCGAGATTGTCGACGGATCAATTGCTCGATCTGACCCGCGAGCACGAGGTGCCAGCTTCCGCGATCCAGTCACTCGACCAGGTCATCGTGGACCCACAGGTCGTGGCGTCAGGAATGCTGGGCCAGACCCGGCATCCCGAAGTGCCCGACTACCGCGACGTGTCGCTCCCGCTCCGGATGGACGGCGTTCGGCCACGAAACGAGGGGGCGCCGCCGGCCCCCGGGGCCGACACCCTCGAGGTACTCGGCGAGTTGGGCTTCGATGCGACCGAGGTCGAGGCGCTTCTGGATGGAGGCGCGGTAAGCGGCCAGCTCAGGTCGGACTGAGCACGATGCGAAATCCGATGAACGCCCTTCTTGCGCCCGGGTCCGCACCGCCACGATTGGCCGTACGAATGAACTGTTCGGTGTCGCTGAACGAGCCGCCGCGCATGACCCAGAGTGCGTCCTCATCCAGGTCGTTTCGGTCGTCCGATGAGTCGTAGGGATAGGGCTGGTACGGGCTCCGCGTCCACTCCCAGACGTTTCCGCTCATGTCGGAGAGCCCGTACGGGCACTCTGGACAGCGCAAGCTGCCCACGGCAGCCGTCCCCCGGGCTCGATAGTGTGCCCGGTCCAATCGCGCGTCTTCTCCCCATGGATAAATGCGACCATCGGGGCCGCGCGCTGCCTTTTCCCACTGTGCCTCGGTGGGGAGGCTGACGAACTCATCCGGGGTCGACGACGATTCCCGAAGCGTCCCGTCCAGCCACCGGGCGTACTCCAGGGCATCGGTCCACGACACCCACGTGACCGGGTGGTCTGGCCTTCCTTCCAGCGCGCGCGGGTCGGCTAACCGATAGCCCGCGGATGCGATGAACGCTGCGTACTGGGCGACGGTGACCTCGTAGCGCCCCATCCAAAAGAGGGGCAATTCGAGGGTGCCGAGCGGACGACCCTCCTCCCACTGCTCCACCTCGAAGGCCAACGAGTCGACTGCCGGGTCGCTGCCCATTACGAACGGCCCCGCCGGAACCTCTACGAATCCCAACTGCCCCTCGTCGGGCATATATGCCAACTCGGGCAGAAACCCCGGGACCGCCGCTGTCGGCATTCTGATACGGGTGGCCGCTTGTCCTTCGTCCCCCTCGGCAGGAAGTCTCCTCGAGAGCTCGAGCGAAACCCAGACGGAACCCACCAGCGCCATCCCTGAGGCGAAGACGAGCCACCGGCTCGCATCGGCGCGGGCCTCGCTCATGAAGCCTCCTCGGCACCTTCACACGCGAAACGCCAGTCGTGCGCGCAGGCGCGGGCGTAGAGTGCGGACTCTGGCATCTCCATCAGATTCAGGCCGCCCTCCCTCAGCATGAGTCTGAGATCCAGGGTCCGCGGCACCGACCGGATCGTCGACGTCGGTGTGAGCAGATTGAGGCATCCCGCCTGAAAGCGGAGTTCGCAGGCACGTGCGTAGAAGCTCCGGGCGAGTTGGGAATCGGCCTCCACCGCTATGCCTGCGGTATAGTGAACTCCGAGTTCGTTGCAGGCCCATCCGGCGCTGTCGCCACAGTAGCTCGCCTCGATCTGGAGGAGTCGCTGGCATGACTTCGGCAGGCCCTCGGCGCACGCTTCGACCCAGAACGGTACGCTGTCGCCGGGATGGCGCCCGTCGGTCCGCCCCGTCGCGGTCATCGCTCCGAAGAAGAGTATCCATGCCGCCATGTGCGCCAGATTGAGCCGGGCGGGGGCCCAGCCGCCTCCCGAGGAAGGATCCGTCGCTCGTGCTCTGAGCCGAGCCACCGAGGCGTCGATTCCCCGGACACTCAGGTTGAGTAGCGGAACGCACAGCAGCTTGTCGTAGAAGGTCGGGGCTCCGGCGGCCCCGAGAACCGCGTAGAGTGAGAAGACGCCGATACCGTACAGGGCGCCGAAGGCCGCCTTTCCGAGACGTGTCCGGGGGGAGGTAGACGGGTCGGTTATGAGCAGGTGCAGGCCGAGAAAGACCGCTGCGGGAATCTCGGAGTCGATGAAGTACGGGATCCCGGTCCAGGTCGAGTATGCGGCGCTCAGTCCGAACAAGACGGCAGCCGCTGTTCCCGCGACCAGCGTGATCGAGAAGAAGTACATGACCACGAGCCCGAGCAGGAACAGGGCGAGGTAGATCCGCGGGGCCAGAGTGAGCGTCGTCGCGATTTCGGTGCCCCACGTGAGGTCTGTCGTTCCCGTGGCGATCAGGACCAGAGAGAAGAGGCCCAGGGAAAAGGCGGACGGATTGAAGACGTGGACCTGCCGTCCCTCTCGGTGCCATCGCACGAACTCCTTTCCCAGGAAGCCCACCGCCACCATCAGGAACTGCAGATAGAACCAATCGTCCTTGAACCACAGGAAGAGGTTGATGCTCAGGATGATCGGGAACGGGCCGAAGCCGAGGACGTAGCGTTCACCGCGGGACCACGCGAGGAGCATCCCGAAGGCATAGGCGAAGGCGAGTTGCGCGGCGATCAGGATCCCCATGTCGTAGACGGGTCTCCAGTACCATCCCCAGTATCCGAACACAGCCAACTGCACCATCGCCTGGATGTAGTGCTGGGGGCGGAACGCCGTTTCAAGGCGTCGAGACGACCGGCCTCGAACGAGGTGAGCACTCAGGGCGACCTGCCACAGGAGCAGGACCAGCGCGCTCGCCCAGAAGGAGCGTTCGAGCACGAGATTCGCCTGGACCCGCGGCGTCAGGGCGAGGAGCGCCAGGATCCCCGTGAACACGGCCGGCGTCCACAGAACCCGGAACGCGATCCCGTCGGGCTGGACGGGCGTCTCGGCTTCGTCCGGGCGGTGGACCGGCATCGAGTCTGGGGTCGGGGTATGCATCGCGGGCGGAGACCCGCCCGTCGTTCGAGGACCGCGGGAAGCTAGAGTCGCTCGATCGGTCCAGAAAGTCGCTCGACGTCGATACCCGGCGGTATCCCGGCCGCGGACTCCGCCCTACCTTGGTCGCTGCCCGCGAGAGGCCTCGCGCCCTCGCTCGACCCTCCGCTGTGAATGGAGTGCATCCGCATGATGGGATCACGAAGAATCCTGGCGCTCGCCTTGCTGGGCGCGCTACCCCTCGCTCTCGTGGCCTGCGCGAGCGAGTCGACGGAGGGTTCGGCGCCGGGTGAGGTCCCGACCTTTTCCGTCGATCCTTCGTGGCCGCTCGAGATGCCGAACGACTGGATCATGGGTTCGGTCACCGCCGTCTTCGTGGACGCGCAGGATCACGTGTGGGTGACCCATCTCCCCGAGACGCTGACCCCCGAGGAGATCTCGGCAGTTCAGGATCCGCCTCTGGGCGTGTGTTGCCGGCCAGCACCGGTCGTGATCGAGTTCGATGCCGAAGGCCGCGTGGTTCAGGGTTGGGGCGACCCCTCGACACAGGACGTGTCGGAGTTTCCCAGGAATGCGCACGGTCTATTCGTCGATCACAACGACAACGTCTGGGTTGGCACGTACCGCCATCATCGCGTCATGAAATTCACCCGGAGCGGTGAACTCCTCATGCAGATCGGTGAGTACGACGTCAACGCCGGAAGCAACGACACCGAGCTCCTTGGTGGCCCGGCCGGCATCTGGATCGATCCGGGAACCAATGAGGTCTTCATCGCCGATGGATATCGGAATCGGCGTGTCGTGGTGTACGATGGTGATTCGGGGGAGTACAAGCGGCATTGGGGTGCGTACGGGGAGGTCCCGGACGACGAGTACCGATACGAGGCCGAGAACTACGACGAGGCGAACCCTCCGCGAGAATTCTCGACGGTCCACGGTCTCATCGGTTCCGCTGACGGTCTGATCTACGTGGCAGATCGCCGTGGGAACCGGATCCAGGTCTTCCGGCAGAGCGGAGAGTTCGTCACCGAGAAGATCATCGCACCGAGCACACGAGCGTCAGGCTCGGCGTTCGTCGTCGCTCTCTCGCCCGACCCAGGACAGGAGTGGCTCTACCTGGCGGACGGCACGAACCACAAGGTATGGGTCCTTCGGCGGTCGGACCTCGAGGTGGTCGGAGAGTTCGGCCGGGGCGGACGTCAGGTCGGCCAGTTCCTGCGACCGCACGGGATGAGTGTGGATTCGCAGGGCAACATCTATGTGGGCGAGGCGTCGACGGGGCGTCGGGTCCAGAAGTTCACAGTATCGGGCGGATGACCCGGGAGGTCCCAATGAAGGGCATGATTCGGGCGGCGGCGGCCGTCATGATCGCGGGGAGCGTGGCGCTTCCTGTTTCAGCGCAGAGCGGAGCCGATATCGTCGAGCGAATGCTCGCCGAGTACGAGCGACGCAGTGAGGGTGTCGAGAACTACACGCTCATGCAGACCACGATGGGCGTCGAGACGGTTTCCTATTTCGAGAAGGAGATCGTGGATGGCCATCCGGTCTTCAAGCTCGTGAGTAATGTCGCCGCGGGCATGATGGTCGACGGCGGCGGCGGCGGAGCAGACGAGATCTTTCTCATGGGTGCGGAACTGACCGATCGGGCAGAATACGCCGGACGGGAACAGACCGACGGCTTCGATGTCCACGTCCTCGACATCGACGATCTGTCGGGCATGGGCTTCGAGGAGGACATGGGTGACAACGGGAACTTCGAGCCGATCGATGGTCGGATCTTCCTCGACGCCGATACTTATGCCCCGAGGCGCCTGGAATTCAACGGCATGATGACGAGCGAGCAGGGCGCCCACGAGGTCAACAGCACCGTGGTCATGGGAGACTATCGCGAGGTCTCGGGGATGCTGATCCCACACCGGACAGTCATCAGCATCACGGGGCTTGGCGAGGCGATCGATCCGGAGACGAGGGCTCAATTCGAGCAGATGCAGCGTGAGTTGGAGAACATGCCTCCCGCGCAGCGTCGGATGGTCGAGTCGATGATGGCGGACCAACTCGCGCAGTTCAACGCGATGATGGAGGGTGGTGACGCACCGATGACGGTCGAGGTCACGGTCAACGAGGTCCGTGTGAACACGGGGGCTCCCGGGGGTTAAGCGGGAGCGCTGCCCCCGTCGAGTTCATCGACGAGCTTCTTGAGTTCGACCTCGAGACCGAGCACGGCCTGCTTGAGCTCGGGGTACTGGCTCTTTGCGTCGGCGACCATCCCTTCGCGACCAATGAACTCGAGCCGTTCGGCCCGGGCTCGTGCCGGCTCGGCGCCGAATACGCCCAGGGCTCCCTTGATCGTGTGGGCGGCTCGCTCGAGTGCCTCGGCGTCATCATCGGCGAGCGCTGACTCGATATCTCCGAGCAGCTTCGATCGGTCCGACTCGAAGACATCCACGAGCATTCTGATGAGTTCGGCGTCGGACTCGACGCGCTCCATGAGCACGTCACGATCGTATGCCTGCTCCGCCATATCCATGTCAGCAACCAGGTCGAGCGGAACCGCGGGAGTGTCGGGCGGGCTCGTGCGGCCGACTCCCCGTAGAACCTCGCGTAGCCGGGCCCGACTGATGGGCTTCGAGATGTAGTCGTCCATGCCCGCCTCGAGAAACCGTTCCCGGTCTCCGGCCATGGCGTGCGCCGTCATCGCGACGATCGGAGTGAACGTGCCTCGCTTGGCTTCCAACTCACGGATCCGAGCGGTCGCTTCGATGCCATCGATCTCGGGCATCTGGATGTCCATGAGGATCACGTCGAAGGGCTCCTGCTCCCAGAGCGCGACGACCTCCTTCCCGGTGGTCGCCAGCTTCATCTTGTGACCGAAGCGCTCGAGCATGTGGATCGCGAGCTGCTGGTTCACCCGATTGTCCTCGGCGAGGAGGACGTTGAGGCTCAAGCGTGCTTCGCGCAGGGAGTGGCGCGTGACCAACTCGCCTCGCTCCTTCGCGTCCGGGCCCTTTTCCAGGGTAAGCAGGAGGGCATCTCGGAGCTCGGCGGGAGCGAGCGGCCTCAGGAGATACGAAGCGATACCGAGCTCCTCACATCGAGCCCCGTCTCCCGGTTGTCCGGCCGACGTGAAGGCGACCATGACGAGATCCTTGAAGCGTGGGTCGGCACGAATCTTCTCCGCCAACTCGAAGCCACTCATCTCAGGCATGTGGCAGTCCAGCAGCGCCAGTTGAATCGGCTCGCCGCTTCTGTGCGCAGCGTCCAGCAACTCCCACGCGTCTTGTCCGGACGAAGCGGCCACGACTTCCATGTCCATCCGCTTGGAAAACTCGACGACCAGGCGAAGGTTGGCCTCGTGGTCGTCCACAGCGATCACGCGGAGACCCGTCAGGTCTCCAGTCGG